>NZ_BAAHBG010000002.1:169575-200945 GCF_054776855.1 Spirosoma migulaei | reverse complement strand
CGGTAACGGATCAGGAGTACAACAACGTTAAGAAGTAAGTTTTCACCAAGTTGATCTAGCAATTCACTGATAGTGCGACGTAACCGCGAACGCTTTACCCGCATATTCCCGGCGATCCTTAATGTCAGTAGCGCCATTTTTCTCGCTCAACAACGCTACAACATCAGCATATTGACTGCGCGATGATACGATCAGCACATCGTTGTAATTCTTGGCAGCAGCCCGAATGAGCGAAATACCGCCAATGTCAATTTTCTCAATAACGTCCTCATCCAAAGCACCTGATGCAACCGTTTCCTCAAAAGGATATAAATCGACAACGACCAGGTCAATAGGCGGAATCTGGTGACGCTCAGCCTGTGCAAGGTCTTCGGGTACGTCACGACGATACAGGATACCGCCCATTACACCTGGGTGCAACGTTTTAACACGCCCACCAAAAATAGACGGATAGCCGGTGATATCTTCAACGGCCGTAACCGGGATACCGAGTTGTTCAATAAATGCCTGGGTGCCGCCCGTCGAATAAATTTTGACGTTCTGTTCGTTTAACAAACGAACCAGAGGCTCGAGACCGTCTTTATAAAAAACGGAAATCAGCGCAGAGGAGATTTTGAGAGACATGGACTTGGCCGAAACAGGCTCCGGCTGTTTCAGTAGAATAAGTGCAAGTTACGCGAAACAGCCGGTAGCCTGTTTCGACTGGAAGTGCAAAGATAACCAAAGGTCTTAACTTTGTCTGCCCGAACAAGGCAGGCTACTACTGGCCGGACATTCTTTTATCAATGGGTACATTTAAAAAATTAGCGGGCGACACGGCGCTCTACGGCATTAGTACAATTCTGGGTCGGTTACTCAACTACGCGCTGGTACCTATTCAAACCTATGCATTTGCCAAACCAGCTGCCATGGCCTCAAACGTTGAGCTTTATGGTTGGATTGGTGTCTTGCTCGTTGTGTACACCCTGGGGTTGGAAACCGCGTTTTTCCGATTTATTGCTCGTTCCAAAAACCAACCTGTCGAAGAAAAGAACCGCATTTTCAACCAATCATTAAGTATTGTTATCTGCATCAGTGTATCGTCCTCTATCGTCCTGTTCAGTCTGGCAACACCAATAACGAATTGGCTCAACTACCCTGGTCAGGAGCGATTTATCCAGTGGTCGGCGTTATTAGTTGCCATTGATGCCATCGTGGCGATTCCATTTGCCCGGTTGCGGGTTGAGAACCGAGCCCGTGAGTTTGTTGGGGCAAAAATTACGAACATTGTTATTGTGGTTGCGTTAAATGTCTTCTTCCTGATTTTTGCCAAAGACATTTACGAAGGCAAATACCTCACATCATTACAGCCCCTGGCTGATTTGATTTACAGCCCGAAAATAGGGCCGGGCTACACCTTTTTAGCCAACCTAATCGGCAATGCCCTTTACTTTATTATCATCCGGAAAGCATTTTCAGGCTTCCAATTCCAACTTAATGGATCACAGAGCCGAGCTTTGATCGTTTACGCGTTCCCAATTATGCTTACCAATCTGGCAAGCGTACTTAATTTACTCACCGACCGACTGTTTCTTCGTCATTTGCTGCCACCGGGTTTTTATCCAGGTCTATCGTCCGAAGCGGTATTGGGCATTTACGGTAACTGCCTCAAATTGTCCGTTTTTATGGCGTTAGCGATTCAATCGTTCAAGTTTGCCGCCGATCCTTTCTTTTTCTCGCAGGCCGAAGACAAAAACGCACCAACCTTACTGGCCAATGTTACAAAATGGTTTATTATCGTTTGCGTGCTGATCTGGGTTGGCGTGAGCCTGAACCTTGATCTGCTTGGCCAGCTATTTTTACGGTCGAAGGCGTACCGTGTTGGGTTAGATGTAGTTCCATTACTCTTGTTGGGTAACCTGTTGCTGGGCGTTTATTATAATATTTCCTTCTGGTTCAAATTGAGCGACAAAACGAGCTATGGCACCCTTATTACCGTTATTGGAACAGGCGTAACCATTGGCCTCAATCTGCTTCTCATCCCAATTATTGGCTATATGGGCTGTGCAGTGGCCTTTTCAATATCCAGCCTGGTTATGATGGTACTATGTTATTGGTTGGGCGAGAAGTATTATCCCGTTCCTTATCATGTTCTTTCGGCAATTGGCTACCTGCTTGGCGCGGGTTTACTGATTTATGCATCCTGGCAATTTCCGATCCCCAACCTTTGGGTCGCGGTGCCTGTACACATGGCTTTATTCGGTCTCTTTTTGGGTATAGTGATTTTCGTTGAACGAGATACCTTTCAGCCAGCACTAGTTCGCTTCCGAAACCGTAAAAATAAACCTGCGGGGGTCAATCCGTAGACTAACTATGTTAAAAATGCTCAGACTTGTATTCGGGGCATTTTTTATGGGTAAATTGCAAGATAATCTGCTTATTCTGCCACCGTAAAACGGCATAACCCTATTCATGAAACCAACCTCTCGAAATGGCGTCTGGCTCTTACCCGTCGCATTTCTATTTGTACTTTCAGCCTGTCGCGAGAAACCCCTTTTCGAGCGACTCGATTCTTCTGAAACAGGCATCACGTTCGCTAATACCATAACTGATAGCGATACGCTCAATATTCTCAATTACCAATATATCTATAATGGTGGGGGCGTTGGGGTTGGTGATTTTAATGGGGACAAAAAACCGGACGTATTCTTTGCCGGAAATCAGGTTTCGAACAAACTCTATATCAACGAAACTGAATCGGCCACGAGCAAACTGCATTTTAAAGACGTTACGGAATCTGCCGGCGTAGGGGGCGGGGGACGCTGGTGTTCTGGCGTATCAATAGTTGATATCAATGCTGATGGCAAGCTGGATGTGTATATATCAACCACACTCCAGAAAAAGGCGGCCCAACGAACCAACTTATTATATGTCAATCAGGGAAATGATGCCGATGGCGCTCCCAAATTCCGCGAAATGGCCGCCGATTATGGCATTGCCGATACTACGTTTTCGACTCACTCCGCCTTTTTTGATTACGACAACGATGGCGACCTGGACCTGTACGTATTGGTTGATCAGATTGCCGATCCAAAAAATCCGAATAACCTGCGTGCTCGAGTAGATGACGGTACATCGCCTAACACGGACCGGCTCTATCGCAATGACTTTGATCCAAAACGTGGTCACGCCTTCTTTACCGACGTAACCAGGCAGGCAGGCACAGTGGCAGAGGGATTTGGGCTAGGCATAAACATCTGCGATATCAACCGCGATGGTTGGAAAGATATTTACGTGACCAATGACTTCGCCAGTAGTGATGTGCTATACGTCAATAACCATGATGGTACGTTCACAAACCGCGCTCACGAGTCGTTTAAGCATACCAGTTCATCAGCCATGGGAAATGACGTGGCCGATATTAACGGCGATGGCCTGGCCGACATAATTGCGGTAGATATGCTTCCTGAGGATAATCTTCGTAAAAAGAGCCTCATGGGCCCCAGCAGTTATTTTGCCTATCAGGAGTGGGACCGCCTGGGTTATGAGCATCAGTATGCCCGTAATACATTGCAACTCAATCAAGGAGTCCGGCCCACAGATACATCGCATGCTGGCATGCCCATTTTCAGTGAAATCAGCATGCTGGCGGGTGTAGCCGAAACCGAATGGAGCTGGTCGCCCTTGTTAGCCGATTTTGACCACGATGGCTATCGGGATTTGATGATTACTAACGGCTTCCCGCGCGATGTAACAGATCGGGATTTTACGAACTACTACAGTTCAGTGAATACCTATCTGACAGACGCACTCCGTAAAGAATTAACCGCAAAAATTCCCCAGGTAAAGGTCAGTGACTATGCCTATCGGAATCGGGGCAATGCGGGCGGCCCGGCCTTCGAGAATGTAACAGACCTCTGGGGCCTAAGCGAACCAAATTTTGCGAATGGTGCCGCCTACGCGGATTTCGATGGCGATGGTGATCTGGATTATATTGTCAATAATATCGACGATGAGGCTTTTGTCTATCGAAATACGCTGACGGATAAAAAATCCGAACAGTCGCATTATCTGCGTATCCAGTTTCAGGGCGACGGAACTAATACTATGGGGCTTGGTGCCCTTGTGGAATATGAGCTGCCCGATGGCCGAAAAGAGTTTTATGAACATACGCCTTACCGGGGCTTTTTATCGAGCGTTGAGCCCATTGCTCATTTTGGTTTAGGGAAAGTTACCAGTATCAAAAGCCTGAAAGTAACCTGGCCCGGTGGTCGGATTCAGATTATCCCGAATGTTAAGGCCGACCAGACAATCATCGTCAAAGCAGTTGACGCCAAACCCGGTGAAGCAAACGAAGCCATTCCAACGTACAAAACGTTGCTGAAGGATGTAACGGCTGATTTGGGCATCACCTATCGACACGAAGAAACAGACATTATTGATTTTAACCTGCAAAAAACCTTATTGCACAAACTAACGGAATACGGTCCAGCTCTGGCTACCGGCGATGTAAACGGTGATGGCCTGGTGGATATGGTCGTTGGCGGAAGTTCCAAATATTCAACAGAAGCCCTGTTGCAGCAACCCAACGGGCATTTTATACTCAAACCATTGCCCACTAAACTGTCTGAAGATGCCGGACTCTTGCTATTCGATGCCGATGCAGATGGAGATTTAGATTTATATGCCGTCAGTGGAAGCACCGAATTCCCGGCCGATCAATTAGAGGAGGCATTACGCCATCGACTTTACGTGAATGATGGGAAAGGCAATTTTACGCTGGACCCAAATGCATTGCCTATGTTCCGGGTCAATGGCTCCTGCGTAAAAGCCGCCGACTTCGATAAGGACGGTGACCTCGATTTATTTGTTGGCGGGCGTGTTGAGCCCTATAAATATCCAATGGGCGTACCCAGCTTTCTGCTTCGAAATGATAGCCAGAAAGGGAAGCTACGTTTTACAGATGTAACGGCTCAACTGGCCCCGACTCTCGCCAAAAGCGGCCTAACCTGCGACGCGCTCTGGACGGATTATGATAACGACGGTTATGTTGATTTACTACTAGCCAGCGAATGGGCACCCTTAACAATGCTTCGGAATGAAAAGGGCCATTTCCAGCCACTCGACAATAGCGGGTTGACCGATAAACTAGGGTTCTGGAACTCGTTGACGCCCGGTGATTTCGATAATGACGGCGATGTAGATTATCTGGCGGGAAATATGGGACAGAATACCCTGCTCCGGGCCACTACTGAACACCCTGTACGGATTTATGCAGGCGACTTCGATAATAATGGATTCTACGACGCTTTCCCGACGGTCTATTTCAAAAATGCCAAAGGCCAGTACGAAGAATACCCCTACTTCGGTTGGGACGATATGGTGAAGCAAATGATCGGTATTAAGAAACGATATATTAAGTACGGCCCATTCGGTGAAGCAACTATAAGCCAGATTTTAACCGAAGACGAGCGAAACCAGGCATTGAAACTTACGGCCACGTATACAATGAGTAGCTATATCGAAAATAAAGGGAATGGCAAGTTTGAGGTTCGCCCATTGCCGATCATGGCACAAACAGCCCCCGTATTCGGTATGTTTGCTCAGGACGTAGATGGTGATGGCAATCTGGATGCCATTCTGGTTGGCAATGAGCACGGAAGCGATATGGTTGCCGGGCGTATGGATGCCTTCAATGGCCTGGTGCTAAAAGGCGACGGGAAAGGTGGCTTTTCAGCACTCACGATTGACCAAACTGGCTTCTATGTACCGGGTAATGCCAAAGCATTGGCTAGTTTACCGAATGCTCAAGGGCGTTGCCGATTAGCCGTCACCGAAAACCGGGGACCACTCCGTGTATTTTCGGTGGAACAACCACAAACATTTACACCTGTAGATGCCCGCACAACCGTCGTTAGTATTCGGTTGAAAAATGGGCGTACCCGCCGGGAAGAGATTCCCTTCGGCACGTCGTTTTATGGGCAGTCTGCCCGTGGTGTGTGGTTGCTGCCGGGAGAAGTAATCGTAAAAAAATAAGAAGGGCTGATCTTTAACCTTGAAGCTGTTTACACTTTTTGTCATCCCGACGCCAGGAGGGATCTCAAGCTTCTGTGTTAGTTAAGCTTGAGATCCCTCCTGGCGTCGGGATGACAAAAAAGCAGCCTAGATTTTTCTATAAAGGAAAAAGTTTAAACAACTGACCTTTACTTAATGCTCTTCATGATGATGCTCGCCTTCTTTGTCTTCTCCGGGCGGCACCTGAATCTGCGCCTGTAATCCTTTAGCCCAATCAGTCACAAGTTTTGCTTCTTCAGGCTTGAGTTTGGCATCATGGTGAATCCAGAGGTATGAGTCTAAAGGCATTTCGCCTTCTGAGATCGTCTCGCCTATTTCTTCCAGCTTATGACGCGCCCGCTTAGGTGTATAGGTTGCAAACTCCGAAAAGTTGAGCTCACCCTTACCTTCGTCAACATGGTGATTGAGAAACCAAGCGACCGGCTGGATGTTATCGTACCACGGATAAACGGTATTGTTGGAATGGCAATCGAAACAGGACCGTTTGAGAACGGCATGCACATCGGCAGGAACAGCATATTTCGTCGTGATGTCGTTTGCCGATACGCCTGTTGACTGGTTCTTTTCAGGCCGTATAAATTGAATCACGACCAGAACAACCAGTAGAGCGAGAAGAATTTTACGGAACATCCAGGTAAGAAAGATAAGTTAGGAATGGGCTAAATATAGACTATTTACCCCTAATCATCCACTTCGGCCTTACTCTAACGATTGCATAAGCGCCTGCGCCTTTCGGATGTTTGCGTTCAAGCGATCCGTTTCAACCAGGCCATCACGAAGCCGAACAATACGGTGGGCATATTCAGCGATATCCTCTTCGTGAGTTACCATAATTACAGTATTGCCTTTACTGTGTATCTGGTCGAAGAGATCCATGATTTCATAAGACGTTTTCGTATCGAGGTTACCCGTTGGCTCATCGGCGAGCAGAATGCTGGGGTCATTAACCAACGCACGGGCCACAGCCACACGCTGACGTTGCCCGCCGGAAAGCTCATTTGGCCGGTGACCAGCCCGATTCTCCAGACCAACGTTTTTGAGTGCCAGCATCGCTTTCTCGGTACGATCCGCTTTGCTGTAGCCCGCATAAATGAGTGGCAAGGCTACGTTTTCGAGCGATGTTTGTCGGGGCAACAGGTTAAAGGTCTGGAAGACGAAGCCTATTTCTTTATTCCGAACTTCGGCCAGTTCGTTTTCGCCCATACTACTCACATCCTGATTATTCAGAATATACTGGCCCGACGTAGGCGAATCCAGGCAACCAACAATATTCATCAGCGTTGATTTACCCGACCCCGATGGTCCCATAAATGCAACGTATTCTCCTTTTTTAATGCTGATCGTAATTGACTTAAGGGCATCAACTACTTCGGTACCCATTACGTAGCGTTTGGCAATATTGCGCGTTTCTATAATATTCATAACAGGTTGTCTAGTAGGCTTATGTGGTTGCAGCTATAGCTCCTGCGGCTATCCGGCGACGGCGCTGAAAATAATTTCGGATGAATAATCCGGTTAAAATAATGATATCAACAGTAGCTGTGGACTGCTCATCCTCATTCACGCTAATATCGCCAGCTTCTTTAAAAAATTGGCGGGTTAAGTCATAACTGACCAATTCTTTTTCAGGTGAGCCGTCGGGGGCTTCGCGGATCATGTCCCACTCCCGCATAAGCATATTATGGCGTTTCCAGAGGTAGCTTTCATCTGATGTCAGTTTAAGTTCAGCCCGTTTTCCGAAACTAAATGCAATATGCCCAATAATCTGGTTGCCGGCATTCAGGTCGTGAATATTGACCGAATGAATAAGAAAACCGGTTACGTCAAATCGCAGGCGGGTACTATTCAGATAAGCCTCTACATCACGACTCAATACATCACGATGTATACCACCTACTACCTGACCTTGCTGCATAATCCTCAGGTCGCGGCTGAAGGCTTCTTTGAGCCAATTTAATTTCCGGTCCATAGCTTAGGGTTGATTAACAAAGCTACTTCATTGCAGAAATTTCTCCTTATTCTTTTCGATTGACGCTAGTTTTTCCTGATAAGTCAACTGAAATGCCTGATAATCGGCGGGTGTAGTAGCAGCTCGCAGTCGGAACAGGCCCGTTTCGGCGTAGTCGAACAGGCTTAAATCCAGACACAAGTTGACGTACATTTTTAGGAGTTCGGCATTATCGTCATTGTAAAGTAAAGCCTTTAAAACCAGATCGTAAGCCTGTTTTGTCTGTTTCTGTTGCCGGTCTAATTGAGCGGTTGCTGTAACCAGCCTGGCGGCCAGCGGAGCTTGTTGAAGGGCACTTAGATAACTCTGCTTCGCCTGGGCAATTCGATGAGTTCGTTCATAGGTTTGTCCCAGCCAATAGTCACGATCAGCCTGATGTTGGGGCAGAATCATCTTCTTTGCCATTGTTTCTGCCGAACCAACACTGCGTCGAAAAGCAGATAGTCGAATAGCCGCAACAGTTCGTAAAGACATGGCCACTGGACTTACCTGCTTTGAGTCAGGTAAGCCAGACAGGACTAGCTGCGCATTGCGCCACTGTAAATGGTCGAGAAAATCGTTGGCCAAGGCTACACCCGCTACTGTCTTTAGACTAGGCTCCTGAATCGTTTCCCAATAGGCACCCCGATTGGGGTCATCAAGTCGATAGGTAGCATAGAAAGCTTTTTCCAGATCCGATTCGGGTTTACGTTCCTGATAAAGTACTTGCTTCAACGCGGCTACGGCGGGATCGTTTTTAGCTGCGGTTTCCCATAATCCCTGCGCAATAGCCAGATCATTGGCTTTCGTGTAGGCAACAGCCCGGTAGTAAATGGACGTTGTATCCGAATTATACCCAAACGTTTCGGCGGCTTTATGGTATAAGCCTTGCTCCAGTAACCACAAACCAGCAATGGATCGGTAAGGCGACCCGTTTTGCTGATTGCCCTCAGCCAACTGCCCCATCAGGCCAAACGCATCCGAATGGTTATGTCGTTTATACTCGACAACGGCACGGGCTAACAACAGATCATCGGTAAAGTCCTGGTTCGCTGGATTTTCTGAGAGGTTTCGGAACAGGTTTGTTTCTGTGCTATCGGCTTGTTGAGTTGCTAGTGCATAATTATACAAACTGGCAAAACGCCCTACACTCAACCCCTGATTTACGGCTTCGCCAGATAACCAGGTTGGTTTTTGCGCCTGTGCGGTATCTCGGTTAGCCACAATCCGCAACACCAATGCATTTGCCTGATAGGATTCGTACGATGATTCGGTTGCACTAGTAGCCAGGGTCGAATCAGCGGCTAATACGTTTGGGTTGCGGGCATAAAACGCCAGCAAATTCGACTCCGGCACTTCGGTACGGTCGGCAGTAGCCGTTGCCGATTTGAAATAATAATAGGCTGAATCGGCAACACTGGTGCGGGCGTATAAGTAGCCTAGATTGTTCTGTAATTCGCCACTGTTCGGAAACGCCCGGATGCCCCGTTGCAACGCTTTAACAGCCTCGAAAAACAAGTCCGTTTTTAAATAGGTCTGGCTCAAACCGGCATAGTCCTGCGGGCTAGGTTGTTTCAGAAGCGCCTGCTGAAAGTAAAAAGCAGCTGCTGTCTGGTTATTTTGCGCCAGCGCCAGCGAGGCCAATCCGTAATTCGATTTATGATTCTGAAACTCCTGCTCCAGTGCAAGTTGATAAAACGCATTGGCCGACGTGGGCTCGTTGCTGGCTATATAATAGTCACCTAACCCATTGTAATACCCCGCTATTGACTGCCGAACGGTAATTAGCCCACCTGAAGCAAATAAAGCGATTACGCCAACCACACCAACAATTCGGAATAAACTTAATTCGAGCCGTTTAGGCTTGTAAAGAATCCGATAAACCGGCAGGTTCTGTTGGTAAATAGGTAGAAAATTAATAACTACATAGGCCATAAAACATACGCCCACCGCCAAATGCGTATAAGTAATCACATCTTCGAATACCTCCACTAAGGGGTCATTTGCCGTAGCGAACGCATACGTGATGGTAAGCGTCGTAAGCAAAGCCAAACCGGCGTATAAGTAAGCCCCCGAATCCCGAAATGAGAATGCTTCCTGCTGCTGAACCAACCGACGAAATCCCCAAATACCCAGCGTTACCGAAACCAGATAAAGAATGAAAGGGCTAACGGCCAGCACATCCCAATCAATATATTTCGTGTTTTTGAGCCAGACAAGGGCCAGATTAATCAGGTATAAAAAGCTAACAAATAAGAAATTATTGATACCTAATGTCCGACGAGAATTTACTGGCGTCTTACCCTCCTCCGAACGTCCGGCAGAGGTTAGCCAGACTAAACCGGCTACAATTTCGGTGGCAATGAAAAAGATAAAACCACTGCCCAACACGAGCAACACGGGCATGCCATAACTGACCACGATCAAGGCGGGAAACCGCATGGGCGATAGGCTATCCAGTCCAATGGCTGCACTAATCGTCATCAGGCCAAAAACACATAGGCGAACGGGGATTGGATAATCGGGCCGGAAGGCGTGGAAATAATAGCTTACTGATCCAAACAAAAAGGCCAGTAATAAAAACAGGTAATTACTGCCCAGCCCCGGAACCTCCAGCATTTCCCAGCGAAAAAAGGCCAGTCCAAGAATAAGAATGGCCATACTGACTAAATACCGGATTCGGTCGAAGCGGGTAATAGCACTAATCAGCAATACGAAAGCGACACAAATACCTACTAAAAAAGCCGTAGCCATACCTGGCCGAACCTGCATGGCCGACGCCACAAATTGTTCGGAGACGGCATAGGCTTTCCCGTTTACGGCATAATCGAGAAGTCCGTCGGAGAACGAATGAAGAATAACCGGCAATTCGTTCAGTTCACTCAGCACGTCCCAGCGAACAACATTACCTAGCCCTCGTGCCCATGCAATGATGAACAAAAAGGCGCTGATCAGTAAGGCAATAAAGCTAATCAGATAGGTCAGTCGGTAAGGTCGACTCCAGCTTTTCCAGAAAAATAAGAATGACATGAAAGAGAAACGTAGTAAACAGGAGGTTAGTGCCTGTGTTTACTGTTGCCCTCCGCTAATCCCGGATGCAAAAGGCACTAAATCGGTATTGGCCAGACAGGGGCTCGACAATAGCTTTGCATCGAGTGGAGTACGCCACCGCAATACACCGCTGGTTGCATTGAGACAGTATAAACTGGTATCCTGACTACCCAAATAGACAAAGCCATTGTATACAACTGCACTTGAGCTAATAACCCCACCCGTACTGTATTTCCAACGGAGCGTACCCGTACTGGCCTCGAGTGAATAGAAGGTTTTATCTTCACTGCCAATGTAAACGATGCCATTGACAACGGCCGCACTAGCCGTTAATCGTCCGCCCGTACTGTATTTCCAGCGGAGCGTACCTGTACTGGCGTCCAGCGCGTAAAATGTTTTGTCTTCGCTACCGATATAGACAATGCCATCAACAACCGTAGGGCTGGATGTGACCAGGCCGCCTGTGCTGAATTTCCACTTAATTGCCCCTGTAGCTACATCCAGTGCATACAGGTTGTAATCGTTAGTACCAATGTAAACCAACCCACCAACCACCGCCGGACTGGACGTAATCTTGTCGCCGGCACCGAATTTCCAGCGCTGACTTCCCGTAGCCGCATTAAGTGCATACAGAGTCTGGTCTTTACTCCCAAAATACACCGATCCGTTAACCACCACTGGACTAGAGGAAACTCCACCAGCTGTGCCAAACTTCCAGCGTAAGGCACCCGTTAGTACATCCAATGCATATAAATTCTGGTCTTCACTACCCGCAAATACCAGTGTCCCCGAAGCCACCGGGCTCGATAGAATGCTATTACCCGTACTGAATTTCCAGCGTTGGTCGCCTGTTTGGGCGTCAAAGGCATAGAGGTTTCCGTTTTCACTTCCTGTAAATGCCATACCAGCCGCTACAAAAGCGCTGGATGTAATTGACGACCCTGTAGACACCCGCCATTTAATAGCACCCGTCCCCCCATCGACTGCAAAGAAGTTACCCACTCCGTTGCCGATATACACAAGCGTGCCTCCATTGGCTATTGTGCTGGCTACGCTGACCGTAACGATATAAGACTGGGTAGTACTGTTCATTCCTGTAACGGTGTACGAAACAGGTTTACTAAAGTTCTGAGCAGCACTTGGTGCCGGGGTTATAACCGCGTTGGGTGATAGTGTTATGCTGGGCAAAAGTTTGGTTAAGTCCGTTCCAACAGGCACAGTTGCCCTAACGGTATGAACGACTGAGTCAACAACGCCTATAACGGGTGGGGTAAGACTAGCAAATACGAATGCTTCAATAGACTTACCTGTGCTGACTGGTAGCGTATCGACCGAATTTTTACAAGCTACAACAAGTAGAGAGAAGCCAATCAGTTGCAGGCATGAGTTCAATACATTTCGGAACATAACCAATGTAGAGTTATCAGTAGTAAATAGGCGTAAAAGCCGGGCATGTTAGCTATCCGGCATTTGCTTACTGAGACGTCTATTTTGTAGATCTGTCTCTTACCCGATCATTTCTTATACTTGACTAGATTGAAAATGGTAGGTAACCTCAACTACTAATTCAGAACATTAATAATGCCAAAGTAACTTTTACAGATTTAATGAATTAAAAGAAGTACATCCAAGAAATTCAGTAGGAATACTTATTTTATACCTCTGGCAGAGCATGCGAGCTTTAAAGTCTTAGTTTTTGCTAAACTTCATCTGTAAGTAATTGTATTTTTTTACTACAATGTTCCTCCTGTTCCACAATCTAGTGCATTTAGGCACTTTCACTGAACAATATAAAGATCATTATACACCTCTCCGACTTATTAGGCTCGCCCCGTCATCCTGGTCAGTTTCAGTAGTCTTTCGGCCACCCTATTCGTTAATTGACCGGGTTGCAAACGCCACTGCCAGCTCCGGCCCCCTAAACCAGGTGTATTCATCCGATGCGTTTCATCCAGATTTAGAATATCCTGAACGGGCATAATGGCCAACCTTGCCACCGACTGCATGGTTAGGCGGCAAATCTGATCGACTACATTCTTATCCGTGATTTTAAACCCCAGATAGTCATTCATTCGCAGTCGGTGAATCTCATCCGATTCATGAAACCAACCTAATGTTGTATTATTATCATGCGTGCCGGAATACACCACAAAATTCTCGGTATGGTTATGGACGGCATGGGTCGAGGTTGGCATGTCGTGCCCGAACCCGAATTGCACAACACGCATGCCGGGAATGCCATAGTGACGTAGATAAGGCTGTATTTCAGCGGCTTTGGCCCCTAAATCTTCGGCAATAATAGGTAACTGAACAAACTGCCGGTGCATGGCGTGCATAAACGCTTCGATGGGCGCTTTTACCCACTCCCCTACTTTAGCAGTTGGCTCATTGGCCGGAATTTCCCAATACACCGCGAAACCAAGAAAATGATCTAGTCGGGTCAGGCTGTAGAGCGACATTTGATGTCGTAAGCGATGCATCCACCAGGCAAATCCAGTGCGTTCGTGTTCAGCCCAGTCATAAATTGGATTACCCCAGCGCTGACCATATTCGCTAAAATAATCGGGCGGAGCACCAGCCACAAATAAGGGTTGAAGATTTGCATCCAGCTTGAACAACGTTGGATTAGCCCAGACATCGGCACTATTGAACTGAATGTAAATGGGAATATCGCCCATCAGATGGATCTTTTTTCCGTAACAGTAAGCGGTTAACTCGTTCCACTGTCGCATGAAAAAGTACTGTAGCACTTTGATAACCTCAATCCGATCATGCAGCAGCTCGGTTTGGCGAACCAACGCGGCTGGTTCACGACGGACGAGTTCTTCAGGCCAGCGCACCCAGGTCGGTTCGCCGGTAGACTCTTGCAAGGCTGAGAAGAGCGCGTAATCAATTAGCCAATCGGCTTGCCAGGCGCAAAACCGGTCATAGTCACTACGCTGGGCAGGAGCCGCATCACGCAGAAATGTTTCTGCCGCCTGTTGCAAAAGGGGGCGCTTTTTTATCCAGGCGGCATGCATTGTATTCGGTGCCAGTACAAGTGGTCCGGCCAGTATGGTGTTACCCGATACACTAGGCGGTTCTGTCACGGTTACGTCATGAACCGGCTGTTCATTAAATACGTCCAGGTCATACTGACTGAGTAAATTCTCATCGACCAACTTCTCCAGACTGATCATCAGAATATTACCCGCAAAAGCCGATGGGCTGCTATAAGGTGAAAACCCGGAACCAGGATCAACGGGTGTGAGCGGAAGGATTTGCCAGTATGTTTGTCCGGATGCTTCCAGAAAATCGGCGAAACGGTAGGCTTCTGGACCTAAATCACCTACACCGTGTGCAGAAGGCAATGATGTAATATGAAGCAATAAGCCACTTGAGCGTTGTTGGAGCATAAAAAAGAGTCGTTGAGTCAGCGTCGATAGTCACTACGTCGCTAGTCGATAGCTATTCGATTAGTTGAATAGCAACCATTTATTAATCACGCCCAACTAACGACTGTTGACTATCGACTTGTTTTTGTACAAATCCGCTCCAGGCTATTTTTGTTTAGCTTTTCACGTAAAAAGCTAACTGCCAAACCTATTTCGTTATGAATCAACAGGAAAATGACTACGTTGTTCCTTGACCTTACGCTGTTTTTCTCCTACTTTTGCAGTCCCAAACAATGGGCAACATTTCAATAAAGAAATACCACATACAAATGAGTAAGGCAACGGCAGTCAATACGGGTAAGATTACGCAAATAATCGGGCCGGTCGTGGACGTGAGTTTCGAGGGCGAAGGTTCCCGGATTCCCGCCATTCTGGACGCCCTCAAAGTAACAAAATCCAATGGCCAGACGGTCATTCTGGAGGTTCAGCAACACCTCGGCGAAGACCGTGTACGCGCAATTGCGATGGATTCGACCGACGGGCTGTATCGCGGCTTAGATGTTATTGACCTTCGTGCTCAAATTACCATGCCAACAGGCGAAGGCATCCGGGGTCGTTTGTTCAACGTTGTTGGCGATGCTATCGACGGTATTCCACAGCCAAAGACAACCGGTACTGGCCTGCCCATTCACCGGGCTGCCCCTAAATTTGAAGACCTCGCTACCTCAACCGAAGTACTGTTCACAGGTATCAAAGTAATTGACCTGCTGGAGCCTTACGCGAAAGGTGGTAAAATCGGTCTCTTCGGTGGCGCCGGTGTAGGTAAAACCGTATTGATTCAGGAATTGATCAACAATATCGCGAAGGCCTATTCGGGTCTGTCAGTATTTGCTGGCGTGGGCGAACGTACCCGCGAAGGAAATGACCTGCTTCGCGAAATGATCGAAGCTGGTATCATTAAATATGGCGACGCATTTAAACATTCGATGGAAGAAGGTGGCTGGGATCTGACCAAAGTAGATTTGGAAGAGATGACCAAAAGCCAGGCTACTTTCGTATTCGGACAGATGAACGAGCCCCCAGGAGCACGTGCTCGGGTAGCCCTGTCGGGTCTGACCATTGCTGAACACTTCCGCGATGGCGACGGTGAAGGCGCTGGTCGTGACATTCTGTTCTTCGTTGATAACATTTTCCGCTTCACACAGGCGGGTTCTGAAGTATCGGCTCTGTTAGGTCGGATGCCATCAGCCGTGGGTTACCAGCCTACGCTGGCTACCGAAATGGGCGTCATGCAGGAGCGGATCACTTCAACCAAACGGGGTTCGATCACATCGGTACAGGCCGTTTACGTACCTGCAGATGACTTGACTGACCCGGCTCCGGCTACGACATTTGCTCACTTAGATGCTACAACGGTATTAAGCCGGAAAATCTCTGAGTTAGGTATCTATCCTGCGGTTGACCCACTTGATTCGACCTCGCGGATTCTATCTGCCGAAATCCTGGGTGATGAGCACTACAATACAGCTCAACGCGTAAAAGAGATTCTGCAACGCTACAAAGAATTGCAGGATATCATCGCCATCCTTGGTCTGGAAGAACTTTCTGAAGAAGATAAACTGGTTGTTAGCCGCGCTCGTCGTGTGCAACGCTTCCTATCGCAGCCGTTCTTTGTGGCTGAACAGTTCACCGGTTTGAAAGGCGTTCTGGTACCGATTGAAGATACCATCAAAGGCTTCAACCTGATCATCGACGGTAAGTATGACCACCTACCCGAAGCAGCGTTCAACCTAGTTGGCACCATTGAAGATGCCGTTGCGAAGGGAGAAAAAATGCTGAAAGAAGCGGGTCAATAAGCGCTATTTCTGGTTTCCAGACTACGATTTAATGGTTTATTAACCGTATTCTGGAAACCAACACTCCTTCCTCAAGTCTGATAGTTCGATACTAAACGCACTTAGTTTTATGAAAACGATTCGATTGAGAGTAGGAATAGCCCTTGTGTCATTCAGCTTAGCGACAACAGTGGCTACATCGGCCCAGGTTACAACGCCCGAAGTTCCAGCAATCCCCACAAAACCTATTGTAGGGGGCGCTATTAAGGACTCGACGGTGATGCCAGGTGCATCGGCCACGACCGTGCAGGATGGCTCTGCAACTTCCCATTTGGATAATGCGGTAGCTGCTCTTGACAAAGGCGATAAAGCAACCACGACGCAGGAATTGAAAACAGGCATTGCAGGTCTGGAAGCTGAAGCACAGGCGAAGCCAACGTCATTTAAGGATAAAGTATTGGCGCAGGCAAGTAAACTGAAAGCGTTGCTTCCCTTAATTCCAACCGGTGCTTTGGGAAGTGGTGCTTTAGGGAAAGCCGTTAGCTTAGCCAAACTTGCCTCAGGTGGCAATCAACTTGAAGGTATTCTGGCTGCGGGTTCATTACTGGGCAAAGGCAGTCAACTCACGAGTGGCCTGAGCGGTATTAGCGGTGCCTTGTCGTCGCTTGGCGGAGGAACTCAATCGACAGGCCAATCGCTGGTGTCGACAGCACTGGCAAGCGTTGGCAAACTGGACCAGGGTGGCTTAGTTGCGAAAGCAGCTGAACCTGCCGCAAAGACTCAAATTAGCAGCGTTCTTAATTTTGTAAAAGGAGCCTTGTAAACAAATGAATAATGTACAATGAATAATATAGATTACAAATTCATTATACATTAACCATTATTCATTGTACATTATCATGACATTAGATATTATCACTCCCGACCGTAAGGTTTTTTCTGGCGAAGCCAGTGCGGTTACGTTTCCAGGTAGCGAAGGACAGTTTCAGGTTCTGAACAACCACGCACCCCTGGTGAGCACGTTAGATAAAGGAAAACTTATCGTGCAAACGGCATCCGGTGAACAAACCTTCATCGTTGACGGTGGCGTCGTTGAAGTACTTCAGAACAAGGTACTGGTGCTTGCCGAAGCCGTAGTTGTTTAAACTAGTCTAGCCATTGATTTAAGAGCGATTCACTTAATAAGTGAACCGCTTTTTTATTGGCCATTTGCGTTTTCCTGCTTTCTTTGTTTTTCTCTTACTTCATCATGGCTACCAAACCGTTTATCGTCGGCATTACCGGCGGCAGTGCTTCGGGCAAAACGTCTTTTTTGAAAGGCGTCCTGAGTGCCTTCTCCGACGATCAGATCTGCCTGATTTCGCAGGATAATTATTACCTCAGCCGCGACGTAATTCCAGTGGATGACCAGGGTATTCATAACTTCGATTTACCCGAAACCATTGACCATCATCTCTACGCCAAACATATCGAGCAACTCCATAATGGGGAGATTGTCACGCAAAAAGAATACACGTTCAATAATCCGGCCATTGTACCCAGGTTATTGACGTTTAAGCCTGCACCCATCATCATTGTTGAGGGAATTTTCGTTTTTCACTTCCGGGAGTTGGCCGATCAGATGGATCTGAAAATTTTCATCGACGCCAAGAATAGCATCAAACTCGAACGACGGGTTAAGCGCGATGCCGAAGAACGTGGTTATGATCTGGATGATGTGATGTATCGCTGGAAATACCACGTCAAGCCAACCTACCGGCAGTTTATCAAACCCTACCGTGCCGAAGCCGATATTGTAATTCCGAATAACCATCACTACCAGAGAGGTCTGGATGTGGTGATTGAGTTTTTGAAGACGAAGGTGTAAGAAAGGGGAGAAAAGGGAGGAGGGGGAAGAAAGGGAGGATGGAAATACCTTGTCCCTCTCCTCCCTTTCTTCCCTCTCCTCCCCCTCCTCCCTTTTATACCTCAATCACTACTCCATCGCTTTCCGGGTAGCCCGTACAGGTAAGTACCCAGCCTTCGGCAAGGTCTCGCTCGGTTAACACATCATTGATTGTCATGTGCACTTTTCCAGATAAACAACGGGCCACACAGGTAGAGCATCGTCCACCCCGGCAACTGTACGGCAAATGGATGCCTTCGTCCAATGCCGCCTGCAAAATGGATTTATAGGCTGGCACCTGAATTTCGACCTCACGACTTTTAAAACGTACTAACACACTTCGATCCTGCGCAGAAGTCGGTGGTGGGGTTAACACAACAGGCTCGACCACAAAATTCTCCCGCCGAATCTGGTCAAGTCGAAATCCGCTGAATACGAGTGTAAATTGCGCCATGCGCATATAATCTCCCGGTCCGCAGATATAAAAATGGACTAATTCCGGATCTGATGCGCCTACCAACGTTGGTAACAGCCGTTCGAGCATCACGTTATTTAGCCGCCCCCGCAAGCCATTCCAATCTTCAGCCGGATTACTTAGTAAATACAAAATCCGAAAGCGATCAGGAAATTGGCGTTGCAGTTCATCTAGCTCTTCCCTGAAAATAATAGTCCGCTCATTGGGGCTGCTATAAAGTAAGGTTATGCTACGAGTAGAGGTTGTCAATAAAACCTGCTTCGCCAGCGCAAACAAAGGAGTTATCCCACTCCCAGCCCCCAAAAGCACGACATCGCCAGCCTCATGTTCATCGAATGTAAATCGCCCGGCAGGATGTAAGCTGGTCAGAATATCTCCAACGCGTAACGTATCGAGCAGGAAGCGGGAAATCTCCCCATTTTGAACCCGCTTAATGGTGATACGGAGGGTTTCTGCAGGAACAGAACTAATGGAGTAAGATCGGCGAACTTCATGCCCGTTATGCTTCAGGATCATTGTCAGAAACTGTCCGGCAGTATAGGAAACGGGTTGTTCATCCAGCGGTTCGAGAAAGTAGCTGTTGGCTTCGGCGGTTTCAGGAACAATGCGAACAATGCGTAGCTGAAGAAAATCGTCGGTCATAAACAGGTTTGCTTTATGTCAAAACTAACCAATTACGGCCTGTTGTTTGAAAGCCCAATCGATTTCCTGAAATTCGGCCAGTCGGAAGGCCATCCCTGTCTGTGAGCTAGGTTCATCCAGTATAGGCTAAAGTTATCTAGTGACATTTTGTTCGTATTCGTTGTTACCTATAAAACCACCTGTCAATACCCTCAATGGAAGCACTCCTGGAAGAAGTTCAACGTGTTGGCTATGTAAATAAGCCGGTCGCTGAAGACATAGATTTAGTGGCCGAAATTAACAGGCTGAAAAAAGAAAAAAATGCGGTTATCCTGGCTCACTACTATGTAGATGGAGCCATTCAGGACATTGCCGATTACATTGGCGACAGTTTGGGGTTGTCGCAGCAGGCAGCCGCTACCCCCGCCGATATGATTGTGTTCTGCGGGGTACATTTCATGGGCGAAACGGCCAAAGTGCTTTCGCCCGAGAAAAAAGTTGTTATTCCCGACCTGAATGCGGGTTGCTCACTCGCAGACTCAGCCCCGGCCGATAAATTCGCGGAATTTAAAGCGCAGTATCCCGATCATATCGTCCTGTCGTATATTAATTGCTCGGCTGAAATCAAGGCGCTGTCTGATATTATCGTTACCTCGTCGAACGCGCTGAAGATCGTTGAAAGCCTGCCGAAGGATCAGAAAATTATCTTCGCCCCCGACGCCAACCTTGGCCGCTTCGTTTCGAAGAAAACCGGTCGCGACATGGTACTCTGGGATGGCGCTTGTATTGTTCATATTGATATTTCGCTGGAAAAGTTGCATAAGCTGCGGATCGAGTACCCCGAAGCCAAGTTCATTGCCCACCCTGAATGTCAGGAGCATATTTTAAGTGAAGCCGATTATGTGGGTTCTACAACCGCGTTGCTCAAATATGTAGTCGATAGTCCCGAGCAGACGTTTATCGTTGGTACCGAAGCGGGTATTCTGCACAAGATGAAGCAGGCCGTTCCCCACAAGAAGATCATTCCGGCACCCGCCAGCCAGAATAATACCTGCGCCTGCTCGGAGTGTCCGTACATGAAAATGAATACGATGGAGAAGGTATATAACGCCATGCTCTACGAACAACCGGAGATTATTGTACCGGAAGATGTGCGCTTGAAGGCCTATGAATCTGTGGCGCGGATGCTGGAATTGAGTAAGTAATTGTAGAGATGATACAAGATTCTGAAGGTACTAAATCGGTCATTTACTTAAATAGATTGTCGTTAAAAAACGTCAAGTGTTTTAAGTCTGAATATGACATACTCTTTACTGTAGAAAAAAATGAGCCTTCGCAATGGACAGTAATTCTTGGCAATAATAATACTGGCAAGACAACATTATTACGCTTATTAGCAGCGGCAAACAATCTTGTTGTCGAACCCAAAGATTTGAAAGAAGATCTGCGAATACGCCGACTAAAAAATTATCGTAAAGAGCAAGACAAAGCAGCAGCTTTTTCGTTGGTTACGGCTGTTACTAAGTTTGATATGAGCCATCTTAGCCACGAGTTCCCTGCAACACTAATTACTACAAGCAGTAATAACACTATTTTAGAGCGTTACTTTGCTCCCACACCTTCGCGTGACCGAGTTAAGGATAAGGCTCAAGAAAATTGGCAATTTATTGATGGTTATGGTATATCTAGAAGGGCATCAGACTCTACATTAACAGATTATTCTAATTTTGAAGAAACTACAAGAGGGCTATTTTTTGATAATGAGCTTTTGACTAATGCAGAAGAATGGCTTTTACAACTAGATTATGCAAGCAAAAGTCATATTGAAGGTGCAACAGAAAGATTAGAGCAATTAAAGTATCTGCTTTTAAGTAAGATTTTTCCAGATATTCAGGATATTAAATTTGAGACGAAGGATAACTTCAAGCCTTTAGCTTTGTTTTTGACAGCCTACGGGTGGGTAAAACTGAATCAATTGAGTTATGGCTATCAAACAACTATTGCATGGGTAGTTGATCTCGCCAAGCGCATGTTTGACCGTTACCCAGACCTTGACAACCCCCTCCACGGCCCAGCCATCGTTTTAGTAGATGAAATTGATCTTCATCTACACCCTGAATGGCAGCGAAAAATTATTAAATACCTCAGTGACTTGTTTCCTAATACGCAGTTTATCGTTACAGCCCATAGCCCCTTGATTGTACAATCAGCCGAGAACGTTAATTTGATTATGCTTGAGAAAGATGACGAAACTGGTAGTATCAACATTCGCCAGCAATTTGGGTCGTTTCAAGGCTGGACGGTTGAAGAGATTTTGCGGGAGCTAATGGATATGGGCGAGAAAACCCGCTCGGATAGCTTCTTAAAACTACTTGGGGAGTTTGAAAAAGGGTTAAATGAGGAAAACTATGATAAGGCTAAAACAGCTTATGATCAGTTAGACAAAATTCTACACCCGGCCAGTAGTCAGCGTAAATTGTTGAGTATCCAATTGTCTTCGTTAGTTCCTGCATGATTAAACTTCAACCCGTTGCTGCTCCGTCGGAACTGACGGATGATGTGGTGCAGGCTCTTACTGATGAATACAAGCGGACAGATAAAGCTGTTTGGCAAAAAGAATTCATTGGGAAAGCGCTGCTGCAATCCTCTCACAATAAGTGCTGCTTTTCGGAGAGTAAACTTAATGAAGAGGGTAAATATGATGAAGTAGAACATTTTCATCCTAAAAGTTTGTACCCTGATGAAGTACTCTCCTGGAGCAATCTGCTACCTATTAACAAGGCCTGTAATGTTGCTAAAGGAGACCATGATACTAAAGTCGAGCCTATCATAAATCCATATAGCGACGACCCCAAACAGCATCTATATCTGAAAGCATATCGATTGTATGGGAAAACAGAGTTAGGACAACGAACCATTGATGTTATTGATTTAAATAACTGGGAATCCTGGGTTGTGCCACGATTCGATATAGGTAAAGGCGTTTTTGAGTTGTTGGAAGCTATTTTTGATTTAGCCAAAGCATATGATACGGGCTTGAAAACATCTGTTATTTCACGTAATCGTATCACATCGCGTTTACGTGGCCTAATGATTGAAGGCACCGAAAAATATGCTTACAGTGCCACAGTAGCTACGATATTATTAAATGAGGAACTGTATTACGAAGTAAAAACTATTCTGCTTCGGCACAGCCTGTGGAATGACTCTTTCTCGACCTTAGAAGACCAAATGCGTTATTGCGCATTAGACACCAAGCCATAGGCACATAAATAGTAGCTCATGGAAAAACTATTAATAAAACCGACCACCCAAGCAGATTTAGAGTTAATTACCAAACTGCTAAAACGAATGCGTATTCGCTTTTCGGTATGTGAGTCTGCAATCAGTCCAAAATCGCGAAAGAGGGCAGCCTCTCAATTGCCCATTAATGAAATTTGATTAACCCTACACCAATGCCCCATCAATTCGATTTTCTGGTTATCGGCTCCGGCATTGCGGGCCTTAGTTACGCCACCAAGCTGGCGATGCATTTTGAGAAACTACAACAGAATGTAAAAATTGGTGTAATCACCAAAGTGCAGGCCGAAGAAACCAACACCAAATACGCTCAGGGCGGTATTGCAGCGGTCTGGTCGGAAGGTGATTCGTTCGAGAAACATATCGATGATACAATGGTAGCAGGCGACTTCCTGAGCGATCGTCATATTGTCGAAATCGTTGTGCGTGAGGCCCCCGGTCGTATTCAGGAGTTGATCGATTACGGCACCCGTTTCGATAAGGAACATGGTGGTACCGATTATGACCTTGCCAAAGAAGGTGGCCACTCCGATTTCCGGATTCTGCACTTTAAAGACATAACTGGGGCCGAAATTGAACGGGCGTTACTCGAAAAGGCGAACTCGCTGAAATCTATTGAGATTTTTACGCATTTCTACGCTGTTGAACTCATCACACGCCACCAACTCGGCGAAACTGTTCACCGATACGACGCTGATAATAAGTGCTTTGGAGCTTATGTACTGAACACCCGAACAGGCGAGGTTGAGCAGTTTTTAGCCAAAACGACACTGCTGGCAACGGGTGGAATTGGGAACATCTACCAAAATACAACCAACCCGAACATTGCTACCGGCGACGGCATTGCCATGGCATACCGAGCTAAGGGTATAGGGAAAGATATGGAGTTTATCCAGTTCCACCCAACGGCGCTGTATGAACCCGGCAAAAAGCCCAACTTCCTGATTTCAGAAGCAGTACGCGGATTTGGGGGTGTACTTCGTACGCGCAAAGGTGAGACGTTCATGGAAAACTACGACCCTCGCCTATCGCTGGCCCCGCGTGACATCGTGGCCCGCGCCATCGACTCCGAAATGAAAAAAGCCGGTGATCCCCACGTTTATCTGGACGTAACTCACTGCGACTACGAACGCTTTGTCGAACACTTTCCAAACATAACCGCTTACTGTCGCGATCATTTAGGACTGGATTTACGAAAAGATTATATTCCAGTTGTGCCTGCCCAACACTACCTCTGCGGAGGTGTTCGGGTAAACGAGTGGGGCCAAACGAATATTCAGTTCCTGTACGCCGTTGGCGAATGTTCCTGTACGGGTTTGCACGGAGCTAATCGGCTAGCGTCTAATTCGCTCCTCGAAGCCGTTGTGTTTGGCCATCGTGCCTACGAAAAAACGGTTGAGTTACTCGATCAGGCCGTAATGCCCGAGAACATTCCAGCCTGGAACGATGCGGGCACCACTCACCCCGAAGAGTTGGTTCTGGTAACCGAAATGAAGAAAGAACTGGAGTCGATCATGTCGAACTACGTCGGTATTGTACGTACGAACCGGCGTTTGAAACGGGCAATGGACCGGCTTGAATTGATTTATTTAGAACACGAAGAACTCTATCGCCAGTCGAAAGTATCGGTTCCCATTTGCGAACTCCGCAACATGATTGAAGTTGCTTATCTGGTGATTAAGATGGCTATGGCCCGGCGCGAGAACAGCGGCCTGCATTTTAATCTGGATAATGTAAAGTAGGCCTATGTAATCCAGTCAAACTTGCTGAACGGATTTTATAAACACGCGGAAGGTTGCGCGAGAATAAGTAGCTTTACCCGCAAGAATCCGAGATAGTATCCCTGCCCGAATAACACCGTAAAGCTGTTATTCGGGCATTATTCGGAAGAATAAGCCTTACTGCCATGAATCAGCAAGACATTATCGACTTCATCAATCAAAGCGACAGTCCCAAAATTAAATATGCCTTTACCGATATTGATGGAGTCCTGCGCGGAAAGATCATTCACCGACAGAAATTCCTGGATGGATTAACCGATGGCTTCGGTTTTTGTGACGTTGTTTGGGGGTGGGATTCTTCCGATACACCTTACGATAATGGCAAAACAACGGGCTGGCAGTCGGGCTATCCTGACGCGCCCGTCAGGCTTGATGTTTCCACCTTTCGTCAGCTTCCCTGGGAAGATAACATTCCCTTTTTTCTGGCTGATTTTAGTCCTGCCTCAAATGCCGAACCAAGTAATTACGCTTTAGCCGCTTGCCCACGCAGCCTGCTCAAACGCATTGCCAGCCAGTGTCAGGAACTGGGCTTTCATGCCGAGTTTGCCCAGGAGTTCGAGTGGTTTAATTTTCGCGAAACCCCCCAAAGTCTGCTAGAAAAAGACTTTCGTAAGCTGGAGCCACTAACGCCCGGCATGTTCGGGTATTCTATCCTACGCCCTTCCCTCGAAAGTGCCTTTTACCACGATCTATTCGATTTGCTGGCTCAGTTCGATATACCGCTCGAAGGTCTGCATACCGAAACCGGGCCGGGGGTGTATGAAGCAGCAATCATGCATGATGAGGTTGTCCGAGCGGCCGATAAGGCAGCTTTGTTTAAAACAGCCGTGAAGGAAATTGCCTATCGACACGGGGTTGTGGCTACATTCATGGCCAAATGGAATGCTGAACTGCCCGGTTGTAGCGGTCATATTCACCAAAGTCTCTGGAATCCAGAACAGACGCAGAATCTGTTTTACGATCCAGCTAAGCCTAATAACATGAGCGAGCTGATGCGTCAGTTCATAGCTGGCCAGCTCTACTGTTTACCGCACATTACGCCGATGTTCGCGCCGACGATTAACAGCTATAAACGCCTGGTTGAAGGTGCCTGGGCGCCTACTACCCTAACCTGGTCGGTAGATAATCGCACAACTGCCCTTCGTGTGTTGAATCATAAAGAAGCCTATACACGAGTGGAACACCGCGTATCAGGGTCGGATACAAATCCTTATCTGGCGATAGCTGCATCGTTGGCTTCGGGTCTATACGGTATTCGGCATAAACTAACGCTCGATATTCCGGCTTCGGTTGGGAACGGGTACGCCGATAAGCGCAACGGAATTTTACCGACAAATCTGGATGAAGCCACACGGGCAATGGCCAATTCGCCAGTAGCCGCCGAACTGTTTGGCCCTGAATTTGTTGACCATTTCACGCGTACCCGCGATTGGGAATGGCGACAATACATTCGTCAGGTTAGCGACTGGGAACTGAAACGATATTTTGAAATTATTTAAAGAGTTTTCAGTTTACGGTCTATTGTTTACAGCTACGCGAAGCGCGGGGCCGCTCTTGTGGTCAATACGTCCGCTAACCATAAACAATGAACCGTAAACTGAAAACCGTAGCATATGCGTCTTGTTGATTATCCTACCATCATAAAAAAAGCCTGGGCGGAGTTTGATGGGTCTGTACAAATTCAGACTATTGAAGACATTAGTGCACGGGTTTCCACTAATCACGTCTTCAAAGTTACGTTTGAAGATGGCGAGCATATTATTGCCAAACTGTCTTACTTCGGCAAGTATGAGCACTTTCTGGAAGACCATCGTATTATTCATGCTTTGGCTAATAACCTGCTTTATCCGTTTGAGAATGTACTGGCAAAGTCGCTGGTGCGGGATGGACAGGTTTATACCTACCGACAGAAAGACAGCTTTGTCGATGCGTGGGTGGTATTTTATAACCCCATTCGAATTCAGTTAAAACTCCCCCGCCGGTTAGAAGAACATCATATTCAGATGCTGGGGCGGCAAATAGCAAAGTTTCATAAGGCATGCTCGCGTGTGAGTACGGTGCTTCCTAAATCGTCAAAAACACTACGTTCAGATGTCTGGGATCTGCTTGATTTATTAGAGACCGAAGTTGGCCAGTTTGAGCATCGGTTGCATATCGATGAATTAAAACGCCAGTGTGAATTATTCCTGACAAATCGCCAGAAACTCGTAGCAGGCACCGTCGAAACCATGCCCGTCTTCGTCGATTGGAACATCGGCAACTTTTCGGTCACACAGAATCTGGAACTCTACTCACGTTGGGATTACGACTGGTTCCGAATCAGTTATCGGGTTCTGGATTTCTACTTTTTCAGTCGGGTGGTTTCTAATGCGGGTGATCGAACGGTATTTAGCTACGTCATCGGCCCATTGATGGAAGACCGCTTTCTGCTGTTTTTAAAAGAATACCATAAGGTATTCCCGCTTACCGAAAACGAGATTCGGTTCTTGCCCGAAGCCTATCGCTTTTTTATACTCAACTACGTCATTAAATACGGTCGTTATTTCTTCCACCGCACTTACGCGATCAAGTTGCAACGCGAGGCCTACGAGATTTACTTCCCGTCTATTGAACAGTTCGACGCAGACAAAATCCTGCGGGCGCTAGGAATATAGGTTTCCCAGAAATGACTTTAGCCTACGCAAGGCGTCAAAGTACCATCCTAAGCATTGGGCATAATACTGCTTAATGATGACTAATTTGTACGACTTGCCATTATTACTCAGGGAGATCCAGAAAGGCAGCGAATCAGCCTTCAGGGAATTCTATGACCAAACCAAAAGTCGCGTATTTACGCTAGCCCTGGGCTACGTCCGTAATCGGGAAGATGCGGAAGAAATCACGCAGGACGTATTTGTAGAGGTGTTTCGGTCGGCAGGCACATTCAAAGGCGACGCTAGCGTAACAACCTGGCTCTACCGCATTGCCGTCAATAAATCGCTGGATTTTTTGAAACACCAGAAACGGCAAAAGCGGTTTGCTTTCTTGACCAGCCTGTTCGACACGTCTACCGGCGCACTACTCCACCAACCCACCGATTTTTTCCATCCTGGTATTGCGATCGAAAACCAGGAACAGGCTGCTATGCTCTTCCGAGCGGTTGGCAAACTCCCCGATAAGCAAAAGACAGCCTATCTACTAACAAAGGTCGAGGGATTGAACAATATTGAAACAGCTGGCGTAATGGCTGTAAGTGTTGGGGCCGTTGAATCACTTTTGCAACGGGCTACCGAAAATTTAAAAAAACAATTAGCTGGTTTATATAAAACTCTACAGAATCCGTAGGAATCCTCAACACCTGTCGTCTCAATCAGTATGGAACCTAAAGAAGATAAATGGATATACGATGTACTTGGCAGTTTAAATAATGTTCAACGAGCAGAACCAAGTCCGTTTCTATTCGCAAAAATTCGGAATCGACTTCATACAGAACCACCTAAGGCTTATGTATCGATGCGCGTAGTGTGGGGTATGGCCATTTCGTTTGTTCTGCTGCTGGCCCTTAATTGGCAAGTGATCAGCCGATTTGTCCGTCCTGAGGCAACTAATGCAACCGATTTAGGTACGGTTGTTTCAGCTATGCAGCTTTATCCAGCCAATAACCAACTCTACGGCCTATGGAGCGGACAAAACTACTAACGATTGCCGTTATCGGCCTTTTTCTGCTCAATCTTATAACGATCGGTTTTCTGTTACTCAAACCTAATCGGCCACCTCATCCTGGTGGCCCTGGCGGTGCAGAAGAACCCGCTACGGTAATTATCGAGCGCCTTCGCTTCGACGCAGGTCAGCAAAAGGTATATCGTGGATTGATAACGAACCATCAGGAACAGACCCGAGCACTCAGTGAGGAAATGGCCCACTTGTATCGCGATTATTATGGCTTATTGGCAATGAGTCCGCCAGATTCAGCACGGGCGAATACATTAAGTCAGCAGATTGCGAATAATCAGCGAGCACAGGCGCAGCTCAATTTTACTCATTTCAAGCAAATCAAAGCCCTTTGCCGGCCTGACCAACAGGGTGATTTCACCGAATTGGTCAAGGATTTGGCCCTTTTATTTGGTCGCCAGCAACGCCCCCCAAGGCGGAGTCCAGATGGACCACCCGAAGGCCGCCCTGAGGAATCACCAGAGAATTTACCACCCCACCCCTAGCTTTCAGGAAATCTTATTGGCTTCGAACCTGCCTACCCTTTCTAAAACCGGTTCAAACTGGCAAGATTTGGCGTCTCTATGATGGCCATTATTTCTGACTATTAGCAAACGAATTGCTTATATGCAGAGAAAACTAATTGGAAATTCGGCTCGAATCGTATTTTTACCAATAATCTATAGGTTAGAAACAAACCTACTACTCCGTTTATTCCTTTTATGCAACTTGCCGATTTCAAAACCGTAGCAGAAAACTATAAAGTCATTTTCTTCGATGCATTTGGTGTCCTGAAAAACTCAGAAGGTCTTTTGCCGGGTATTGAAAAAACGTTCGACTGGCTTCGGGAAACGGGTAGAGATTATTACGTCCTGACCAACGATGCCTCCCGTGGTCCGCATGAACTAGCCGAGTCTTATTATCGACAGGGATTCTATGCCATTAACCCAGAGCGTATTATTTCGTCAGGAATGTTGGCTCGGGAATATTTGGATTTGAAAGTACACAATGGCACAGTAGCCTACTTAGGAACTGAAAAATCCGCTCATTACCTTGAAACGACTGGCCTTAAAACGCTTCCCATCAGTCAGGTAGACCTGAAAGATGTAGCCGACATAAACGCCTTAGTCCTGCTGGACGATGAGGGTTTTGACTGGAATACAGATTTAACCAAGACGGTGAATTTGCTTAGAAAACGCAATATTCCAGTTATTGTCGCCAATACCGATAACACCTATCCCGTTTCAAAAACCCGCATTGCTATTGCCATAGGTGCTATTGCCAAAATGATTGAAAACATAGTAGGTAAGCAATTCATTCGTTTCGGGAAGCCCGATGCCCAGTTGTTTATGTTTGCCTATGAGCGGCTCGAAAATGCAGCACATATCAGTAAACGGGATATTTTGATGGTAGGTGATACCTTACGAACTGATATTCTGGGCGGTAACAAATTTGGCTTAGATACTGCCCTTGTATTAACGGGTAACACTCAACCTCAAGATGCCGAAGTGTTAATTCGAAGCACGGGTATTATTCCGACTTATGTCTGTAAGTCGGTTGTGATTCGCTAGATAGACTAGTTTTTTATAGAATGCTCCTATCAGAGCAAAGCTACCTTTTCAATTGATTTCTATCCATAATCAGCTGATTTACAAAAGTATAAATCTATATACGTAGCGATAGCGAACGATTTATAACCCAAAAAATTGTTTGATAATACAAAGGTAAATACGTTTCTTTGCGCAGTTTTTTAACTAGAACAGGCTACTAAAATGTCGGACATTGCACAAAAAGTTAAGAATATCATTGTTGAGAAACTGGGTGTTGAAGAGTCAGAAGTGACGCCAGAAGCAAGCTTTACCAACGATCTGGGTGCTGATTCGCTCGATACAGTTGAGCTAATCATGGAATTTGAAAAAGAATTCAATTTGCCAATTCCTGACGACGAGGCTGAAAAAATCTCTACCGTTGGTTTGGCCATCGAATACCTGGAAAAACACATCGGGAAGTAAACCTCTTTACGGAAACCTGATTCGGAAGTAAGGCTACCGGCCCAACATCGAATTGTTCATTCCGATCAGCAAATCCATTAAGTATCTGGAAGCCAACACCAACAATTTCAGGCTTGGCGTTGTTTTTCTTTTTTCATTACGCAGTATAGCTGTATGACATTCAAACGAGTAGTAGTGACCGGCCTCGGTGCGTTGACACCCATTGGCAATGATGTACCCACTTATTGGAACAACTTAGCCGCCGGTGTAAGCGGGGCCGGTCCCATTACGAAGTTTGACGCCAGCAAGTTTCGTACGCAGTTCGCTTGTGAAGTAAAAGGCCTGGATGTCACACAGTTTATTCCCCGGCAGGAAGCTCGTAAAATGGACGCGTTTACCCATTATGCGCTTATTGCTACCGAAGAAGCCGTTCGGGATGCCAATTTGAACCTCGACACGCTCGACAAAAATAAAGTTGGTGTTATTTGGGGTTCGGGTATTGGCGGTCTCAAATCGTTCGAGGACGAAATGATTGGCTACGCCCAAGGCGACGGTACTCCTCGCATCAATCCGTTCTTTATTGTTCGCATGATCGCCGACAGTGCTTCGGGGCAGATTTCGATGCGCTACGGGTTTCGGGGTACCAACTACGTAACTGTTTCGGCCTGTGCCTCAACCAACAACGCAATCATTGATGCCCTGAACTACATTCGTTTGGGTCGGTTGAAAATGTGCGTTGTGGGTGGTTCCGAAGCGGCTGTGACTAAAGCGGGTATTGGCGGTTTCAATGCCAACCGAGCCTTGTCAGAACGCAACGATTCTCCCGAAACGGCTTCTCGGCCTTATGACAAGGATCGGGATGGGTTTGTGCTAGGTGAAGGGGCAGGAGCAATTATTCTGGAAGAATATGAGCATGCTCTGGAGCGCGGAGCCAAAATTTATGCCGAATTAATTGGCGGTGGTATGTCTTCTGATGCGTATCACATCACAGCGCCACACCCCGATGGCTTAGGTGCCTTTCTGGCCATGGAAGACGCGCTCAACGATGCAGGTATTGCGCCTACCGATATTGATTACATTAATACCCACGGCACCTCAACACCAATTGGTGACCCACAGGAACTGAAAGCGATCCATCAATTATTTGGAGATCATTCATTCAAGCTAAATATCAGCTCAACCAAGTCTATGACTGGTCATTTGCTGGGAGCAGCGGGTGCCGTTGAAGCGATTGCCTGTTTAAAAGCGATGGAACATCAACTGGTTCCTATTTTTCGGCATTAATCGTCCACTCTCTCAACGCTCTTAGTACAACCTGATGCTCCT
>NZ_BAAHBG010000002.1:51493-169457 GCF_054776855.1 Spirosoma migulaei | reverse complement strand
GAAGCGATTGCCTGTTTAAAAGCGATGGAACATCAACTGGTTCCTCCAACAATCAATCATTTCACTGACGATGAAGAAATTGACCCACGCTTTAATTTAACGTTCAATACGGCTCAGGAGCGATCTATAACAACCGTGATGAGCAATGCGTTTGGGTTTGGAGGACATAATGCCATCATCATTTTCCGTAAACTTAGCTGAGTCGTGCAACTCGCTCTGCCCCGTAGTTTATTCAATCCACTAGAGTGGTTTCGGTCTGGCAACAGCGATCCGCGCAAGAATCTGCGTCGCTCAATTGCCCATATTATTGGTGCCCGACCATCAAATCTAGGACTGTACCAATTGGCACTACGGCACACGTCAGCGTCAAAAGCAACCGCTATTGAAGGATTTCGGGAATCGAACGAACGGCTCGAATATTTAGGTGATGCCGTATTAGGCATGGTTATTGCCGAGTTTCTCTTCAAAAAATACCCCTACAAAGACGAAGGTTTCTTAACCGAAATTCGCTCCCGAATTGTAAATCGGGAAACACTAAACGGCATTGCCCGTAAAATTGGCCTCGATCAGTTGATTGAATACGACGGAAGCCGGACACGTAGCTTACCCGCCCGCACCTCTATGTATGGCGATGCGCTCGAAGCCTTAGTGGGAGCCGTATATTTAGATAAAGGATTCCGGTTCTCGCGCCAATTTATCCTAAAAGACCTGCTCTCGCATTATGATATCGAATCGGTCGTGCAGAACAATGGTAACTACAAAAGCCGCCTGATTGAGTGGGCGCAACGGGAGGGCAAAGAAATTCGCTTTGAGATCGTTTCGGAAAAAGGTAATAGCCACTTCCGTGAGTTTATTGCCCAGGTACTTGTTGATGATGAAGCATTCGCTACCGGTAGCGGCTACAGCAAGAAAAAAGCCGAACAGGCTGCCGCCGAAAAGGCATTTGAACTCCTAGCCATTAAGTAAGTCTTCTTTACGCTACATTTTTTGTAGATTTTGAGCTATAGCTCACCCAGCCACCTCCATTAATATTCTTTCTTAAAGTATCCTTAGTTGTTTTGTTTTGCGACATCTTGTCAACAAAAAGGCCATTTCCTGGCATTTAGAATGACAAAATGACTGGAATAGCCCTTGCGTTTTAGTTGGCATAAAGTTTGAAAAATGACAGGTATAATCTGTTTAACTTATTGTTTAACACTAAAACCAACAGATAGTCATGAATACGTTAGTGCGCTCGAACAACAGCTATCCGTCGTTGATCGAAAACTTTTTTGGCCGCGACGTGAACGACTTTTTTAACACTAGTTCGTCCTCCCTCAGCAACGTTCCAGCTGTCAATGTAGTAGAACATCAGGACGGCTTTCGGATTGAAGTAGCTGCACCTGGGTTAAAGAAAGAGGATTTTAAACTCAACCTGAACCACAACAACCTTACAATTTCGGGTTCTCAGGAAACGCATAAGGAGGAACCGGACACAAGCAACCAGGGAGCAAATCGGGAGCGGTACACTCGCCGGGAGTTCAGCTATTCATCCTTTCAACGGACGTTTACACTACCAACATCTGTTGATGCCGACAACATCCGGGCGTCTTATACAGATGGCTTGTTGAAGATTGAGATTCCCAAACGAGAAGAAGCCCAAATAAAGCCATCAAGGCAAATTGAGATTGGTGGATAATGCGTTGATAAAGTACCTCCTGACAAAGCCCGTGAGGGAGTTCTCACGGGCTTTGTTTTAGAGTAAATTTAGCCTAACAAAGCCTTGTTAAATTTTGTTAAGGACCCACAAGGCCTGGATTTTTCGGAAGCGACTTTCCGTTATACCAACAGACGCAGTAAAACCGTCGTCAACACAAAAAGAAAGCAATTAGATTTTCCCATTTAAACATGAAAAGCAACTGGAAATTATTAGCGTTGATGGCCCTCCTGTCGAGTGCAATAACGCTGGCCGCTTACAACCTGTTGGGATTCAACAACCGGGATGTAATTTTTAACGAATCGTCGCCAATACCCACAATTACGGGTCGTCTGGCCTCTATGCCAGGTGGACCATCAGCTGTACCTGGCGATTTCTCTACCGCAGCAGAAGCCGTTACACCAATGGTTGTTCACATCCGCACGACAATGACTCGCACGGTTCGTCAGCAGCAAATGCCCGACATTTTCCGGGAGTTCTTTGGTGATGAGTTTGGTGGCCAGCGTCAGCCTCGCCGTCAACAGGGACAAGCCTCTGGCTCGGGTGTAATTATTAGTAAAGACGGCTACATTGTTACTAATAATCACGTTGTGCAGGATGCTGATGAGGTTGAAGTTATCATGACTGATAAGCGCAGCTTTAAAGCGAAAGTGATTGGTACCGACCCACTGACAGATCTTGCTGTCATTAAAGTAGAAGCCAATAACCTGCCAGCAATTACACTTGGTGATTCGGATGCACTTAAATTAGGCGAATGGGTGCTCGCCGTTGGTTATCCGCTCGACTTGGAATCGACTGTTACAGCCGGTATTGTAAGTGCCAAAGGACGCCGGATTGGTATTCTGGATCAGGATTTTGCCCAACGTCAGGGCCAGCAGGGACGGACAGAAAAGCAAGGGGATACACCCGTAGAGGCCTTTATTCAAACGGATGCAGCCATCAACCCTGGTAACTCGGGCGGTGCCTTAGTGAACTTGCGTGGCGAACTAGTTGGTATCAACTCGGCTATCGCATCAGCTACGGGTTATTACAGCGGCTATGGTTTCGCAGTACCTGTATCGCTGGTTAAGAAAGTATCAGCTGATCTGCTCAAGTATGGTAACGTACAACGTGGTTACCTTGGCATCCTGCCTGTTGAATTGAACAGCACGGTAGCTAAAGAAAAAGGTGCGAAAGTAGGCCGCGGTATCTATGTAGAAAACGTGGTTGAAAAAGGTGCCGCTGAAGCCGCTGGTCTTAAGAAAGGGGACGTTATCGTAAAAATGGAAGGCCAACCCCTTGATTCTGATGCGCAAATGCGTGAAATCATTGGTCGTCGTCGTCCAGGAGATGCAATTACAGTTACGATCAACCGAGATGGTACCGAACGTGATGTTAAAGTTGAACTTCGTAACCGGAATGGTGGGCGGGAGCTTATCAAGAAAGAAGAAGTTACGGCGTCGACTGCATCGTTGAGCACACTCGGTGCTCAGTTTGAAGAACTATCTGCTCAAGATGCTAAACAATTAGGCGTAAGTGGTGGTGTTCGGGTGAAAAAAATCATGGATGGCAAGTTGGCAGAAACTGATGTTGAGGAAGGTTTTATAATCGTGAAAGCAAACGGTAAAAACGTTAAAAGCACGAAAGATCTTCAAGCCATCATGTCGGCCGTGAAGGAAGGGGAAGGGCTAATGCTCATTGGTATGTACCCTAACAGTTCACGGATGTACTACTATGCTGTGCCTGTTTAAGGAATAAAAGGGAGTACAGAGAAGAGGGGGAGTAAAGGGAATGCTGTTATCCCTTTACTCCCCCTCTTCTCTGTACTCCCTTTTATTCCTTACTCTATTCGAAGTAATTTAAGATCTGATGACCGCTCTTAGCAAGCAGTTGGTCACGTCGGAAGAGATCAATATCAGCCGTCATCATATCTTTCACCAGAGCAGGTAAATCATATTTTGGTTTCCAGTTCAACTGTGTCATGGCTTTCGTTGGATCGCCAAGTAACAGGTCAACCTCCGTTGGGCGGAAATACCGTGGATCGATACAAACAACCGCTTTGCCTACTTCAACTGGAAACTCCGGGTTGGTCGAACTTACAACCGTTCCAACTTCCTCAACGCCTTCGCCATTGAAGGCTAGTTCAACACCGATTTCAGCAAATGCCATCCGTACAAAATCCCGAACGCTGGTGGTTACACCGGTTGCAATCACATAATCTTCAGGCTTATCTTGTTGCAGAATAAGGTACATAGCTTCGACGTAGTCTTTAGCATGACCCCAGTCGCGCAGGGAATCCATATTACCCAGATACACCTTGTCTTGCAGGCCAAGTCCAATACGCGATACTGCACGAGTGATCTTACGTGTCACGAAGGTTTCACCCCGTAGTGGCGACTCGTGGTTGAATAGAATTCCGTTACAGGCAAACATATTGTATGCCTCCCGATAGTTAACTGTAATCCAATAGCCGTACAATTTAGCTACAGCATAAGGAGACCGGGGATAAAACGGGGTTGTTTCTGACTGGGCGTGTCCTTGAACACCACCATAAAGTTCAGATGTCGAAGCCTGATAAATACGGGTCTTTTCTGTCAGGCCTAATAACCGAACGGCTTCCAAAATGCGGAGTGTCCCAATGCCATCAACCTGAGCGGTATATTCAGGTTCATCGAAGCTTACCCGCACGTGCGACATCGCACCAAGATTATAAATCTCGTCAGGCTGTACTTCCTGGATTATGCGGATAATATTCGCTGAATCAGACAGGTCTCCATAATGAAGCTTTAAAGGCACTTTTTTCTCATGTGGATCTTCATACATATGGTCAATCCGCTGTGTGTTAAAAAGCGAGCTACGGCGCTTAATTCCGTGAACTTCATAGCCTTTCTCCAACAGCAATTCGGCCAGATAGGCCCCATCTTGTCCGGTAATCCCGGTAATTAGCGCTTTTTTCATATCATCCTAAACAGGTCTTGTCCAACACTTGAAATTGTGGAAAACTAATCAAAGTTAATGGATCACCATTAAATCTTATCACTTACTTTATTATTAGGCTACGTCGAATGTCCACTTTATCAGGCTGTAACTGCGCTGATGTAATCAACCGACGGATTGATGTATAGTATCGTTCGGCATCTAAACGACGCATAAAGTCACCGACTTTAAGCTTGTAAGTCGGCTGGTTGTAGCTTAGGTAGGGGCTCAGTTCAGGGAAATTCTGGGAAATCATCAATTTAGCCGCATCGGCTTCCTGACGCTGATTGCCAACATAAACCTGAATCCTATAGCCTGGTGCATAACGAATCGTTCGATTATGAGTGGCAATTGTATCTAGCACCAGATCAAGCCGCCGGTTAATATGCAGAGCTTCGACCGGTGCAGTCGATTTACGGCTGTCAGGTCGGCGGGTTGTAGTTGTGGGCGTTGTGGCTGATGCAGTTGGGCGATTTGCAACGGGCGCACTACTTGCGGCTACACCATACACAGGACGTACCGAAGCTAAATCTTCGTTGTAGCTGTTATAATCGGTGGTCGAGCGGCCTGAGGTAACTGAACGGCTACCTGCACAACCAGCCAGTGTCAATATACCCAGTAAGAACAATCCACTCACGTTGTAATACATACTCATCGATAAATAAAACGCTAAAATAGCCATTTTGTCATTTCAATACCTGAATCCCATACACTCAGGTACTAACCCGTGCCGGATTTTAGCTAATTTTGGCTATTCACCAGAACTATTCCATGCTGAATATACAAAGCCACGTATCGCTCAAACCCTACAATACATTCCGGATTGATGCCAACGCGCGGTATTGGGTTGAGATTAGTAACGAAGAAGACCTCCAGACCTTACTTCAACTGTCTGACTATATTGATACACCTAAACTGATTCTTGGGGGAGGAAGTAATGTATTGCTATGCCAGAATTTTGAGGGTTTGGTGGTTAAAATTAACATTCAGGGAATCGACATTAGTCGGGAAGACGACGATCATGTTTATCTAACAGCGGGTGCAGGGGTCAACTGGCATCAGTTAGTTCTATTTTGTGTAGGAAAGGGCTATGCCGGCATGGAAAACCTATCCCTCATTCCGGGTACAGTTGGCGCAGCTCCTATGCAAAATATTGGTGCCTATGGGGTGGAGTTGGAGCAGGTATTCGAATCGCTCACTGCGGTCCATGTACTAACCGGAAAAAAACAAACCTTTACCCATGCCGACTGCGCATTTGGCTATCGGGAAAGTGTTTTCAAACGGGAGCTGAAAGGCCAGTACATCATTACAAGCGTCACATTTCAATTAAACAAGCATCCAACGTTTCACACGCGTTACGGGGCTATTCAGGAAACGTTGACGACTATGGGTGTATCAGAAGATAAACTAAGCATTAAGGCAATTAGTGAGGCTGTTATTCATATTCGTCGTAGTAAACTCCCTGATCCGGCACAAATTGGTAATGCAGGCAGTTTTTTCAAAAATCCGGAAATTCCCAAATCCCAGTTTGATTCATTAAACGATCAATATCCAGCCCTTCCCGGTTATCCTGTTAGTGATGAGCTGGTGAAAGTGCCAGCAGGTTGGCTGATTGAGCAGGCGGGTTGGAAAGGTTATCGCTCTGGCGATGCAGGTGTTCATGCCAAACAGGCATTAGTGTTAGTCAACTACGGCAATGCCACAGGTGAGGAAATTCTGGCTCTTGCCAAACTGGTGCAGGAGTCCGTTCAGGAGAAGTTTGGGATATCTATCTCGCCTGAAGTCAATATAGTCAAATGAGTGGCGTGAGTGTAGTAAGTTCATTTTCAGGCCACTTACTACACTCACGCCACTCATTTCACAACTCCCTTACTCAAAACAAAGCGAAGCGGCACCAAGCAAGCCAGCATCATTTCCGAGCGTGGCCTTCTTGATGCTCAAGCCATTTTTATAATAAGGATTGAGCCAATAATCAAGTGTTTTAGTAACGGCAGGTATAATGTAATCAAATGAAGCTGACAAGCCTCCGCCAATTAGCACCTGCTTGATGTCCAGAATTTTAATGAGCGCAGCCAGGCCCTCGCCCAACATCTCTCCGACTTCCGTCCAGATTTGTAAAGCCAACTCATCACCTTCGGCCGCAGCTGCTACCAAGCCGGTTGTTGAGATACTACCATCATCCGCTAAATGAGTTTCACCCTTAAATTCACTCCGACGTTCATTAGCTAAGTCAAGGAGTTCTTTTTTGCCAATATTACGTTCGAGTACACGGCCATTGCGAGAAGGTATATGACCTGGCTCCATAGCGTTGCCATCCCCTCCGGTAAATATTTTCTTGTTGATGATAGCAGCACCGCCGACACCAGTACCAAGCGTAATGAAAATGTAGTTTTCAGTAATTTTTTCTTCGGCAAAGTAGTACTCGCCCAAAGCAGCAGCATTGGCATCATTGGCCAGAAAAAATTGGGTGCCCGGAAACCGTTTACTTAACAGATCCACCATGGGAATACCATTGATTTCTGGAATAGCCGTAATTTCAAGTGGAACCGTTCGCTCGCGATTGAGCATACCCGGCAAACCAATCCCTACTTTTTTTACATCTTTATTGCTTAACAATTGCAGAGCAACCGCATCACCAAATCGCTCGACAAAATGGCCTGATTCGCGCCAGCTGATGGTGTCGTGGCTATAAAAATTGGAAATCTTACCGGTATTCGCATCGACAATACCCATTTTGACGTTCGTACCGCCGACGTCAATACCTAAATACTCAACGGAAGCCATTCGTAGCAATAATCAGTTTAACAGTGAACAATTAGCAGAGATTAGGAACGTGAAGCAGGGTGCAAGATACGAAAAAGTAGTTACGGGACCTCCCGTACCCCACATAGTCATTGGTTACCCACTTTATAGCTACCACTAAATATCACCCAACTGAGGGCGAATAAGAATTTCTTCCATTACGGCACCAGGCGAAAGCGAGTAGGCAGCCCAGGCGCTGTTAGCCACATCTTCGGGCTTCATAAATCGCTCTTCGGGCAGGTCGGTGCCTTCCCAACTGGCCGTGAGTGTTGCGCCAGGCAAAATAGCTGTCACTTTCACGCTATGCGGTTTTAGCTCCTCTCGTAGCACGCGGCTCATTCCTAATAGGGCAAATTTAGAGATGCAGTATGAGCCACCATTAGTATAAGGGGTAATGCTGGCCGTGGAGCACATCATGAAAATATGCCCCTGCCGACGCGAAATCATGTCTCCAACCAACCCACGTGTGAGGTGATATGCACTGGCAACATTGGTATTCATCAATTGTTCAAAGGTTCCTTCGGCCTCATTATGAATTTGTCCCGGCTGAAAAACGCCCGTATTATTAACCAGTACATCTACAGGACGGTTGAGCGATTGAATATAGCCAAGCAGCACATTGACTCCAGCTCTTGTTGACAGGTCAGCGGCAATAGGTAGTAATTTAGACGTCGATTCAAATGAATTTTCTAGTCCTTCAACAGAACGGGCGCAAATAATAGCGTCGAAACCTTCAGCTACAAACCGGTCGGCAATGGCGCGGCCAATCCCTTTGGTTCCGCCAGTTACTACAATTAGTGGATTCATTAAAATTTTAGTCAGTTTTATCCTTAAAGTCAAAGAGACCAATAAGGTTTAGCCTACGGCGCAAGTTACGTAGAAACCATTCTATCTTTACAGGGGTTCTTCCCGGTAGATAATACCGACTTGGCAAGAGCAAGGTCGGTTTGTTTTGCTACACGATTTATGTCTCGATTAGGTAATTACTTCATTTTTCTGGGCACTCTCTTCCGCAACCGGGAGAAACTCCGCGTTTATTTGAGCCTTATTCTGAACGAATGCACTTCTATTGGTGTCGGCTCTGTATTTATTGTCGCGTTGGTTAATACATTTATTGGAGCGGTAACCTGCGTACAAACGGCCTATAACCTTACCAATCCTTTCGTACCTAGAAATATAATCGCGCTTATTGTACGCGACAGTTCCATCCTGGAATTAGCCCCAACACTATCCTGTATTGTACTGGCGGGCAAGGTAGGATCAAACATCGCCAGCGAGATAGGTACTATGCGAATTACAGAACAGGTTGATGCGCTTGAAGTTATGGGAATCAATTCCAGTTCGTATCTCATTTTACCAAAGGTTATCGCGTCTATACTAATGTTCCCCCTCCTGGTCATCATGGCTGGTTTTTTAGCCATTTTGGGTGGTTATATTGCCGGAACGCTAGCTGGTGTCATATCGTCGGAAGATTATGTATCTGGTCTACGTTTCGAGTACAAGCCGTTCGGCGTTACGTTTGCGCTCATTAAGACGGTCGTATTTGCCTTTCTTGTCTCTACCATTTCAGCTTATCAGGGCTATCGGGTGAGCGGTGGTGCGCTCGAAGTTGGCGCAGCTTCTACTGCGGCTGTTACCAATAGTTGTATTGCCATTGTGGCCGCCGACTTTATCCTGACTCAAATGCTGCTAACTTAAAGAGTGAAAGAGGGAATGAGCGAAAGAGTGGCTGACGCGTCCATTTCCGCTCACTCCCTCTTTCGCTCTTTCGCTCTTTATCATGATTGATATAAAAAACATATCGAAAACCTTCGGTGATCGGCAGATTTTGACGAGCATCAACGGATCGTTCAAACCTGGCGACACAAGTTTGATTATTGGTGGTAGTGGTACCGGAAAAAGTGTACTACTTAAATGCATGATTGGCTTGATTAAGCCCGATACAGGCGAAGTCCTCTATGATGGCCGTGATTTTTTAACAAGTAACCTTGAGGAACAGAAGGCCATTCGGCGGGAGATGGGTGTCCTGTTTCAGGGGTCAGCTCTATTTGACTCGAAGACCGTTCTGGAAAATGTTCGGTTTCCGCTCGACATGCTGACCAGTCAGCCCGAAGATGAAAAACTAGAACGCGCTCATGAGTGTTTGCGTCGGGTTGGGTTGGAGGCTGCCGCCGACCGTATGCCGTCGGAAATCAGTGGTGGTATGAAAAAGCGCGTTGGCATTGCCCGAGCTATCGTCCTGAATCCTAAGTACCTATTTTGCGATGAGCCCAACTCAGGTCTTGACCCGCTAACATCCATTAAGATTGATCAGCTAATCTCCGAAATCACGGATGAATTTAAGATTACAACGGTAGTCATCACGCATGATATGAATTCAATGATGGAGATTGGTGAACAAATCATGTTTTTATATCAGGGCAAAAAACTCTGGGAAGGCAACAGTGACACGCTTATCCATTCGAACGTGAAGGAACTAAACGAGTTTATCAACGCCAATAAACTCATCCGGGAAATGGAAAAGTGAGGATGCTATATAACTCCTCCTATACCCCTGGCTTGGTGAGATAAATAACCGGATCAAAAACGAGCAAATCACCCGTGGCATCTACCAGGACATTCTGGTCATGCAAATCTTCGATAAAGAGGGTCTGATCAGCGTTTGTATAATTATCTTCATACCGGCGCACAAAGCCTAGCTTATTCATTAATGCTTTAACCTCATTTTGGGTAGCACCTCGAATTGCTCGCAAGGCTTTCTGGGAAAGAACAGGGCGTAATTGAGGAAATTCATCACCTAGCTCAACGACCAGCATCAAGCCTTCCAACCAATAAATCGTATCAGGGAAGAGCCAATTATGCAAGGCCAGGCGCTCAAAATATTCCAGATAGCTTGTGTGAAAAGCTAAGTTGTTGCGTTTGTAGAAAACGCCATTCTGTTGAAAAATCTGATGCTCACCACCTTCAATGCGCCCATAGTCTATCCACCGATTCGTAAACGCTTCGCTATCTAATAACAGGTCATCGTGAGTAGCCAACTCGAATAAAGCTGAAGCCTCTTGCTTCCGGATATACTCGTTCAATGCCCGCCAACTTTCACTGCCTGGCGGCTCTGTTCGGCTATACGTTTGATTTGCTCTATGGACTCTTCGGGTGACATCGAGGGCTGCTCGGAGACTTTCCTGACTAATCGCTCGTTCCGCGCTTTGTGGAAGTCGTTCAATTCGATCTCTTTGGCTTTCTTCATCGGCGTAGGATTGGGCATTTTTATAAAGATAATAGGTCCAGGAATGAATTGTTTAGAATCGCCACCGTGCCTGTACCTTTACTTCCGTTTTGTGTGGAGCATCAATCTGGTCGAGATCGGAGCCAACGGTATCCTGGTTGGTAAGGTCGGTTCTGGCCCAACGCATCCAGATATCCAAATGACGGCTTAGGCTATACTGCGCTAATAAATAATGCCGGACACCTCGGTTGAAGTAGGCCGGAAATGAGAATGCATAGAGTACATCACGCTCATATACATACTGCCGACTATCGTAATCATCGGTGCCAAATAGCGCTACTCGCCCACTAATGCTCAGCCGCCGGTAATCCAGCGTTGCATCCTGCACTAGTGCAAACCCACGAGAAACGGGTTGGCCTGAGTAAGCAAATCCGCCCCACTGCACTCGTGAGCGTAACGATACCCCTCGCACCAATGTGTATTCGGCATTGAGTGCGTAATTCCGGCGGATTGTTCCGACCACATCTTTGATCTTATCAATCGTTAAGTTCTTCTGCTTATGTTCTTCATGGTAGACGGCATAAAACGCCGTTTTTCGATTTGGCGTGTAGCGGGCCTGGAGCAGATAATCGAACCCGTTGGATGGTTTATCAACCAAATATTTTAGCCAGGGAAAATTGAAGTAGTCCAAAAATCCACCAACTGTCAGCTTGCGGTAAATAGTGTATTTCAATCCCAGATACGCTCCTGACTCGTTTATGCTTCGACTTCCTTCGCTGAACGCATTGCTATAAAAACTGTGGAAATTGCGGTCGTAATGCCGCAGTACGACGGCCATATCCAGCTTTTTAGTCAGGCTCGCTAAAGCACCGCCTATTGCGCCAACACCTCCTGAATTCGTTGCAGAACCGCTACTACGTGCTATTTCACCAAATAGGTTCCAGTTATGCCAGATGTAGCCCCCGTGAAGGCCAACAACCAGGTTGTGCTTTCCAGTAAATTCATATTGGTTGTAGGCTAAGTCGCGCTTCTGTAGAAATTTATCGAAAGAGGTACGGAGTATAGTTAGGCCCAGTTGAAACTGGTGGCGGTTATGATACAATAGATGCGCCCCAAGATTAGTCTCTACTAAACTACCCTGATCATCAATCTCAGATTGCGTCCGATGAAGACCGGACGTTTGCAGGGAGGTCGCTATAACTCCCGTTCCCAAACTATCCTGTGCCAGGTTGGCATCACGCCGGTTCCGAGCGGCTAACAGCGTTAGATCCATTGTTTTGTGTAAGGCATAGGTGGCTGTTGCACCCCGAAAATAGCCATATTCCGTTAGTGAGGTATAGGGACGTGCCCCAAGCGTGGGTCTACGAACGGTCTGTACTGTCTCGGCACTTTTACCTAGAACAAATCCGGCAGATAAGACCAAACCTTGCCCAACCTGCATTTGATAATCGCCCAGTAAGATATTTCGCCAGCGGCCCCGATTTTGTACCTGAGCGTGAAACGAACTATAATCAGCACCATAACGATGCACCGAAGGCTGCCAGTTTATTCGCTCACCGGGGTCTTTCTCCATCGTGAACCCAATACTGAAAGCACGAGGCCGGCTGTACCGATAACGAGCATACCACTGTCCGGAATTACCCAGATAGCGCGTCGGGAGGTTTCCTTTTTTGTCGGGAGTAGCTTCTGAAAAACCCTTTTGCTGTTCCAGAATCTGCTCATAGCGCAAAATAAGGTAGTTATCAGTTGGTGTCGGTAAAGCACCAAACAGACCAGGGGTTCCGGCTACCATTACGAAAGGCAACAAACGCCGAATTGTTGGTAAGTCGAATCCAGGTACGGCCTGTAACTCGTAAATGGATAAAAGATCCCCGAACTCAGCACGGTAGTTTGCCAAACTAGTCAATTGGCGCTCGGACAAAAGATACGTTGTCTGAAGCTCGTCCCGAGTTGCTGTATTCAGATCGATGGGATTGGCATAGAGCTGCGTCAGCGCATCGTATACAGACTCATAGTCAATACCCTCCGTTTGTACGGGAAACAAATCCTGTAAATATCGGCTAATATCGCCCGACCGATCTATTCTTCGGCTTGAAGGCGTGCTGAGTTGGCAGAATGCAGGAATAGTGGCCAGCCATCCGACCACTATGAGTAGGGAAGCAATTCGCAAAATCCTTGTTGTTCAAGTGCTAAACGTATAAAACCCTTCCTGGTAAGTCATCCATCTATTGAACCTAATCGCCGGAAAAGGCTGACGATAAGTAAGACGAAATCAGTATCAGAAAGATACATTTAGCAAACAAAAAGGCACATAAAGTTGACGTGAGGTTTTTTAGGAGAAACGTCGTTTCAAAATTTCAACCAACTCACTAACTTCATCGCTGCTCATATCCCATAAATACTGGGAAGCATACCGGTAAGAGATCAGGTCCAGCGCCTGCCCATAGTTGTTCAGGGTATCAATTTCCTCAACAGCCTGATTGTAAGCGCTTGAATTACCATTGAAGAGTTGGTTAATGAACCGAAATTTCTGATTTAAGGAAATACTACGGGCAACACTTTCGATAGGTGCGCGGTGGAATGTTTCAGCAACAGTGGCTGGCTCAGCAGGAGTCGTTTCCCGCAGGGTATCGTTTAGCGATGGTGTTGCTTCGATTGCAATAATTGGCTGCTTTGTGTCTGTAGGGGTGGTAATCGCACCCGTCTGTAAAGGCGACGGCTGACTAATAGGAGCTACAGGCTCTGGACCACTCATGCTGTTATCATCAATAAACTTAACACCCATTGAGCTGGAATCATCTACCAATTCTGGAACAGGGGTTGGGTCAGGCTTAGGCGGTATAGCTGGAGCAACGGTTTCGGCGAGAGACTCCATGGCTACCAACGGTGCAGGTGGAACTGATGTTTCAATAGCCGTATCAAAGAATGATCGTAATGGAGCGGCAGGAATACTATCAGGTACATGACTACGCAGCAACGCCGACACATCCATCGGTAATTTCTCCGAAAACTGGGCTACAAACTTATCATAATGTTCTATTTCATGCCCTCGCTGAGTCAGCGCTTCATCCAGATAGATGAGTGCCTGATTGACATAAATAAACGCCTTCCCATTCATCCGTTGCGTAATATGGGCAGGGATAAACTGATTGATCTTTGTGTAGCGTGTAATTTGCTTGAGTGCAGCTGCCGTCACCGTAAAATCGGGTTGGCCGCGCAAAACATCATCAAAATAAGCACGAGGGTCAAAAATCATGATGATGGTTCGGCGTGTGGCATCGGCCAGCAACGGTTCGAGGTGTTCACGCCGGACCGAAATATACTGCGACACAACATTCATGAAATTCTGCAATGCTTCCTGCACCTCATCATTGGTGAAGTCAAAATAAGGGCTCCGAAACTTAGCCGCATCGGCCTGCCATTTATCTGATAAACTACTGATGACAAACAGATTAATCTGACTAATAGGTGTAAGCGAGAGAATCTGCCGACCATTCATGGTCGCATGTTGCTGGTAAAAATCAGAGGCAATCCGACGAGCGTAGGATTTGCTATATTCAGCAAGGGCGTTGGCGTTAAACTTGTTCGACATTAGGAAAAGCCTTTGTTTTGTAAATATATAACTTTCGGCTACAAACCGACTGTTGTCAATGAAGAAATCAAATGCAGCGGGATGCGCTCCATGATTTAAACCCACAACGGGCAAACCGTGTGGGTATATGAAACAATATTCGTTTCGATTTGTCATGGAAGGTTGCATTTAATTTATCGAATCGGCTCAATCGTATTGCTTTTATTGATTCTTACCTGATGTTTATTGAACCTTCCCGACGACGTGAACCGCCCCATCTCCGTACTGGATGGATTGAAGTAATCTGTGGTTCCATGTTCTCTGGCAAAACCGAAGAATTGATTCGTCGGCTTATTCGGGCACGTATTGCCAAATTGAATGTCCGTATTTTTAAACCTGCTTTAGACACTCGTTATCACGAAGAAAATATTGTTTCTCACTCCGCAGTGGCTATTCATTCAACCCCAGTGCAAACAGCGGGCCAGATTCTTATGTTAGCGGGTGATTGCGACGTCGTTGGAGTTGATGAGGCTCAATTTTTCGACAAAGACATTGCGGATGTCTGTAATGAACTAGCTAATCAGGGTAAACGAGTCATTGTAGCAGGCCTGGATATGGATTTTTCCGGGAAGCCGTTTGGTTGTATGCCCCACTTACTGAGTGTTGCAGAATACGTAACCAAAGTTCACGCCATTTGTGTTGTCTGTGGTGATATTGCTCAGTATTCATATCGACTTGTTCCCTCACAGGAGCGGGTATTATTAGGTGAGACAGATAGTTACGAAGCCCGCTGTCGACGCTGTTTTAATCTTGGCGATGAAGCTGGACGAAAGGAATGGGCCTATGAAGACGTTGATAATGATGAATGATGAATTGTAATATATATAGGTCAATAAAAAAAACAGGGTTTAAGAAAACTCATAAATCCTGGTATGTATTGATTTTTTATTCATCATTCATCATTTATCATTCATCATTCGCTCAGATTGGAACCTGGCAAACGCACGTTAGTTATCAGTCTGGGCAGTCTGTTGTGGTAGCTGGATCTAAAATTTATGCCGCTACCCAAAACGGTTTCTTCTACTACGATAAAGCTACCAGTGAAACAACAACGCTCAGCAAGACATTGGGTCTGAGTGATGTAAGCATCAGTCGGTTGCTTTACCTGGCCGATCAGAACAAATTGCTCATTGCCTATCGAAACGGCAATCTAGACTTTCTGACGCTCACGGATACGGGGGAACCGGGTGCTGTTACTAACGTCAACACAATTGTTTCTGCCTCAGGCCTACCGGTTTCCAGAGGTATCAATCATCTGAATCGCATTGGCAACAACGCTTACCTCAGTACCGACTTTGGGCTGGTTGTGCTGGATCTACTTAAGAATGAGATTCGGGATACGTATTTTAGTCAACGACCAGACGGCACACCTTTACCAATTTACCAGACTGCTAGCGCTAACGATAGTCTATATGCGTTAACAGCTCCGCTTCGTTCAACCGATACAGGGCTTCGATTACGAGCTATTCGTTTTGCCTCAAACGTCAATATTGTAGACCCCGCTAACTGGCGATTGGTTACTGAGCCGGGTCAGCAATTGGAGTCGATTATAGCCAATCAGGGGCGATTGTCAGCTACGGTCAATGGTCTCGGGATTTACGAACGTCAGGGCGGAAAATGGATTTTAACACAATCATTGGCAAACCCGACAGTTCGGCAATTTCCAGCGTCTACCGGTATAATTCTGGCAACAGACAAAGCAATAACCTTACCCGGTTCTGGTCAATTTTCTGGTTCGTTGCTCGCTGATCCCCGGGAGGTTGTGGCAGATGGTAATTCAGCATGGATTGCAGATACAAAGAGTGGGTTACTGTTCGGAAATGCAGGCCAGTTTCAGCGTATTGCTCCTGAAGGCCCAACCCGAGATCAATTTGCTAGTTTATATACCTATCCACAAGCCCTAGTGGCATTGCCTAATGGGCCACTGGATGCTACGTTACTAGTTACCAATCAGCCACCCTATGAGGTTTTTTCAGTTCCGAATGGCCGATGGATCAGTACAATACCTACAGGCTTAACTCGTGGCTTTAATTCAGCAGCCTATTTAGCTACAGAGCAACAGCTTTATCTGGGTAGTTTTGGTAGTGGATTATGGAGCCAGGCAGAAGGACAAGCGCCTATAGCCGTTACATTGCCTGCTACCATTAGTCCATTTATTAGTAGCCTGGCAACAGATAGTGATGGTAATCTCTGGATAATAACTGGACGAGCCGTTCCTCCTCAACAAGCCACCCTACACGTCCGACGGGCCGACGGAACATTCCAATCGTTCCCACTAGTCAGTCAGACAAACATTGTACAGGTTGTTCCTGACGATAATGGATTTCTCTGGCTTCGGCCTGACCTCGGTGGGGGTTTACTTGTTATTGATCCCCAAGGCAATCGCAGTCGTTTTCTCTCAACCCAAGCTGGGCAGGGTAGTCTTCTTTCAAACAGCATACGGGCACTGGTCAAAGACCGGAATGGAGCAATCTGGGTTGGTACAGATCTGGGACCAACTGTATTTGATAGCCCATACGCGGCATTCGATGTAACCATTGATGCTCAGCCTCCCTTACTCAACCGACGTCGGTTACTGGCCAATGAACTCATTACTGCGATTACCGTTGATGGCGGTAATCGAAAATGGATAGGTACGCAAAAGGGAGTTTATCATGTCGCACCCGATGGCTCGCAATTGCTGGATACATTTACAGCAGAGAATAGCCCATTACCAAACAATGTTGTTCAGGCTATTACCATTGAACCCACTAGTGGAAAGGTATTTATCGAAACCGGAACCTCGGTTCAGTCCAATGGCCTGGTATCTTATCAGGGACCTGCCACTGAACCTGTAGAAGCCCTTAGTGGCCTAACCATTTTCCCGAACCCCGTCCGGCCTGATTTCAGCGGTACCGTCGGGATTAGGGGGCTGACTGAAAACACAACCGTGAAAATTCTTGATGCAGGGGGGCAATTGGTTTATGAAACCCGGTCGCAGGGGGGCACAGCAACCTGGAATCTTCAGGACTATCGGGGCCGTCAGGCTCAAACGGGCATTTATTTGGTTGTGGTCGTCACAGCGGATGGGTTGGAAGGTCTGGCAGGAAAGCTGGCCGTAGTACGCTGAGGCTCTATAAATGACCCTATTTAACCCTCATTCATGAATTTTCTATCTTACTGAAAGAAGGTATTGAGGTTCATTTGATGAATCAGGGCATTTTGCCTACTTTTGACCAATTTTTCAGCCATCTCGCCTAATTTAGCTTGGGCAGGTAACTAACCGAAAGCAACACACTCAGCATGAGAGAAATACAGTTCCGCGAAGCCCTGCGGGAGGCCATGACGGAAGAAATGCGCCGGGACCCGCTGGTCTATCTGATGGGCGAAGAAGTCGCCGAATACAATGGGGCTTATAAAGTTAGCCAGGGTATGCTGGACGAATTCGGTCCGGAGCGCGTAATTGATACCCCCATTGCCGAACTTGGCTTTGCCGGTATTGGCGTTGGCTCAGCCATTAACGGACTACGGCCAATCATTGAATTCATGACCTTTAACTTCTCGCTTGTTGCGATTGACCAGGTCATTAACTCAGCGGCCAAAGTTATGTCGATGTCGGGTGGACAATATTCATGCCCAATTGTTTTCCGGGGACCAACCGGTAATGCGGGTATGCTGTCATCGCAACACTCGCAGAACTTCGAGAATTGGTTTGCCAATACATCAGGGCTGAAAGTTGTTGTCCCGTCAAACCCTTACGATGCCAAAGGGCTTCTTAAATCCTGTATCCGAGACAATGACCCCGTTATTTTTATGGAGTCGGAGTTGATGTACGGCGATAAAGGTCAGGTACCTGAAGAAGAGTACCTGATTCCAATTGGGCAGGCCAAAGTAGTTCGTGAAGGCAACGACGTAACGATCGTATCGTTCGGCAAAATCATGAAAGTGGCTCTTGCAGCCGCCGATGAGTTAGCGAAGAATGGCGTTTCGGCGGAGGTTATCGACCTGCGTTCAGTTCGCCCCATTGACTACGCAACAATTATCAATTCGGTGAAGAAAACGAACCGATGTGTTATAGTCGAAGAAGCCTGGCCATTGGCGGCTATTTCGTCGGAGTTGACCTACAACATTCAACGGAATGCCTTCGATTATCTGGACTCGCCGGTTGTTCGTGTGAACAGCATGGATTTACCACTTCCATATGCGCCAACGCTCATCGAAGCTATTTTACCAAACGTAAAGCGTACACTACAGGCCGTCGAAACGGTAATGTATAAGAAGTAAGTGTAACGCGGGTTTCCACTGATACGCCAGCCCAGCGGCCGCCTTACTCAAGCAAAAAAGCGTTGGTCTTATTGGCCAGCGCTTTTTTGTTTGAAAACAAAAACACCCGGTCGTTTAAAGCGGCCGGGTGTTGATTGATGCAATTGTAGGTAAAACGCCTGAGGTATAACTTTAGTTTAGACATTGAAAAATAGTAGAATAGTTTTTCATTTTATCTATATTTACGCATAAACCTCCATCGATTGGCCAAAACTATCGGAATGCGCCCTACTGGCCGAACGATTTATGAAGTAACAATTCAGTATGTCGGCTCCTTAATGACCATTCGGCAGCGAGAGCCAACGGTCATATTTTTTTCTAATCTCCGAAAGGCCGTGGATGCGATCACAGCGGAGCTGGCGCTGAATAACTGGCCCCCAAAAGTTAACTATATGGCGGTATACAGAGGAGTTAAGCAACGGGAGTTCTACAGTTGCGATTTCCATATGGCCGACATGCGGGTTTTCCGAATTAAAATAGTTCCCCGAATTTTAAACCCAGCTTTGCCCAGATTGGGGATTGATGAAAACCCAGCCAAATAAAAGGTCAGAGATAGTCAAGAATGGTCGATAAAACCACAAACCCTGACTACACCTGACAACCCTTTACGGTACCTGACAACTAGTTAATACGCCTTTAAACTCAAGTCCAGGCTCTTGATCTGGTGCGTTAGTGCGCCCGATGAAATAAAATCTACGCCTGTTTCGGCATAGGCGCGCAGGTTCGTTTCATCAATGCCGCCCGATGCTTCGGTAACGAACTTACCATTAATTAGCCGAACCATATCACGAATGCCATCGGGCGTAAAATTGTCTAACAAAATCACATCTACCTGACCAACTCGCAGGACTTCCTCCACTTCAGCGCGGTTTCGGGTTTCTACCTCGATGCGCAACTGCCGACCGGTTTCCTTCAGATACGTGACCGCCTTAGTGATGGCCGCTTCAATACTTCCGGCGTAATCGACGTGGTTATCCTTAATCAAAATCATGTCGTACAACCCGAAGCGGTGATTCGCAGCACCCCCGATTTTGGTTGCCATTTTCTCACAGATGCGGAAATTTGGCGTGGTTTTGCGCGTGTCCAGCAGCTTCGCCCGGGTTCCCTCCAATAGATTGACCAACTCACGCGTATGCGTTGCAATGCCGCTCATACGTTGCATACAATTCAATACCAGCCGTTCGGCAGTCAGGATATTCCGGGCGTTTCCGCTAACTGTTAGTACAATGTCGCCGGGCTTAATGCTGGCTCCATCGTGCATGAGCACGTTGACCTCAAAAGCTGGATCAACTTCGGCAAAAATGGCTTGGGCTACGTCAACTCCCGCCAGAATACCCGTTTCTTTCACTAACAAGCGGGCGCGCTTCTGTGCATCGGCGGGTATGGTCGATAAGGATGTATGATCGCCGTCGCCGACATCTTCGGCCAAGGCCAATTGAATAAATTCGTGCAGATTCATAGGGCGAAAGTAATGGTTTATTCTTTTTTGACAGAATTATCCGCAAGCCGAATGGAGTTTCTGATTGACTCAGTTTCTCATTTCCCGGGTCTTTGAGGATAAGGATTCAGGTAGACACTCCCATCTTAACACCTTTAAACTAAAAAGACCCACCGATTGATGGGTCCTTTTAGTTTGTAGGCCTACGGGCTAATGCACCTTCAAAATTCGCCTAACCGTTCGGGTGGTGCCTTGTTTTACCTCAAGGAGGTAAATTCCGTACGGTAGTGCTGACAAATCGACCATTTCAGAAAATGTGGTTGTGCTTTTTGGCCGCGTGATTTGATGCCGGGTTATGCCCAGGTTGGCATCAGCTATACTTATTTCTACGTCGCCCACGTACGCACTACGAAGCTGAACAGATACTTTATCAGCCGATGGATTCGGGTAAACACGTAGCAATTCTTCCTCATTTTCAGGCGATTGGGCAGCTAAGCGCGCAGAGATCGACGCAGGTATAACAAATACAGGGGTTTCGGTCAGCGTCAATGCAAGCTGACCATTGATAACGGGCAGCACTTGTATCGCCATGGAATCGCATCCTGTTTGAGGAGTATACACCTTCGCGGCAGTCCCAACGCCCAAACTCAGTGTGTACTGACCAGTGCGGCCAACTTCATCCGGAATCCAAAGCGCGTAAGCTGACTGACCATTGCTTTCGTACCGATCAACATTTGGGTTTGTGCTCAATGACTCCTTGAACACATAATCACCAATAAGTTTTTTGGCCTGATAAAAATAGTTGGCGGCCGGTTTGCGGGTGAAATCAGCGTTCATAAAACCCATTGAACAAAACTGATTGGCACAATCCGGATTCAGGTCGTAAGTCTGGTAAAAATCAACCCGATCTACACCCTCCCGGCCATACAGCAGGGCCGTCCGCAGGTTCCAGTCGGCCTGGGTGTTCATTACCGATTTGTTACCAATGGAAATTGCGTGAAGTGGGCTTCCCTGGTTCAGGTCATAGCCCGTTTCTGACACATAGACCGGCATATCGTAGCAGGCTTCATGCGCTAGCTTCAAGACGTTTCGGACGACCTGAGCAGCCACCGATAGTTCAGGAGCCTTCCCTCGGGAGGAGGCACCGTTACCATTTTGCATGGATTGGCCATTATCGGGGTAAAGGTGATAGTTGATTACATCCCAGCAAAGGTCAACGCGCCCATCTGACTTGTAGCCCCGAAATTCTTTACACCAGTCAATCATACCCCTGATGTAATCAGTACCGTTAGCAATCGAACATAAGCCCCCCATTACCACAGTCATGCTTGGATCAGCATTTTTTACTCCAACGCCCTCCCCCATTGTGTTTTTATGCCCATCGTAAAACGCAGACATATTAGCCGCGTATTCGCGACCAGTCTGGTACGCTTTTCTTCCCCGCCACCATTTGTCACGCTCATTATCGCACTCAATGAAATTAATTAATCCTAACCCAATTTTCACCACATTGGCTGGATCGTTTGCCCAACGGGCATTCGTATTTACCTTAACTAATGCGGGATTGACTGATGGATTCTTTCCATAGCGGGCAGCATACTGAAACGCCACCTTCGCCTGTTCGATATACGAGAGCGGATTTGCATAATCTTTCCCAAATCGTACAGGTACATTATCGCTGCCCTGTTGGTCGGCTGGGTAGGTTGAGTTCATCCAGGGGGTCATGTCTTTCAGACAAGCCATTACTTCAATGCCATCCGCTTTGCAGCGTTCGTACATCAGGTCATAATTCCAGCCACCCGAATGGGTTGGATTAAACGTGTAATTGCCTTCAGTTAGCTCCAGCTTTTCCCAATCCATATAGTGCCGGATGACACCAAATGATTGAAGTGCTTTTAGTTTAGGTGCTGAAATCCCCGGCACATTTGACTGATAAAAATCCCATTCGAAGGCGTTTACCCCGAGCAGCTTTTTGAATGTCGGGCTTTTTTTGGGCACTCCACTAGCTGCAACATTTCCCGCCTGATACGTTCCATAGAGTTCGATTTCCCGAGGCCAGAAATCCGACGTGTTAATAACCAGGTATCGCGCGCCGGTCACTACATTATCGAGCAGAAATTTAGCATCTCCCGATGTTGACCGTGTAGGATACGGACCCACCCAGGCATTATATTCCAAGCCCTGAAACTGAGCCAGTTCAATCCGTTTCCAATCGCTGGTGATGATGGATAACTTCATTGGACTGGTGGAATTACTGCCATTGCCATCATAAAACTTAACCGCTTTAATATCCATTGACTCACCAGCTTGTAGCGGATAATAAGCATCATACGTATTCAGAACTTTACCCCACCCTGATTGTAGTTCGTCGTTGGTGTTACCATCAAACAGAGAGGCCAACCCACCGCTCGTATTGTTAAGCTGGTACCAGCGACTCGCATCAATTGGAATTTTATTACCTAGTGAAACAACAGGAGGGGTTACTGTAGCCTCTTCCACCGGATGCCCATACACCCGGATTTTAATGGGTAGTGCATTACAATATTTGTGAATAACAATAGCCTCGGCCACTACAGACGGAAACGTAAGTGTCTGCCAGACCTTATACGCAGGCCCTGTAAACGTACCAAGCAGCGTTTTTTTGGTTCCGTTGAGCGCATAAATCTGAGCTGGCGTACTCGAAAACTCATCTTCGCCATCATATAGCTCCAGTTTGGTCAGTGTGCTTTTGATGTCTAATTTGAGCGTCAGATCCATCCATCGACAATTATCCCCACTCCAATCCGTTTGCACCAGGCTACCCATATCATCATTCATGTAGGGTGAATAGTTCTGGGGTGTGGGTAGGTTCGATGTAACGCTCGTTACGTTCACCCGCTCTTGCGCATACAGAATCGCATCGAGTGGATCGGTTGGCAGCACCTTACCGTAGGCACGTATCTTAACGGGTATATTATTACAATATTTATGAATCACGATGCCTTCGGCAACCAGCGGTTCCGTTAATGCGTACGATTTAAACTCATAATAGCTGTCGCCCGTGAAGGTCCCAATCAAGGTTTTTTCTTTCCCATTCAATGCATATACCTGGGCAGGTGCCGATTCAAAAGACCCTTCAGTGTCATACAAGTCCAGTTTGGTCAGCAAACTCTTCTTATCAAATTTTATGGTAACGTCGGTCCACTTGAAGTTTTCAGGCTGCCAATAAGAAGGTACCAGCTTGTTCATATCGTTGTTGAGGTAAGCCGAATAATCTGCGCCCGTTACAGGATTGTCTTTTGCAGATACAAGCTTCAACAAGTCGAGTGGACGAGGGATAGACGTCGACTCTGTGATAGGCTGGCCAAACACGTTGATTTTCTGGGGAATGTTATTGCCATACTTATAAATCATTATGGCATCGGCAACGAGTGCCTGAAATGGCTTAAGCGTTACCCAACTTTTGTACGCAGAGCCATCGAAGGAGCCAATGAGCACCCGCTGGGTACCATTCATAGCGTATAGTAGCGCAGGTTTATCCGAAAACGAGCCTTCATGGTCATATAACGATAGGCTGGAAACCAAGCTTTTTTTCTCAAGCTTGAGCGTTACCTGTACCCATTTAGCATTGTCTGACCAGGCACTCTGTACCAGATTAGTAAGATCGTCGGAGAGCCAGGGCGAATAATCCTGGCCTGTATTCTCACTGGGAGTGATCGATACAACCGATAGGCGGACTGGGAGTGACTGTGTTTGTGCAACGATGGCCACCAGCATCAGTGTGGACGCAAGTAGTAATTTAATCATGTGTGGTTATTTAGAGGAGCTATTCATCAACAAAATACGGCTTATCTACAAAATAGTAGTCATTCATCTTAAAAATTATGTGATTTATTAAGTGACCAAACTCCTTGATAATCACGATGTTGAAAAATGTATACTTTATCCTATGACTATGGAGGTTATACGTTATGATTTTAAAAGCTATACGAATTACACTTGCATTACTCCCGAATTGGTACGAAATTTGTCATCCGCTAAGGAATAATATGAAGCAACCGCGTGTCATACAACGCCTTTCCAGTTTTATACTGGCCTCCCTGCTGCTGTTTACAGCCGTTTGGGGGCATGGTAATGTGACACAGGCAAAGCCATTAGCCCAAAAAGCGGTAACTGAGCAGGCCAAGTCCGGTAAAGCGACGGATGCTCCTTCCTCGGCGGAACTGAGCGCAGCCCAGTTTGAAGCCGTTGTTACCCCAGCTATCCAGTTAGGGGATTCAGGTCAGACAGCGTTTCTGTTGCCAGCCCCCACGCTTGTGATTCTGCTGTTGCTCAGCGTTGTGCTACTCCGGCATTTCACCCTTCCGCATTTCTATTTCTCCTATTTTAGGCACGTCTTCGGGCATCATATTGCCACTAACGCCCCCTAGCGTTTTACCAGGTTTCCTGCCTGGTAACTGATCGTTTTTTGTCCTTTCAAGTAGTTCATTTTTTCTTCACAAACGAGCTTTGGTCTCGTTGTCACTCATGCAAAACAAAACCGGAATTCTTATTCTGACAGGGGTTATTGCAGCCATATGCATTTACTTTCTGTCATTCACCTTCGTGTCTCGGAACATCAAATCCGACGCCGAAGCCTACGCCACCAACAAGCAGAGCGTAGTTGACCGTAACAAAAAGCAGCACTATCTTGATTCGCTCTGGAAAGAACCCGTTTATCTAGGTAGCACGCTCCAGGAAGTTACCGAGCGCGAGTTAGGCTTAGGTCTTGACTTACAAGGTGGTATGCACGTTGTGCTGGAAGTATCGCCTTCCGACATTCTTCGCAGCCTGTCGGGCAACAACCGCGACCCTAAATTTAATCAGGCGCTGAAGCAGGCACTGGAAGATCAGAAAACGAGCAATACCAGCTTTGTTGACCTGTTCGCCAGTGCATTTAAGAAACTGGCTCCAGACACCAAGCTGGCCAGTGTATTCGCTACCAGCGCAAACCGCAGCAAAATCAATTTTCAGTCGTCGGATACCGAAGTTCGTAAGTTGTTGAATGACGAAGTAAACGGGGCAACTACTCGTGCGTTCCAGATCATTCAGGCACGTGTCGACAAATTTGGTGTGGCTAACCCAAACATTCAGCGGTTGCCAGGTTCAGGTCGGATTCAGATTGAATTACCGGGTGTTGATAATCCCGAGCGTATTCGTCGTCTGTTAACGGGGGCCGCTAAACTCGAATTCACGGAAGTTTATCGCCTTAACGAACTGGCTCCTGCCATTGAAGGTATCGGTGCTTATTTATTAGCGCAGGAAGCTGCTCGTAAAGCAGCTGTCAAAACTACGGCACCAACTACGGGTTCGGCTGCTAAAGGAGCATCAAGCCTTGAGACGCAATTAGCACAGGGTAGCAAGAAAGATTCGACCGCGAAAAACGATACAGCTGCCGCTGCGGCTCAGGGTACAGCCCTGACTCAGTTATTTCTGCCCGTTGGTCAGGACCAGTTAGGTGTTTACCTGAAAGATACCGCTCGTGCCAATGCCGTTCTGAACGCTCCCGAAGTAAAAGGTCTGTTCCCAGCTGATGCCTTCTTTGCGTGGGATCGTAAGACATTCAAAGCAACGGATGGCAAAGAAATTCTGCCCCTGTATTTCCTAAAAAAATCAGGTGGTCGTGCTCCGCTCGAAGGCGATGTGATTACGGATGCTGCTAATGACTACGATGATCGTGGTCGGCCGGAAGTAACGATGAACATGAACCCAGAAGGTGCCCGCAAATGGAAAAACCTAACGGCAGCAAACGTGGGTCGCCCAGTAGCTATTTTGCTGGATAACCTGGTTTACACAGCGCCTAACGTACAAAACGAAATTCCAAACGGACGTTCGAGCATCTCGGGTAACTTCACCGTAGAAGAAACCAAAGACATGGCCAACGTGCTGAAAGCCGGTAAACTGCCCGCGCCAACCAACATCGTTGAAGAAAGCGTTGTAGGTGCCACTTTGGGTTCAGAAGCCGTTAGCGCGGGGGTTCTCTCCTCAATCATCGGTATTTTATTAGTACTGGGCTTTGTGGTATTTTACTACAACCGTGCAGGCCTTATTGCCGACATTGCCCTGATTGTCAACCTGTTCTTCCTGATGGGCGTTATGGCCTCGCTGGGAGCGGTATTGACGATGCCAGGTATTGCCGGTATCGTACTTTCGATTGGTATGGCCGTTGATGCGAACGTACTTATTTTTGAACGGATCAAGGAAGAGCTGGAGCTGGGGAAGAGCTTTAAAGTAGCCGTTACCGACGGGTTCAAAAACGCGATGTCGTCGATTATCGACTCAAACGTAACGACCTTCCTGACGGGTATCGTTCTGTTTATTTTTGGTACGGGTCTGATTCTTGGTTTTGCCACAACCCTGATCATTGGTATTCTGACCTCGTTATTCGCGGCTATCTTCATTACCCGCCTGTTGCTGGAATATTACATCCGAAATGGCAAGACGTTAAGCTTTACTTCATCCTGGGCCAAGAATCTGTTTGCCGATTCTGATTTTGATTTCGTATCACGTCGGAAACTGTACTACACCGTTTCGTCGGTAATCATTGGCTTAGGGATTATCTCCGCTATTTTCCGCGGCTTCGGCTTAGGTGTTGACTTCAAAGGTGGTCGCTCGTACGTAATTCGTTTCGAAAAAACAGTAAGTACCGACGACGTTCGGAATGCTTTAGAGCCGGTGTTAGGTGGATCGCCAGAAGTAAAAACCTATGGTGGTACGGGTATTGGTGCCAATCAGGTTAAAGTAACGACGCCTTATCTGGTTGACGATAATTCGCAGGGGGCTGACAAGAAAGCAGAAGCAACGGTTTATAAGGGTCTGAGCAGCATTCAGGGAAATCCAGCGAAAATTGAGAGTTCACAAAAAGTTGGGCCTACCATTGCATATGACTTACTGACCTCGGCATTATGGTCTATTCTGCTAGCCGTAGCGGTCGTGTTTGTGTACATTCTTATCCGATTCAAGAAACTGGCCTTTGGTTATGGTGCGGTTGTGGCCATGTTCCACGATGTACTGATCATTCTGGCTATTTTCTCGATCTTCAACGGATTTCTTCCTTTCTCGCTGGACGTTGACCAGGCCTTTGTGGGTGCCTTGCTGACGATTATGGGGTATTCCATGAACGATACGGTTGTAGTTTTTGACCGGGTACGTGAGTATCTGGCCGAAAATAAAGGCAAGAAAGAAACAATTGCCACCATCATCAACAACGCCCTGAACAGCACATTGAGCCGCACAGCGGTAACCGGTTTCTCAACGATTCTGGTCTTACTAGTGCTATTCATTTTCGGTGGTGAAACCATTCGTGGTTTCTCGTTCGCGATGTTGATTGGTGTAATCGTTGGTACCTATTCGTCGCTGTTCGTAGCCACCCCGATTGTGGTTGATTCGTTAAGCCGCGATCAGGAAAAAGAAGTCATTGTGCCAACTATCAGCGAAAAGAAAACGGGCTTCGATGCTATTCCTGCTGACTTCACCACGGCAGCTCCTGCTACGCCAGAAGAGTTTACCGCCAAGAAGGAAAAGAAAGAGAAGAAGCCACTAATTCGGCCTTCACAATCGTAAGCTAACGGGTGATTGAGTGAATGAGTGAATGAGCGATTGAGTGAATAAAATGTAGCGGGAAATAATTCGCTCAATCACTCATTCACTCATTCACTCATTTTATTTCGTATCTTTCCCGACGTTTTAACCTAAGAATATTTCTCCAAACGACACAATCACCAAACTCTATTTCCCTACATGGAAACCAAATTTAAACCTGTTGATACCAGTGTCTGGCGTAAGAAGCCCCTTGCGGCTTATGAAGCCGACATGAAAAAAAGTGAACTCAAACGTGTATTAACGCGCTGGGGATTGACCTCCCTGGGCATAGGTGCCGTAATTGGGGGCGGGATTTTTGTACTGACCGGTATTGCTGCTCATGACTGGGCTGGTCCTGCTTTGGCGTTATCATTTGTGCTGGCCGGTGTAGCCTGTACATTTGCCGCCCTTTGCTATGCCGAGTTTGCGTCGATCTTACCCGTAGAAGGCTCAGCTTATGCCTACTCCTACGGAACCGTTGGTGAAATTTTTGCCTGGCTCATTGGCTGGAACCTGATTCTGGAATACATGATGGGAGCCACAACTGTAGCGGTGAGCTGGTCGGGGTATTTCGAGAAATTACTTCACCTCTTTCATATTGAGCCGCCTATCTGGTTAATGAATGATCCGGTTACGGCTCAGGAAAAAGCAGCCGCACTTCGGGCGGCTGGCGTGGCGGTTCCAGACTTCACATTCGCGTTCAATCTGCCCGCTTTTCTGATCGTACTGGTGGTGACCTACATTCTGGTTCGAGGTATTAAAGAAGCGGCCAGCACGAACAACATCATCGTAATTGTGAAAGTAGCCGTGGTTATTTTCGTGATTGTCGTCGGTGCTTTTTACGTAGATACAGCCAACTGGCATCCATTTCTTCCAGAACCCGTTATTGACAGCGGTGGACAACAACACTACGGCTTCAATGGTATCGTAACGGCAGCCAGTATCGTGTTTTTCGCCTATATTGGATTCGACGCCGTGTCTACCCAGGCTGGCGAAGCGATCAACCCCAAGAAAGATGTGCCTTTCGCTATCATTGCCTCGCTGATCATTTGCACCGTGCTGTACATTTTGGTATCACTTGTGTTAACAGGTATGGTACCGTTTAAAAGCCTTGATCTGAAAGCACCTGTAGCGCAGGCATTCGCCGATAAAGGGTTAACCTGGGCCGTATATATTATCACGATTGCAGCTTTGGGCGGACTAACGTCGGTCATGCTGGTGATGATGCTCGGTCAAACACGGGTTTTCCTGGGTATGGCGAAAGATGGTCTGATTCCTCCGAGTCTGTTTGCTTCTATTCACCCTAAGTTTAAGACCCCCTGGAAAAGCACGATTCTGGTAGGGCTTATTGTTTCGGTGGTAGCTGCCTTAACGCCAATCGATAAAGTGTCGGAGCTAACCAGTTCGGGAACACTGCTGGCTTTTGCCATGATTTGCGGAGCTGTTTGGTTATTGCGTGTTCGGGAGCCTAACCTGGAACGGCCTTACAGAACACCCGTGCTACCATTGATCGCTACGCTGGGTATTTGTGCGAACCTGTATCTGATGTACAATCTGCGGACTGACACCAAAATATCATTCGTGGTTTGGTGTGTAATCGGTCTGATTGTTTATTTCACCTATAGCCGTAAACATAGTCACCTGAACAATCCTGAAGATCATCAATAGATCGTTCCGTTTGTTAGTATTTACCTCAAATGCCCGCTAATGTTTCTGCATTAGCGGGCATTTGCATTAGTCTATAGACTAAACAAGTGTAGTTTTGCCCTGTAATGAGTGGACAGGAATTATTTGGATACGCTTCGGCCCTACTGGTAGGCTTAGTGATTGGCCTGGCCGGGGGGGGAGGCTCCATCCTGACAGTACCTATTTTTGTCTATGTTTTTCATATTCCCACCGTTCTGGCGACTACTTATTCCCTGTTTGTGGTGGGCTCAACATCCCTAATCGGTTCGCTTCATCATGTCTGGCACAAGCGGGTCGATCTTCCAGTGACAGTAGCGTTTGCGCTTCCCTCCTTTGTGTCGGTTTATTTAAGTCGGCGGTATTTAGTGCCCGCCTTGCCTGATCCACTGTTTCAGTTTGAGAGGTTTGTGCTACCCAAAAGCGATGCTATTCTGTATTTCTTTGCCATCGTTATGATTATTGCAGCCCGCGCCATGATCCGCAATGATCGGCCGGAGCAGGGGGAAGCCGCCGACGGGCGTCCTCGGTATGGTAGCCTGGCATTAGATGGACTAGCAGTCGGTTTGTTAACGGGCACCATTGGCGCGGGGGGCGGTTTTTTGATTGTACCGATGCTGGTATTAATGGCCGGATTACCCATTCATCGGGCCGTGGCCACTTCGGTACTCATTATTGCGGTCAATTCGTTCGTCGGCTTTTTAGGTGATATTCATCATACCGATTTAAACTGGAATTTTCTGCTACCCTTCACGGGTTTATCTATCGTCGGCATTTTTGTGGGCATGTATTTAGCCCGCTATGTAGCTCCCGACAAACTAAAAAAAGGATTTGGCTGGTTTGTATTAGTAATTGCGCTGTACATGATTGGTCGGGAAATTTTGTAAAACTGGTTCACACTTACTGTTCCAGGGTCAGGCGTATCAATGGCACTGGCTACTCATTTGGAATCTGAAACTTGACACAGTAATTCATGGTCATCGAACAACTATATACGGGCTGCCTGGCCCAGGGAGCGTATTATATTGAAAGCAATGGCGAAGCAGCCATCATTGACCCACTCCGCGAAACGGCTCCCTATATCCGAAAAGCAGAGAAAGCAGGTGCCCAAATCAAGTATGTTTTCGAGACCCATTTTCACGCCGATTTCGTATCGGGGCATATCGACTTAGCCCAAAAAACGGGGGCTACCATTGTGTATGGTCCTAATGCAAACACGAGCTACAAGGCTTATCATGCGAAAGATGGTGAAACGTTTGCTCTGGGTGACGTGATGATAAAAGTGCTGCACACACCCGGCCACACCCAGGAATCCACAACCTATTTGCTCATCGACGAAACAGGAAAAGAGTGCGCTATTTTTACGGGCGATACGCTGTTCATTGGCGATGTTGGCCGCCCAGATCTGGCGATTAAAGGCGATCTGACGGAACGCGACCTGGCAGGTATGCTTTATACTAGCCTTCAGACCAAAATTATACCCCTTGCCGACGATGTGATTGTTTACCCAGCTCACGGTGCTGGTTCTGCTTGCGGCAAGAACATGAGCAAGGAAACAACCGATACGCTCGGCAATCAAAAACGCTTTAACTACGCGCTACGGGCGAAATCGAAGGAAGAGTTTATTGAGAAAGTCCTTGATGGGTTAACAACCGCTCCCGCTTATTTCGCCGAGAATGCCCGACTCAACAAAGAAGGCTACGAATCTATTGATCGCGTGATGCAACGGGGTAGCCAGGCGTTGTCGCCCGATGCATTCGAGGCTGCGGTTAATGAAACAGGCGCACTCATTTTGGATGTACGCGATGCCGTTGACTTTGCTAAAAGGTTTATCCCGAACTCCATCAACATTGGCCTGAATGGCCAGTTTGCTCCCTGGGTTGGGGCGTTGATTCCAGATTTAGTACAGCCTATCGCGTTGGTTACGCCCATAGGTCAGGAAAGTGAAACCGTTCTACGGCTGGCCCGTGTTGGTTATGATCATTGCATTGGTTTTCTGGAAGGTGGTTTTGAGACCTGGAAAGAATCAGGCAAGGAAGTCGATACGGTTGAGTCGATTTCGGCTGATGAGTTCGACAATCGATGGCAGCAAAACCCTGACATGATTGTAGTTGATGTGCGGAAGCCAGGTGAGTTTGCCAGTGAGCACGTTACAGGTGCCGAAAATCTGGCCTTAGATAACCTCAACGATCATATGGCCGAGATTAGCCGTAACGAGCCAGTGTATGTCCATTGCGCAGGCGGTTACCGTTCTATGGTGGCCAACTCAATCCTAAAAGCGCGGGGCTTCGATAATGTTGTCAATGTGGAGGGTGGTATGGCTGCCATCAAAAAAACGAGCGTACCGATTTCAGCCGATACGCCCGTTTCTCATTAAAAGTCGTTTGAGTTACTAATTCTTCTCTATTATCAACACCAATCATCTTGTTAGACCGAAGTTCGGTGCTACTTTGTTTGTCTGAACCCTTAACAGATGGCGCAGAAAGAGGCTAAAGCACGAATTAAAATCAATAAACTGCTTGAGGAGGCAGGATGGCGCTTTTTTGATACAGATAAGGAACCAGCCAACGTAACGCTGGAATACATACGAAAATCAGTTCGACGTACCTAAACGAACTTGGCGAAAATTTTGAGCAGATCAAAAATGGATTTCTTGACTTTTTGCTACTTGATGAGCGTGGATTTCCATTAGTCGTGCTGGAAGCGAAAGCCGAACACATTCACCCCCTTACAGATAAAGAACAGGCTCGCAAGTATGCTGTCAGCCAGAATTGCCATTACTTAATTTCATCAAATCGCAATCTGCATTTTTTACATAGGAAGTTGAGTAATAGAAACAACGGACCATTTATCATAAATCCTGGCCAACTTATTTAATGCATACTTGCCGAACGCGTACCCTTATTGAGGAAGTACCTACCGATGGGCACAGCCCCATGAAATTCCTGTGCGATGATGGCAATCTGTATTACTGTAAGTATAGAATTCGGGCGAACGCCATTGAACTGGATTTTTTGGCTTATGAAGTAGTCAGCTATACGTTGTTACGAGCACTTAACCTCCCCACACCTGACGTAGCACTGGTGGAGGTACAGGTAGGGTCGTATCGCCCGGATCAATTAAATGCAAATCGGCGGTTTATAAAACCAGGCATTATTTGTTTTGGCTCGCGCGCCCTGCCCCATGCTGATTTGGTTCGCCAGACAGAAGCCGTCTGTTCAACCCGCGCGTTTAAACGTTTACTGAATCCAACCGACCTGATTCGTCTGGCTGTATTTGACCTTTGGGCAGATAATACTGACAGGGGTCGAGCATTCGAGGGCGGTTATAATTACAATCTGCTTTGTGTACCTTATGAAGGAAAGACTCAGTTTGTAGCGTTCGATAACGCTTTTACATTCGGAGGTGAAAATGGCCTTCGTATTTTCAATCCAGAATGGCCATTACTACCCCAAAACCGTCTATTTAATAGCCCTTATTACAAAGCGGTTGTGAAACATATTACACCAAGCCGACGTTTCACTGTGGCCAACGATTGTCTATCTTTGTGCTATGAACGGGGTAAACAAGCTATACATACGGCATTTGCCAGCTTACCGCCTACTTGGGGAACACCGCCATCGCTGCGTACACGAATGGTCGATTTCTTGCTGAATGATCAGCGACGAATTGCTATTCAGACACTTCTTAATCAGTCTATACCCTTTTGATTGATCGTTCATTATGAATACGTTCATTACAGCTCTATATATACAGACCAACCCGTTGTCCCTCGAAAAAATTGTCTTCGGGCTCTTGGGTGTCTCGGATCAGGCTGTCTTTTTTCATACGTCTGACCATAAACTATCCGTTGCTGAGCAATTGCTCGGGAAGCCGGTTACTCAGTTTATTAAGAATAGTTTGAGTAGCCTGCGTGAGACGGTGAAGCAGCACAACAAAGCGTTTAAACAGGAACTATTTGGTAAAGCGCTGTCGGCATTTAATGCCTCTTATATTAGTACGTTAAGCCAGTATAGTAACGGGCTTCTTCAATTTGGCGAACCAATGCCCCTTGCTGGGGGTCTGTCGAGAACACAATTCATTGATTTGTACGAAAAATTTGTTGGTGAACCCTATAATCCAGCCGCTAGCGGGCGTGGTGCCTTTGCGCGGCTTGTCAAAAAAACACTTGATGTGCCGGGGTTAGATCAAAAGGCCGATATCAATTATCCGTTGAAACCGGGCAGAATTAAAGGTCTACTTAAACCAACCAACGTAACGCTACTCACTACGCATGGTGTTCTGATCGTTTATCAACAAATCGACTTTACTAATACAGAAGCTGTTGTGGCGAATAATCTTTACGAATATGAAGCCGTAGCGGACATACTAAATCCCTACTCAAAAGTTAATTTTGACCGGCCTGGTCAATTCAAGATAATTGCTGAAACTCCACCCATTCAGTCACCCCAGCATGAACAGTTTGAGACGGTAAAAGAGATCAAGAAAAGTATTTTTTCTATTATTACACCTCAACAATTAGCTGAAGAGGCACGGCTTATTGCGTCAAATGGTCATGTGAAAGCGTCGGTAATTTTAGAAGAGGAAAAATAAAAGCTGGTGTTTTTAATAAACTGAAGGGCCGGACAGCAAATCATTTGCTGTCCGGCCCTTCAGTTTATATTCTTTGTTTCATAGAATATGTTCCAGGTATTCAATCAGTGAGCGCGACATATTCTACTTCTCGGGCGATGTATTGTTTAAGTCGGGTACTTATGGATGCTGGCGTCACAAGTTCGATTTTACGATGCAGGGAATCTTCAAAAAAGAAGGCTAAGTGCATCAGATTTTTAAATGATGCCTGCCCAGCTTCATACTCCACTAGTAAATCTATATCACTATCAGGGCGTTGCTCATTTCTGACGAACGACCCGAACAAGCCAATTCGTTCGACACCGAACGCCCTAATCTGCACCCGGTTTCGCTGTATGAATTGAAGAATTGTTTGCTTGTTCAGTTCCATGATAGACTGATTTATGATTGGCAAAGGTCGTTAAAAGCTGGACACCTACGTTTACTGTTTCTTCTCCGGCATCAGCACCAGCCGAATATAATTCGAGCCGAAGTATTGATTAGCAGCAGCCTTCGTGCTCTCGACAGTTACTTTATTCAACTGTTCGCTTTCGTGCAGGACTTCGTCGGGCGCATCGCCGTTATAATATTGGTTCTGGAGATAACCGAGCCAGAATTGGTTGTCTTTCAGTTGAAGCTCCGTTTCCCGGCGGGTTTCGGCTTTGAATTTGGCAATATCGGCGGGTAAAGCTCCCTTTTGTTTTAGGTCATTGATCAGCTCCTGCGTTGTAGCAATGAGTTTTTCGACGTTCTCAGGCGCACAACCGAAATTGATGCGGAAAGTGTACCGTGGCACCGGGTATTTAGCATAAGCCGCGTTGGCACCAACACCGTAAACACCACTTTCTTCTTCCCGCAGCTTTTCAATCAGCTTAATTTCAAGTACCTCGGCCAGAGCATCCAACTGAGTAGCTGTTTCTGGTGACCAGTTTATATCGCCCGTGTAGACTAACTGTACCGATGCTTTTGGATCAAGGCCTTTGTAAACGGTTTTGCTGACTTCTCCCTTCGGAGCACGAATCCCTAAATCCTTAAATTTCTCTGGTTTATCCGTGGCAGGCAATCCACCCAGGTATTTCTCCACCAATGGCTTCAGCTGGTCTTCTTTGAAATTGCCAACGAAGTAGAATGTAAAATCGCCCGCATTGGCAAAACGCTCCTGATAGATTTGCAGCGCCCGATCAAGGTCAATTTTATCCAGATCCTCGGGTTTGAGTGGTTGCCGACGCGGGTTGTTATTACCAAGCGTAACCGCCACGGTGTCCTGAAAAACGCCCTGTGGGGTTGGTGTATTGATCCGGTTTTGCAGGGCACTTCGCTGGTTTGACAGAAAGCCTTTTACAACATCGGCATCTTTACGCGGTTGGGTAAAGTAGCTATGCAGCAATTGCAGGGCTGTTTCCAGATCTTTTGGCGCTGCACTACCATTAATACCCTCGGTCAATTCGCCTACATACGGAAATACGCTCACTTGCTTTCCCGACAGGAATTTCCCCAGTTGAATCTGGTTGTAAGCGCCCGTACCACCCATAGCCGTGAGCGTAGACGAAAACCGCGCCGACTGGAAATCCTTCAGATCATAGAGCGACGTGCCCCCAAAACTACTGGCCGAAAACAGAATCTGGTCGTTCTTGAAGTCCGTTGGTTTCAATATCACTCGGACGCCATTTTTGAGCGTCCATTCTGTTACGCCGATATCAGCAACTTTCTTTTCATTCACAACGGGCGAACCAGTTGGTTGAGTAGCCAGCAGCGGGCTATCGATAGTTTTATCCTCGTAGGCCGTTAAGCCTTTTCCGGCATCGTCTACATAGCTCAGAATCTGCGCTTCGGTCGGGAGTTTAGCTTTGTCCTTTTCGGGAGCCATCACAATCACTGCGCGGTTATCATTGTGGATGAACTGATCAACCAGCGCATTTACTTCGGCCAGTTTAATGCCGTCCTGCTCTTTTTTCAGGAAATCATAATAGAACTCAATGCTGGTGTACGGCTCTTTATCCGTGAAATTCTGGACGTATTCATTCACGAAATTGACCGAGCGGGTTTTGTTCCGTTCGCTGTAGGCCTGTTCTACATTGGTCATGAACTCCTGTTTGGCACGAGCCAATTCGGTAGGCGTAAACCCGAACTGTTTAACGCGGGCGTTCTCGTCTAACACCGCCCGAATGGCCTTTTCAACGTTGCCCTCTTTAGCTACGGCAATAGACGTGAAGGCGTCCAGATTACCCAGAAAATCGCTGTAATTGCTGTAACCACCCAAAAATGGTGGGTCGGCGCGTTGGGTTAGTTCCTGAATCCGGTTGCCTAGCATGGTGTTGAACAAGCCGCGTTTGATACTTTCACGCAGATCATTCAGCGTTTTCTCTTTGATTTCCGGGCGTTTGTAAATCACCTGCACCACCGTGTTCGGTTGCTCAGGGTCGGTTACGATAACAACTTTCGTGTCTTTATGGGCTGGAATTTCATATTCCGTACGCGGCTTCGGGTTTTTCACAGCGGGAATCCGTCCGAATTTCTCGCGAATAATGCCTTCTACCTGCTTTATATCGAAATCACCAACGGCGATAACAGCCATCAAATCAGGACGATACCAGTCCTTATAATATTGTCGAAGAACTTCAGGCTTAAAAGTGGTCAGTACCTGTTCAGTACCAATGGGCAGGCGTTTCGAATACTGCGAATTATTGAGCAGAAGCGGAAAGTATTTATCGCGCATCCGCTGACCAGCACCACGTCCGAGCCTTCGCTCTTCCAGAATTACACCCCGTTCTTTATCTACTTCGGTTGGATCGATGGTGGCATTATGCGCCCAGTCTTCCAGAATCTGAAATGCTTTGGTAAATACATTGGCAGAATCCGTCGGAACAGGCAGTTGATAAACCGTTTCGTCGAAGCCCGTATAGGCATTTAAATCGGCGCCGAAGCGAACGCCCGCCGATTGCAGGAAGTTTACCAGTTCGTTTTTAGGAAAATTTTTGGTTCCGTTAAACTCCATGTGTTCCATGAAGTGGGCCAGCCCTTGTTGGTTATCCGTTTCCAGTACTGAACCCGCCCGAATAACCAGCCGTAGTTCAGCACGATTTTTTGGCTCAACATTTTTACGGATGTAATACGTCAGGCCATTGGGTAGCTTCCCGACTTTAACCGCAGGGTCGAGTGGAATTAGACTAGCAAGGTTAGGCATTGCGGCCTGTGACGATGAAGGCTTTGGCGCGGAGGCAGGTTTGGCACCTGTTGATTTGGGTTTAGGAACGGGTTGTGCTACAACCAGCGTAGCACTGATTAACAAACTCAGTGAGAGGGGAAAACGTACCATTTGGTCGTTTGAATTAGATTATGGTTTTGAAAACGAATGTACACAACAATAACGATTCGATAACGTGAATCGTTTAGTGCTTCCAAACTAACAAAACACCTATTACAATCGACGCAAGGACTGATAGCCAGCAGATAACAACAACCCATCGCGTTGGAATTTCCCACATGGGTGCATGCAGTCGCACCGTTTCCTCATCGACCTCCACGGTGCCATAAAAATTCCGTGTACAGAAATCCTCCCAATCCGCATAATCAGCGAACTGGGCGAGTGTATCCAGAAAAAAGGAGGAATTAGCGTCAGACGATTGCCAGAATAGTTGCAACTCATGGGCTTCTACCCGCCGATGGGTATGCCTATAAATCAGTTCACTTAACTGCACAAAGTCGCGAAAACGCCAGTGGGACGATTGTTCCCAATGCAGGATGCGTTCAATTTGTTGTTTGAGATTATGGGCATGCTGAGTCACACCCTAATAATAGTATTTTCCGGGTAAAGTAAGCAGATGGCCAATGGAAAATGCATAATGCCACTCAATTGGCCGTTCGTAATTGCCATTGTACATTATACATTTCCCATTATTCATTTTCCATTGGCTTGGCCGATCTATTTGCTCCCCAAAAACTCCTGAATAGCCCGTGGAAAATTCTTGCCTTCGTGGCCTGATCGGCTCAATTTCACAAGTGCAAACCGCTGGAGAATGTCCAGCTGGAGCCATTGTTGAACTGTTAAAGGGCTACACTCCCATTCAATAGCCTTCTGTTGTACTTCAGTGGACACATCACCCAGGTACTCCCAGACGGCATCTACTTCGCCTAGTTCGCTAGCTTGATGCTGACATCTGGCCTGAACAAGTTCAATCAGGTCGAGTCGGTATTGATTAATCTCAGCAGTTGTATAGCAAGGTTGTTCTGCTAATCGTGCTTTGTCAGCAATAGTGAGTTTAACCCATTCAGGAAGTTTTAACTTAATGCCGCAGGTATCCAGTTTATAGCGAACAACCATCGGAATGCAGCGGAGCGAACTGACAAAATCGTTTTCGAAAGCGAAGAAAATTGGGGCAATAGCAACTGGTTTCATAGAAAAATTATTTTTAACCACAGAGTGGCTAATATTTTTTTAGTTGACAAACTCTACTGCTAATTCACACATTTCATCTTTCGGCGCGTCGCAGGTTGAACAGGTATAGTCATTGGGTAGATTATCAAACAGGGTACCTGCCGGAATGTTGCGTCGTGCATCGCCATATTGCTCATCATAAACCGTAAAGCAATGCAGGCATTGGTGTACATGCGTTCCTGTAGTAGGAGCCGACTCTGGCTTTTCTATTTCATGTCGAATCGTTTCCCCACTTTCCTGTGATCGGCGGGCATTGAATTTCCGGCACAGGCGAGTTAATTGGTTCGGCAGATGAAGTTTGAATAATCCCTTTTCAAACAGATGATACGTCCGACTGTTGGGATTGAAGTTTTCGGTAAAATAAACATCGTAGACACTAAACAGCGCCAGTTGTCCTAACCGAAGCAATGGGCGTTTACGCACCAGCACCGAGCCGAATACTTCTGATTTCGGGCGCGTTTGAACACCGAAACAAAGTCCGAAGGTTCGGGCATCATTCTTCTCAAAATAACGGATTATGTAATTTTTTAGCTCGGTTCCTTCGTCGGTATGATCTTCGGTTTGCCAGGCTAGCTCATTGGCAGCGTGACGTACATTAATGTTGTGCTTTCCCAGTACATGCGACCAGCCCGCACGATCTTTCGTTTCAATCCCCTTAATAATCAGCGACTTCCAAGGCGTGATGCACAATTCACCGATACGAGTTTTTAGGCACAAGGCACAGATATCGAGCACAAAGGCGATAGAAAATAACTCATCCCGACGATAAAGACCCAGCCATGATCGCTCTCCGTATCGATTGAAGCCTTCATAATACGGTAGCGAGAATTCAGGTAACTCCACGTCCTGTGTAGCGGGTTGTGTAATAAAGCGCTGCGTTGCAGTAACCTCTTTATAGAGGCTATTTTCTCCCTGGAAATCCTGCTTCAGCATAGCCTCTTCAACGGCTTTGGCCAGTCGGCCAATGTCGTTGGTGTAGATTAACTCCGGCCACCTGAACAGGCTATTACGCTGCTTCGGGCGCACATACAAATACCAGAAATGTGGCTCGGGAGAGGCAATAAAATTGAGATTTCCGGTAAAAAATGGGGTAAAGCTCTGATTCGAATCCGATAAATTAACCTTTAGTCGAGGCTGATAATCAAACTGATCCAGAACGGTATGGTATTCACTCTCCCGCAGCCAGGCACCGGTTCTGAATACGTCTTCCCCATAATACGAACTGATAATATTAGGGTACTGATCCGTATTCAGCTCATACGAAATCTGGTGTTGCTTCAGGTTTTTTTCCAGAAACCGCATGTCTTCGTAATGCACCGTCATTAACAACTGCTGACGCGCACCAAATCGCACCTGCCTAACCTTAGCATCGTAGGCCAATGATAACACGGTTTGTAATGCCCCCGGCGAAACAATCCCGGCGGGCATATTGACTTTCAGGGTATAGTAGTCGCGCATGATTTGAATGTATAATGGATAATGCACAATGAATAATGCAGGCCAGTCATAAGGTTTTCCACGCTATACATTTTCCATTGTACATTATTCATTAACTAGAATAGCCTCACTCATCTTCTCCAAAATACTCCGCACCTCGGGCCTACACGAGCCGCAGCCTGTTCCGGCACCGGTTTTCTGACATAACTGCTGAAAATCGGTACAGCCAGCCTGAATAGCCCGCTCCAGATTTCCCTGGCCAACTGTATTGCAGGAGCAAACCAGTTTGCCTTCTACAGGATCAACTTTTTTGCTGGCCCGCAGGAGTTGAAGCCGCTTTTCAGATAATTCAGTCCCATTGGCAATGAGCTCACGGAATTCAGCAAACTCGTTTTTATCTCCGACTAAAATAGCCCCTATGAGCTTGTCGCCCTGAACGATACACTTCTTGTAATACCGTTTCGACTTGTCGATGAAGACGATTTCTTCATAACTGCTACCAGCATTAGACGGAACTTCGGTTAGGCCCATGCTGCACAAGTGCAGACCTTCCATTTTCAAAATGCTGATAGACAAACTGCCTTTGTAAGGCTGCGAAATATCACCAGCAATAAATCGGGCGGCAGCTTCAGCCTGTTGTTCAGCAGCCAGGGTAATGCCCCACATCTGTCCGTTCCATTGCGCTACTTCGCCAGCGGCAAAAATATCGGGGTCCGATGTTTGCAGGTAATCATTCACGACTACGCCCCGGTTGCAGGTCAGACCGGATTCCCGGGCGAGTTCAATGTTGGGCACCGTACCAATAGCAACGACGACTACCTGACAATCAATCTTTTTGCCTGATTTTAATTGAACTCCTTCAACGTGATCCGTACCCATAAAGGTTTGAACCTCTTCATTGAAATAAACATCAATGCCTCGATCAAGAAGTTCTAAATAAAGCAATTCACTGGCTAATGGGTCGAGCTGACGCTCCATAAACCGGCCTACCCGCTGAATAACTGTTACCCGAACGTCAATTTGACGCAGGGAAGCTGCCAGTTCAAGACCCAGCAACCCACCACCAACAATAACGGCGTGGGGATCACGCTGATTAAGGAAGGGCATAAGCGAATCCGCATCGAGCCGTGAACGCATATTGAAAATACCTGGCAAACGAGGGATTCCTTTAGGCATAAACGCCTGACTACCGGTACCCAGCAAAATCTTGTCGTAGGTGTGTTCTATGCCATCGGTATCAACTACAACCTTCGCATTCCGGTCAATGTGAGCAATACCAACACCTTTATGAACAATAATGCGGGCCTCCTCAAACTGATCCTCACGCAGTTTGACAAGTTGCTCCCATGACTGCGCCCCACTAATGTAATCGGGCAAAAGAACCCGGTTGTAGAAGGGGTAAATCTCTTTGGAGAAAACGTGTATCTCGTCGTTAACCGGCGTAGAAGGGCTATCCACCCGGCCCGATTTCAAGGCGCGATAGGCGTTGATAAAACCCAAACCCGCTGATCCGGCACCGATAATTATGATTTTTTCAACCGGCTTACTATAAGGAACCACCTCAACTGCCGAGAATTTAAAATCAGGTTCTTTAGAACGCGGGTCAACGAGCGAGCTGGTCAGGTTATTAGCCCGATTCAGATTGCTATTCCCCGAATCACCCACCGACTTCTTGCCCCAGTGCATCGGTAAAAAGCACAAGCCAGGACGCACATCATCCGTCAGTTGAGCCTTCACCCGAACCTCACCCCGGCGTCCCCGCACCTCAACCAGTTGCCCCTCTTCAATATCGCGTGCTTTGGCATCATCCGGGTGGATTTGCAGGAAAGGCTGCGGGCTATGCTGGTTCAACTTGGCTACCCGACCCGTTTTGGTCATGGTGTGCCACTGGTCGCGGATACGACCAGTGGTTAAGACAAGCGGAAAGTTACCATCGGTTGGTTCAGATGTATTTTCATCAGGCACCGCGTGTATTTGCGCACGGCCATTGGGTGTATAGAATTTGTTGTCGGTGAATAGGCGCTTGGTGCCAGTTTTCCCTGCCTCCTGCTCCCCGTTTCCCGCCGGATAAGGCCACTGAACAGTGCGCTTTTCCTTGAGTAAGTTATAACTCACCCCCGTTATGTCAACGTTCGTTCCAGCGGTGAGTTGGGCATATTCGTCGTAAACGTCCGATGTGTTTGCGTAGGTAAAGGCATCGCCGAAACCCATTTTTTGAGCGAATCGCCAGATGATTTCTGAGTCAGGCAGGGCTTCTCCAGGCGCATCGAGAACTTTGGGCAGGTGTGCAATCCGTCGTTCGGCGTTGGTCATGGTGCCTTCTTTCTCAAGCCAGGCTGCAGCGGGTAGCACGACATCGGCAAACTGCACGGTATCAGCCCGGTTCGATACATCCTGAACAACAACGAAACGAGCATTCTTTAACGCTTTTTCGGCTGCATTAAGGTCAGGCATACTCACCAGCGGATTGGTATTGATAATCCAGATGGCTTTCAAGCGATCATCGGCTAATGCCTCAACCATTTCCGTAGCGGTCAGGCCGGGTTTCGAGGCTATTTTAACCGGGCTATTCCAGAAGGTTTCGACTTCGGCACGGTGAGTTGCATTTGTTACATCACGGTGCGCGGGCAGCACGTTCGCTAATCCTCCGGTTTCACGGCCACCCATCGCATTCGGCTGACCCGTAAGCGAAAATGGTCCATTGCCGGGTTTACCGATCCGCCCCGTAATTAAGTGTAGGTTAATCAGGGCCAGATTCTTGTTCACCCCAATGACCGACTGATTCAGGCCCATTGTCCAGAGTGAGAGAAAGCCTTTCGAGCGGCCAATCCAGTCCGCGGCCTGCTGAATACCTTCTATAGAAATACCACAAATCTCCGCGGCTTCGCTGATCGAGCGCTTCATAACCTGCTCGCTGTAGGCCGTAAACCCGTCTGCGTGATTAGTAATGAACTCAGCATCAATATCGCCGTTTTCGATCAGCAACCGGCCAATGGCATTGTTCAATACAATATCGCTTCCGGGACGAATGGGTAAATGGAGATCTGAAGACCGGGCCGTATCGGTTTTGCGGGGATCAATGCAAATGATCCTGACGTGTGGGTTAGCCGCTTTGTGGGCTTCAATCCGACGCCAGATTATGGGATGGCACCAGGCAGGATTTGCCCCCTGCACCAGAAAAACGTCGGCTTCTTCGATGTCATCGTAACAAACCGGCACCGAATCCTCGCCCAATGATAGTTTATAGCCAACTACCGCCGAACTCATGCACAAGCGGGAGTTCGTATCAATGTTATTTGAGCCAATAAACCCTTTTATGAGCTTATTAACCAGGTAATATTCTTCGGTCAGGCACTGCCCCGATACATAAAACGCGACGGAACCAGGGCCATATTTCTGGATAAATGTCCTGAACACGGCAGCTGTACGCTCTAAGGCGGCATCCCAACTTACCCGTTGCATGGGCATATTCCGGTTGAGACGCATCTGCGGATGCAGCAGTCGATCCGACTGATCCATAACCGTATAATGTAGATTCATCCCTTTCGAGCAAAGCAGGCCCCGATTCGATGGGTGCTGCTTATCGCCCTCAACGGTCAATCGTCCGTTCGGCTCCTGTTTGACCACAATTCCACAGCCAACACCACAATAGCAACAGGTCGTTTGATGAGTCATGATTTTAAAGGGAGAGGAAAATAGGAGAGGGAGGAAAGGGACGAGGGAAAGAGGGAAATAAATTCATTCCTTTCTTACCTCTCTTCCCTTTCTCCCTTAATTCAACTGCAATTCCGCTTCTGCCTGTTCCAGAACAACTTCTTTACTGAAATTCACCAGGAATAAGAGCAATCCGGCAGCAACTACAATACAGCCTATGTATAGGAAGGCCTGGCCGTAGCTGATGGACTGCGACTTGAACAGAAAGGCCATCAACATTCCACCGAGGTTCCCACCCGCACCCACTACACCAGAAATAACACCGACTGCTTTAGGGTTCACGAAAGGCACAATGGCGTAGGTGCTGCCGTTCGACATTTTCAAGAACAGGGCGAACGTAATCATGGAGATGATAGCCAGCGGCAAACTACCCGCCTGCGCAAACAGCATGATTCCAGCTCCTTCCAGTACCAGCATGCCTGCCAGCAGGATGCCTTTGCCGCGCATCCCGTATTTATTGCCGACTTTATCAGCCAAAATTCCGCCAAGAGCACGGGCAAAAATATTCATGCCGCCAAAGAGCATGGCCCAGAAACCGGCTTCTGTTTCGGCCAGTTTGAAATTATCAAAGAAATAAAGCGCGGCTACTCCATCAAAGGTGATTTCCATGCCGAAGCAGCAGGCATACGCAAGGGCCAGCGCCCAGACGCGGATGTCGGCGCAGGCTGCCCAGAAACTTACCTTTTCCTCTGTTGCCACCGACCGTTCGATCTCTGCATAGTTGCCCGCAGGTGTGTCTTTGGTAAAGCGATAATAGATGAATGCCATAATGAGCATTAGCACGCCCGGAAAAATCATTGCCAGCCGCCAGGCTTCGGGCTTTGTATAGCCGAAGCCAACGATAGCGGCCATGATGAGTGGCATAGCCAGTTGCGTGATGCCTCCGCCCAGGTTCCCCCAGCCACCCGCTACGGCGTTGGCTGTGCCTTTGATTTTCGGCGCAAACATGATTGATGTATGGAACTGCGTAATCACGAACGATGCGCCAATGACACCAATCGCCAGTCGGAACAACAGAAATGTGGTGTAATCATGCGCCAGACCAACGAACATAACTGGTAATGAACCCAGTACCAGTAAGGCTGTATAGGTTTTGCGCGGCCCCCAGGTATCGCACAGCCGACCAATGACCAGGCGGGCCAGGATTGTAGCAGATACAGCCGCAATGATGGTATTACCCACCTGTGGTTTGGTTAGCCCTAAATCGGCGCGGATGGCGGGCATCAGCGGAGCCAATCCAAACCAGCCGAAAAAGCAGACAAAAAAGGTTAACCACGTAATATGGAAGGTCCGCATCTGCACACCTTTTACGTTGAATATGTTTAGCGAATCGAGCGGTTTATTTGATGTGAGATTCATGCTAGTTGTGTTTAGAAAACGAGGAAATAGTTGTTCGATGAGTCTATTTGGTGGCTGCTTTCGCGGCAAAGAAATCAGGGCGGATGTTAATCATCAGATAAGCCCAGGTGCCGATCTTACTCTTTTCGTCCATGGTGCCCTGCTTTGCATACTCCAGACTGTTGGTCCCATTCATGACCGAATAGCCAAATTCCAGGCTCGTAAACTTGTTGAGCATATAATTCGCCACGAAGTCGTATTCCATACCCAGTTTAGTCGACAGGAGCGTACCGGCGGTGGCATCAGGCATTTTATTGTAGGTTGGAGCTGCCAGCGCGAAGTAGTGAACATCAAACGTAGTGGTCAGGCGTGTTCCCGTGTATTTGAACTTCAGAAACGCATCTTTCAACCCACCCGATGGTGAGCCCGTTCCCACATAGAAATAGTCCATATAGCCCCAATGCCGGTGTGGCGTTCCATACAGTGGATCAAATCGGCTGGTTTCTCCCGACTGGATTGTTGTGGCATCGTTGCCTGATAGCACTTCATAACCGGGACCAACACTTAGCAGTCCTTTCTGGAACATCACATTCCCACCGTAGTGGTACGCGTTTTTGATGCTTAAGCCATCCCGGTCTTTGCCACTTTGGCCATACGCAAATGCCTGCCATTGTACATTACCAAATTTTGATGAGTTGTTTCCCAACAAACCTGTCAACATGGCCCCATACGTCAGGCGTGAATTTGTACCGGTAACATCATAACGTCTCCCATATACGTAACCCGCCGTAGCATTCCCAAGTGAATCGGACCGGTACTTCTGAAAATCATCTTTAAAGAACAGTGCCGAGAATTTTGTCTGGTTGAATTTGCGTGTCAGGTAAGCCATCTGAAACGACTTGAATTGCTGATTCTGCCCGTTGGTACTCAATGGCGTGGCCAATACAGGTGCCCCCCCCTTACCCGATGTTGGTATAAATCCCGCTGGAATTACCAGAGTTACGTTTTTGTTCGACAAAGCCGAAGCAGGCACATTCCCAGCCGTGTAATTATCACCTACGATCCCAAACGCGTCGGTATTTTGGTTGAAGCCCACGCCGAGGTCAAGCGCCCAGCCCTTGTGCTGACCTTTCAGCAAGGCGGCATCAAACCGGCGTCCCTGCTGAAGCCAGTCGAGGTTACCTAATAAACGTACGTCGTCGTAAACCAACTCCTGACGGCCTATTTTAAGGGAAAGGTTCTGAATGGGTTTAAATTTGATGGTCGTATCGGCACCATTAGCCAGCGTTACTTCGGCCCAGGCTTCGTGTACCATCAGGCGATTCCCGTCGGCATTATTGATGGTAGACGCATCCTGTCCCCATACCCGAACATCCTGAATAGACGTTTGAAACTGTACACGATCCCACTTGTAGCCAAACGTAAGCCGGGTACGTTGTGAGGTAAAAAAGGCAGCAGGCGCATCTTTTGGAGCGAGGTTACCAAGCCCGTTACGTAGTTCGGTCCGAGTTCGAACCTGGCCAATGAGCGAGAACTGAGCGAATAGTGTTGATTGGGTTAGTAGCAGAATAACAGCGGCTAATGACACCCGTTTGATTATATAATTCATACGAATAGGCAATCCGATTAAGAAGAAAATGAATGGTAGAAACAACAGTGAGTGGACCTACCCGAATTGGGGTAAGGCGGTGTAGAACAGACCGTAAGCGTGACCTGGAAGAAGAGAAGACGGCTAACCGGCGGGCTATTGCCAGGCCGATAGCATGAATGCGCTAATTTGCTTTACCTGTTATTTTTCATTTTCTTTGAAGCGTTTGTGTTTTTCGCATAGACAAATCCCGTTTAGCCGATCCAAAGGTGCCCCCACACCGGATCGGCTTTTTTCTTGTTTAGTTTGACGTTTGGAGTCCGAAGTTTAAGGTTCACTACTAACTGATTCCCTAGTAGAAACAAACATAATAGAGAACGACAACTTCAAACCTCGAACGCCAAACGTTAAACTTTCTCAGTAGGCCATAGAGAAGTTTCGCATACATTCGGCCAGATAAGACGGGTGTAGCGCAACAACTTCGCCGATGATCAGCACAGCGGGCGCCCCCACGCCTTGCTCTGCTGCCAACTGCGGTATATTCCAGACCTGACCTAGTACGCACTGCTCATCAGCGCGCGTACCATTCTGCACGATTGCCATAGGCAGGTGGTCGCGTCCGGCCTCACAAAATAGCGTGCATATCTCATTTATTTTACTCATTCCCATCAACACAATAACGGTTGCTTTCGACTGAACTGCCAGATGCAGATCATCGGAAAGCTCACCCTTACGTGTAGTACCGGTAATTACCCAAAAGCTCTCGCTAACCCCCCGGCTTGTGACAGGTATACCCTGCGAAGCGGGAACGGCTATACTACTTGACACCCCCGGTACCACTTCACACCGAATACCAAACTGCCTGGCGTACTCGTACTCTTCAAATCCGCGCCCAAATACATAAGGGTCTCCCCCTTTAAGCCGAACGACGTGGCCATATTCCTGCGCAAACCGGACAATCAGCTCATTTATTTCTTCCTGCGTAAACGACGCTTTACCAGCCCGTTTACCCACGTAGATTTTCAGAGCCTGTTCAGGCGCAAACTCCAGTAAAGTATGGTTCGCAAGATCGTCGTATAAAACAACGTCTGCTTGTCGGAGCGCCCTGATCCCTTTTAAGGTGATCAATTCGCCGTCGCCGGGACCCGCCCCCACGAGTGTTAGCATTGGCTTCATCTGACTTTACCGTTTACCCGTTAAATAGTGGTATTGTACTATTAATAGATATTTACCACTATTGAATATTTATGGTTCAAAAGTAGAGATGAAATTCTTAAAAACAAGCCTTTTTCAAAAAAATATGTTTCGTATTCAACCTATAACAAAATTATTCATTAGGATTTACCAAAAACACCTCTTACTTTTGACTAGCCTATTTTGGGAGGAAAAAGGCTATTTTATTAGATAAATACAATAATAAAACGGGGTTTTCACAATGTTATAGTTACAATCAACTATGAACACAAACACAAACAGGCGTGTCGTCGTCATTGGCAATGGCATGGTGGGCTACAAGTTCTGCGAGAAGATAGTAGCCAAAGAAAAAAATGAACAACGATTTAGACTGACAGTTTTTGGGGAAGAACCACGTGTAGCCTACGACAGGGTTCATTTAAGTGCCTATTTCGACGGCAAAACTGCCGATGATCTGACACTTGCCCCTCAAAGTTGGTACGCCGATAACGGAATTACTCTCTACTTGACGGACCCTGTTGTTGACATTGATCGGGAGCAAAAAGTGGTTCGCTCACACCACGGAATCGTAGTACCTTATGACTACCTGATTCTAGCCACAGGTTCTGGCGCGTTTGTGCCCCCCGTGGCTGGTGTCGAGAAAGATGGCGTGTTTGTTTATCGTACTATTGAAGACCTCGACCTTATTCAATCCCACGCACGTAAAGCCCCGCCTGGAGTGGGCCGGCCTGGATTGGTCCGGAAGGGAGCGGTTCTGGGTGGAGGTTTGCTGGGGCTCGAAGCCGCCAAAGCCCTACTCGACTTAGGGATGGAAGAAGCCCACGTAATAGAGTTTGCCCCGCGCCTGATGCCCCGGCAGATTGACGACGCGGGCTCAGGTATTCTGCAACGGCAACTGGAATCGCTGGGGCTCAAGATTCACTTATCGAAAAGCACTCAGGAAATCACTGGCGACGATACAATTACCGGCCTACTGTTTGCCGACGGTTCGCGTATAGACGTTGATATGCTGGTTATTTCGGCTGGGATTCGCCCGCGTGATGAGTTGGCAAAATCATCTGGGCTGGATACGCACCCACGTGGAGGGATTATTGTCGATAACTTCCTGCAAACCTCCGACCCATCCATTTTCGCCATTGGTGAATGTGCTGTAGCGCACCACATGATTTACGGACTGGTGGCTCCCGGCTACGAAATGGCTGAGGTAGTCGCATCACGTTTAATGGGTGAAGAGAAGGAATTCAAGCCCTACGATATGTCCACGAAGCTCAAGCTGATTGGTACGGATGTTGGCTCGTTTGGTGATCCATTTGCAACTGAGCCATCCTGTCGAACAATCGTTTACGAGAATAAGGCGAAAGGCGTTTACAAGCGGATCAACGTTTCGGCAGATGGGAAAGAACTAGTAGGAGGTATTCTGGTAGGCGATGCCGACCAGTATACTATGCTCCTGCAAACCTGCAAGAACAAAACCATCCTCCCGCCTGATCCCGAGGATCTGATTCTGGGCTCACGGGGTGGCGAAGAAGCCGGGGCCGGAGTAATGAGTTTGCCCGACGATGCCCTGATCTGCTCCTGCGAAGCCGTAACGAAAGCCATGCTTTGCCATGAAATTGGCGAGAATGGCCATAATACGATCGATGCGCTAAAAAAAGCGACAAAAGCCTGCACCGGTTGTGGAGGCTGTACACCCATGGTAAAAGACATTATTCAGGGTGTCATGAAGCAGAAGGGTGTGTACGTCCGTAACATCCTTTGCGAACACTTCGACTTTACCCGTCAGGAGCTCCTGGATTTAGTAAAAATCAACAGCCTGAGAACCTTCGACGCCGTACTGGACCATGTTGGTCATGGCGATGGATGCGAGGTGTGTAAACCCGCAGTTGCCTCCATTTTGGCAAGTCTCTGGAATGAGAATATCCTGGAAAAAGGCAGGGCTACGATTCAGGATTCCAACGACCGCTTTTTGGCCAATATCCAGAAAGGCGGCACATATTCGGTGGTGCCGCGTATTCCAGGGGGTGAAATAACACCCGATAAGCTGATTGTGATTGGGCAGGTTGCTAAGAAATACGGTCTCTATACTAAAATCACAGGGGGCCAACGCATTGATTTGTTCGGGGCTCACGTCGGCGATTTACCCATTATCTGGGCAGAACTCATCGTTGCGGGTTTCGAGAGTGGGCACGCCTACGGAAAATCATTGCGTACCGTAAAAAGCTGCGTAGGGAGTACCTGGTGCCGCTATGGCGTACAGGATTCGGTCTCATTCGCCATAGAGGTTGAGGAAAGATACAAAGGCGTCCGGTCTCCGCACAAAATCAAGTCGGGCGTATCGGGTTGTATCCGCGAATGTGCCGAAGCCCAGAGTAAAGACTTCGGCATTATTGCTACCGAAAAAGGCTGGAACCTGTATGTAGGTGGCAATGGTGGTTCCAAACCCCAACACGCCCAATTGTTGGCTTCTGATGTGGACAAAGAAACCTGTATCCGCTACATTGATCGTTTCCTGATGTTCTACATCAAAACCGCCGATCCGCTGACTCGCACAGCTACCTGGCTTAACAAGCTGGAAGGTGGCATGGCTTATTTACGGGCCGTTGTTATTGACGATGTATTAGGCATTGCCAACGATCTGGAGCGCGAGATGCAGTTGCTGGTTGATACGTTCAAATGTGAATGGAAAGAAGTAGTGGATAACCCACAACTCCGTGCACGCTTTGCTCATTTCGTAAATGTACCCGAGCAAAAAGACCCAACGGTTCAATTTGACGCCTTGCGCGATCAGAAGCGAGCTAAAGAGTGGGTTTAAAGGAAAGTCATTCGGTGGGCACTTATAGTCATAGATTGCCAATCGGTAGTCATCAACCATTAATACCAACCGAATGACCCTTAATGACTTCTGAATGACAATCTATCAAAGACAATGGAAACACTAACAATACATAAAAACGAAATTACCTGGCATCCTGCCTGTAAAACTGAACATATTCCTGAAGATGGAGGTGCCTGTGTGCTGCTCGGCGGTCGGCAGATTGCCATATTCAATTTTGCACGCCGGGGCGAGTGGTACGCAACCGCGAACGAATGCCCGCATCGCCAACAGATGGCTCTGTCGCGGGGTATGATCGGCAGCCAGGGCGAAGAACCTAAGGTGGCTTGCCCTTTTCACAAGAAGACGTTTTCGCTCAAAACGGGCCAATGCCTGAATGATGACGGATACGAGATTGACACCTTCCCGGTCAAAATAGCAGATGGAATGGTGTATATTGGGGTATAACCGAATACCACAACAAAATGACTCAACTCGATCAACAGGTAGCCAGCCGACTAACGCGGTTTTATATGATAGCCCTCACGGTTATTGCCGTGTTATCTTTGAGCGGGCTCCTGTTTATCAAGCATACCATCAGCACTCATTACGATGACAGCCGGGTAGTGAATGTGGCGGGGCGGCAACGGATGCTTAGTCAGCGCCTGACAAAGTTAGCTATGCTTCGGATTGAGGGGCTTACTGCCGCCGATACCGTTTCATTCGATTCGCTACTCCAGTCCTGGAGTCAGAGTCATATTCAGTTGCGGAACGGCATGCTGCATATGGAAAAGGACTATACGGTTCGAAAGAGCAGTCAACTCGATAGCATGTTTACGCGCGTCGCCCCCATATTTCAGTCCCTTTTTAACCACTTTAGCCGCATCAACGATCCTAGCAGCACACTTGATGAGAAAAAGGCGGCACTTCAAATCATTTTACGCGATGAGTTCCCATTCATACAGCAAATGAATGCAATCGTCTTTCAGTTTGATACCGAAAGCTTTGATCAGGTAAAACGGCTTGAACGAATCGAGTGGTTGCTTACCATTGCCACGCTGTTGACTCTATTGGTTGAGGGCCTATTTGTTTTTAGACCGGTGGTCAATTACACCCGTCATATTATCCGTAGACTGGACAGGTCGGAGAAGGCGCTGCAACTAGCGAATAACCACATGGAGCTAACTAACAGGGAGTTAGAAGCTACGAATCAAAATCTGGCCGCTTCTAATCGGAAACTGGTTGATACTCAACGTGAGTTATTACGGACTACCGAGGAAAAATATCAGCTTCAACTGGCTGAAGATACCGTTCGATCGGCGGCATTGCTGGAAGGTCAGGAAGAAGAGCGTCGGCGCTTTGCCCGTGAACTCCACGATGGCATCGGTCAGATGCTTACCGGCCTGAAATTACACGCAGAAAAGCTGAAGGCCACGTCATTTACGGATGAAAAACAGCGACTTCGTTTTGCGGAACTATGCGATCTGATTGCCGACACGATTCAAACAACCCGGCAGGTTTCCTATAACCTGATGCCTTCAACGTTAAGCGACTTCGGTTTAGGCCCTACCCTGCAACTCCTGGCTGAACAAACAACCCGATCAGTAGGTATTCCTGTTGTCTTTACCGGCTCAAAGGATGCTAAACGGCTCAGCCCATCCATGGAGATTGGTCTATATCGTGTTGCGCAGGAAGCCTTGCACAATGCCGTGAAATATGCCGAAGCAAAAACTATAAAAATTACCTTGCAGCAGGATATGCATAAATTGCTTTTATCCGTAGAAGATGATGGAAAAGGGTTTGTCATGAAAGCGTATACGGCCGATGAAAAGGTGTTACCAACAATCAACGGTCTCGATAATATGCGTACTCGAACCCGATTGCTCAACGGTGAGTTAACCATTACAACGAAGCCTAAAAGGGGAACGAAAGTCCGCGTTAGTGTTAATCTAGTAGATAACCTTAACTAGCCATGTCGATACGAATTCTCATAGCCGATGACCATTCTGTGGTAAGAAAGGGGATTCGGATGTTGCTGGAAGATGAAGCCGATATACAGATTGTGGGCGAAGCCTCCGACGGCGACGAAGCAATTGACTTACTTTCCAGTATTCAGACAGATGTTTTACTGTTAGATATCACTATGCCCCGGATGTCGGGTATTGACGCCCTCAAAGTTATCTCCAGTCAATACCCCCGCGTTCGAACGTTGATGTTCAGCATGCACAACAACCCGGACTATATTATAAAGGCGGTACAACATGGGGCTGCGGGTTACATTCTGAAAGACACGGGGCTTGAAGAAATATTACGGGCTGTCCGCACGGTTTTCAGTGGTGATTTGTACTATCCACCAAATGCCTCATCGGTAATTATCCAGCATTTAGTGCTGCCCAACAATACCCAACGAAAAGAAGCGAGAGCGGCCGAGCCCAAACGAACATCCATCTGGAACAAAATTACCTCGCGCGAAGCCCAGATTCTAACCTGTCTCATTGAGGGCATGAGCAGCCCCGAAATTGCGAACCGCTTTGGTATAAGCCCGAACACCGTTGCCAATCAGCGAGCAAGCATTATCCGTAAAGCTGGAGTAAAAAATACCGTTGATTTAATTCGGGTTGCTCTGGAAGAGAAAAACCGATAGATCTATTGATTCGGCTAAAACAGCAACGCTCCCGCTAGTTCTAGTGGGAGCGTTGCTGTTTTAGCGATAGCCTAGCCGATATAAGATCGCTTATCAGAACCTAATACACTTTCAATTTGGGGACAATTTCTTTCCAATTGGGGACAATTTAGCCTTTTGGAAGTATACCCACTCGCTTCCTATTTTTAATTGTATCTAACTTGCTATGCTCTAGTTTTTATGTTGCAAATGAGACCGTTGGTAAGCTGCATTTTCGGGAACAACGAGGCTCCATTAACTCTGCCATTCGCCTGTTTGTACGGATTTACTGCATTTAGTAGATCACTTGCCACAACGTTTGCATTCCGTTCACTGCTCTCAAAAACCAATCACTGCCTTCCTTGACCGTACAATATGAAGCATGTATCCTTGTCCCTCCTGTTCGCAATTGGGCTAATGCTCTGGCTCAGTGCTTATCAATCCGCGTGTTCACAGATAGTTCTGCCATCTGACTCAGCAACTTGTGGTATAGTAGATCTAACACCCGCTCAGGCGTTGTCTTTGGTACAAGAGGCTAATCTGGCTCTCCAACGCAAACGAGCCTCTAATACTGCGTTTACCGCCATTACCTATGTACCTATTCGCCCGCATATTATTCGCCAGAGCGACGGCACAGGGGGCTTTAGTTTAGCTAACCTGAATCAGGCAATAGCCCTCACCAACAACTATTATTTATTAAATGGATTTGGCATCCAATTTTACTTTGCCGGAACTACGCCTGATTATATTGATAATGACGATATGTATCAGACGTATGGCAACCAGTCGGTAGATGCTTATGACTCCCCCAACGCACTAAATCAGTATTATGTCAATCGGTTTTTGCAGCCAGGGCTAAATGGCCTGGCCTATTATCCTGATAATTATATCTATTCAACCCGGTCGTTTATCCTGGCAGGTGAATATACAGATGCAGATTACGTAGGCAATTTTGTGATTCCCCATGAGCTGGGACATAATTTTAGCCTGATTCACACATTTGGAAATTCCAACGGTACGTCGTTTACGAATGAACTGGTGACAAGAGGAGCCGGCGCAAATTGCAGCTCTGCAGGCGATCTAATCTGTGATACACCAGCAGACCCATTCACAAATAGTAGTAACCTGACCATAAATGTGAATGGTTGCCCGCAGTATAATTCAGATAACTCGATCCGTGATGCCAATGGCGATGCCTTCACGCCGTTAGTCACCAACATAATGTCCTATTATTTTGCCTGCACACACGACTTCACCCCTGGCCAGTACGACCGAATGCAGGCTGGATTAGCCCTACGTCAAACACATACGGCCTACACGCTCGATTTCCCCGCCACGGATGTAGCACCTGTTACTAATCTAGCAGCAGCCAGTAATAACGTTTCAGTGCTGCTAACCTGGAAAGACAACGCCAACAATGAAATGGGCTACTTCATTGAACGATCTACTTCTCCAACAACCGGTTTTGTTTCTATTGGTGGCGTAGCAACCAACCAAACCGCATTTAGAGATAACCAGGCCGCACCACAAACAGCCTATTATTATCGAATTCGTCCTTCTAATACCACAACGGGCAGCATCAGTTCAGTTATTTCTATTATCACACCCGTTGTGCCTGCCATAACCGGATTGACCACAACTGGCATTCTGGGAGATTACGCCCGACTGAGTTGGAATAGTATAGGAGAAGGCGCACAATATGAGGTGCAATGGCGTCCACAGGGAGCAGCTACCTGGATGACACAAGGCACGACACCAGAGCCGTATACTGGCCTTGGCGGTTTATCAACTAATACGGCCTATGAATGGCAGGTAAGAGCAGTAGGTAGTGCCAGCTATTCGGGTCCCGTGAGTTTCACAACAGGTTGTCCCACACCCTCTTCTCCCGCCAGCAGCCCAACCCGCATTTCGGCATCTCTATCTTGGAATGGGGTTAGTAATCAAGCCTATACCCTTCAGTGGCGACCCAGTGGGGCTACCAACTGGACTACTATTAGCAATCTGACTGGTACTACCTTCAACTCAACCACCTCCTATTCGTTAACCGGTCTGTCATCTCAAACGGCCTATGAATGGCAGGTACAGGCAGTTTGCCCAGGCTCACCTCCCATAGGTTCGGATTATACCACCCCGCACTCATTTACAACGGGAGCTTGCAACCCTCCTTCTTTTACGAGTGCTAATAATCCAGGGGCAGAGTTGGTTAGTTTTTCCTGGTCAACTATAGGTTCTGGGGAGCCCGGATCCTCAGCCGAACTTCGCTATCGGCCTGTGGGTACAACCAACTGGATCACAGTTAGTGGAATACCAAACGAATTATACAACGGCAGCAGCTACACCGTGACTGCGGGCCTGACTAATAATACAACTTATGAATGGCAGGTTAAAAATATTTGCGGAGCGGTTGAAAGTTCACCCTATACCACTCTGAGTACCTTTACCACTACCTGCCGAACACCCACTGGACTGTCTAATATACCTACTTCCAGAGGGGCAATTCTCCAATGGGGGGTAAGTGCTTCACCGGATCCGGCTACTACCTATACCGTTCAATACCGACCCGTGGGTAGTCCTACCTGGACTACTATGGCAGGCTTGTCCTCTTCCTCCTATTCATTAACAGGTCTGGTTGCTGGTACTACCTATGAGTGGCATGTACTAACAACGTGTACAGCAAATACTGCATCCAATTACTCTGTAACGAAAACGTTTACAACTGGCTGTAATCAACTGGTGGCCAACAATCTGAAAAGTTTACTGATCACTTCAACATCAGTACAACTGGTATGGACAATTTCAAACGATCCCGATACCCAGTATAATATTAGTTACCGTCCAATAGGCACCCCAAACTGGTATACGATCAATGGTCTGACAGCTTCATCGACTGGAGGCTTTTACAATCTGTTAGGATTAACGAACAATACAACTTATGAATGGCAGATCAGTACGCTTTGTTCAGACACGCAGGTGGGCGCCTTTACAGCAGGCCCAAACTTTACGACCCAATGCCAGACGCCCATTAATTTATCGGCAATCGCCCGGTTTTCTTCGGTTTTATTGAGCTGGAAACAAATGGGCCTTGAGGTTACCTATGATGTAAACTATCGACGGGTAGGCCAACAGGATTTCACCACGCTTAGTAATCTAACAACAACCAGCCTGGTAGTAACTGGCTTAATCAGTAGCACTCAATACGAGTGGCAGGTTAGAGCTCACTGTTCGGATGGGCAAACAGGTGATTTTTCAATTAATCAAACTTATTTCACAACCAACGCATGTAGCCAACCCTATCCGGCTTATCCTGCGGTAACCAATCTTACTAATACGTCGGCAATCGTGAACTGGTTATTTGCTTTTTCTGAGCCTAACACGCCGGGCGAAGTCCGCTATCGGGTAGCAGGTACCACTACCTGGACTACGCTTACCAATCTTTCTACAGCTAACTATGCAGGTAACGTTAGCATTACGGGTCTTACGCCTAATACTTCCTACGAATGGCAGGTAAAGTCCCTTTGTTATCCATCGATAAATTCAGCATTTAGTACATCCTACTTCTTTCAAACTCACCCTCTCTGCTCCAGCATGTATACGATTCAAACTGGCGCTTGGAATGATCCCATGATCTGGTCCTGTAACCGCATACCCACGAATACCGATGTGGTGTGGATTAAACACATCGTGACTATTCCGGCCAGCTATATAGCTAATGCCCGTCAGGTAGGCTTCGAGTCTGGCCAAAAATTAAGTTTCGGTACAAGTGCTCAGTTAAAACTGGGGCTGTAATTCAGCAGGCAAGAGAATGTATGCTTGCTTACTACCTATTCACACTTTAATAATCACGTTCTTCCGGTACATCCACCACAATATACCAAACCAAATCAAGACAAATGTCAGCGCACCCGCCAGCGATGCATTTTTGGGATCGGCGAAGAACGGAGCAATAAAGTTTCGATAGAGATATTCTTTTGAGCCAATTTCAGTACCATCGGGTTGGGTAACATGAATCAGGGTCATAATACGCGGAATCAACCCCGACAGAAAGAACACCGTGATGGCATTAACGCCAAAGGCTACAAATGGCAATACGCCCCGTTTGTAGTGTTGCACATCAATCAGCCAATAGCACAGTGCCAGACCAAGCATAGCCAGGCCACCCGCCAGGAGCACATACGAACTCGTCCAGAGAGCTTTATTGATGGGAAAGAAGCTATCCCAGATTAGCCCGCCTAAGGTTAACAGACAGCCCACAGCGAATAACCATGCTACTTTCTCGGCGGCCGACCGATCACTTCGCAACCAAGTTCCAGTTAGTATACCCAGTAAGCCTGTACCGATAGCCGGAAGTGTACTAAACAGCCCTTCGGGATCCCAGACTTTTGCCGGTTTGTACACGTGCGCGGGCGTCAGAATTGTCCGGTCAAACCAGGCAGCGAGGTTGGTTTCCGGCTCAAGATTAGCATAACCTACACCCGGCACTGGAATGACCGTCATTGATAACCAGTAGCCTACCAGCAAGCCGCAGAGAATATACACTTGCTGGCGTGGGGTCGTTTTCAAAAAAATGAGCGAACAGGCCAGGTAAACCAGTGCAATACGCTGTAATACACCCGGAATTCGAACAATTGAGATGTCGAATTTTGGGAAGAAATTCAGAAATAAACCCAACAAAAACAGGGTAATACTCCGTTTCACAATCTTTCCAACAACTCGCTGCTCCCCCATTTGTCCATCCCTTTCCTTTCCTCCCGACAGAGCAAACGTAATCGACACACCGACAATGAACAGAAAGAACGGAAAAATGAGATCGGTAGGTGTCCATCCGTTCCAGGGCGCATGTTCTAGGGGTGCATAAATGTGGCCCCAATCGCCAGGGTTATTGACCGTAACCATCGCTGCGACAGTGAGACCGCGAAAAAAATCAAGCGAAAGCAGTCGGCCGGAACTAACTTCGGAACGTTGAGTGCTGGCGGAACGTGTCGAAATGGAGGATTGCATAAAAGCCAGAAAGGTTTCCCCGAAGGTACAACAAGTAAGTCTAACGAATCAACTGAACACCTTCATCAGCTTCTTCTCTAAATCTCTCTCCAGCTTCAATAAGCCTTCGGTATTGGGGAGATAGGTCAAGGCGCGGTGATGCCGAAGGTCAAATGGAATATCGCTAGTGGATTGTGTGATAGGAATGACCAGTTTACCGAGTGTATGTGCAACGCCAGTTTCGTAAAACACATTCGGGTTACGATCGGTAAAATCGGTGATGACAGCTTTTGAGGTAAAGATCAGATCGAAAATATCCTGAATCAGAATACTATTATCCCAAATATCATCAGCCCGTTTGCAGTCGATTCCAAGCCGGGCACACACGTTCCGAATGGCGGTATAGGTGCCCGAAAACTTACTCTCGAAAGGCATCATTACCGATAGGACGTTTGACGCAACGGATTTAGCCGGAATTCGAAATACATCCGGAGCAAATGTAATTACCCGATCGGGCGTAACGGACTGAACCGTTGAAACAAATTCCGGCATTTCCCGGGCAGGCCGAATCAACGTTGCTTTTTTTGCTTCAACAAACCGTTCGATTTCATAGAGGTTACTGGTGCTTTCGCTAATCAATTTCGATAAAACCTGCAAGCTGTTGCCCTCATAATCATCATCTTTAAAATCCAGACTACGAAGCAACCGAGGATGGTCTTCAATCAACTCAAGGCTATCTGTCAGATAGCCAACCTTGATCCAGTCAGACTTACTAAAGTGGTCCTGAATAAATTCGTGTAAGGCAAAAAGTCGAAATGTTCTCTGTTTGTTCTGTCTGGTCATAGGGCTGAAAGGGAGGGTGTTGTAGAATTATATAATATAACTACAATATATAAATGCAAGTATATTCAATTTTTGTATCACAATGATTAGTTCGGTTAATTTTTAGGAGTAAGCTCTACTTTTTTTAACAGAGTTTATGGGTGGATCAGGCAATTTCAACCTACTTAAAGTGCTGTTGATCCGACAATTAATCCAGTTTATCGGCTTTAATAACGGGTTCACTGGTTTGACCTACTAATTTTAACTTAGTCCATAACTCCTCACGCATTTACTCTCACTTTACCAATGAACTTTCACAAAGAACTTATAGACCATAAACAACAATTTTTCCTGGTTGCCAACGCAGGTCTTTCGCTGCCCGTGGCAGGTGCTATTTACTGGTTTACCCTTGGCATTGCTGGCTTTTGTTTAAAACCGGCTCAGTGGGTACTGACAGCCTTTTTTACAAGTGGTTTATTATTTCCGTTAGGATTGGTTTTACAAAAACCGTTTAAATCTAATTTGATAGTTAAAACACCCCTGGCAAGCCTGATTCCTTTTGCTCTATTCGCTATGATGCTCAGTTGGGGTATCACAATTCCCGCGAGTGGTGTCAATAAATCGCTGGTGCCACTTTGCCTGGCCATTGGCATGAGCCTTCACTGGCCTATTATTGGCTGGCTATATAACAGCACTATATGCCAGTTGCATGCACTGATAAGAGCATTGGGAGTAGTTACTTGCTGGTATCTTTTTCCTGACGACCGTTTTACCATCTTACCGTTGCTTGTTTCAGCTATTTATGTGCTCACTGTTCTCGGTTTGACATGGGAAGTAACGAAAGTTCGTAAACAGACTGATAATCAACCCGCAATAACTCTGGGCTCGGCCTAAAGCGTGGGTAAATAAAAAGCCTCCTGCCTATTGCTTTTAACAGCAGGCAGGAGGCTTTTTATTTTTGAGAAACTTACTTAAAACCGCCAGCGCACAAACGCTTCCATAGCTTCGTATTCGGCCAGACCGAGCCGGTTGTAGAGGCCTGCCGTAGCGCCATTACGCTCTTCAGCCCGTTGCCAGAATTCCCGGGAGTCGGTTCCCTGATACACAACACCGTCTTTCTGCGATTGGTGTTTGAAAATACCAAGTCGCTTCTTCATTACCTGATCCGGCGACATGGGTACGGCCATTTCAATTTCATGAATGTCCCACTCAGCCCAGGCTCCACGATAGAGCCAAACCCAGCAGTCTTTCATGAAGTTCTTATGTTTCAACCGACGAACAGCCTCAAAAATAGCATCTAAACAGACTTTGTGCGTACCGTGCGGATCGGCAAGATCACCGGCAGCGTATATCTGATGAGGCTTTATCTCTTCAATCAACGCCATGGTAATCTTAATATCTTCTTCGCTGAGCGGCTTCTTGTCCACGGTACCTGTTTCGTAGAACGGCATGTTCATGAAGTGAGCATTCTCAACAGGAATTCCAACAAACCGGCAGGTCGATTTGGCTTCCCCCATCCGAATCAGTCCTTTCACGTAACGCACTTCCATGGTGTCCATTTCGGAGTCTTTTTTCTCCCGTAATGAAGCGGCTGCATCCTGGAAAATCCGGGTTGCTTCGGGACTTTTGATCCCAAACTTCGTATTGAAGTCGACTACGTAGTCAGCAAAACGCAAGGCTTCATCGTCGGCAACGGCAATGTTACCCGACGTTTGATAACCGACGTGCACTTCGTGGCCCTGATCACGCAAACGCTGGAATGTGCCCCCCATCGAGATGATGTCATCGTCGGGGTGCGGGCTGAAAATCAGGCAGCGTTTCTGAACAGGCAATGCCCGCTCAGGCCGATTGGTATCATCGGCGTTTGGCTTGCCGCCCGGCCAGCCGGTAATGGTATGCTGAAGTTGATTGAAAACATCAATGTTAATATCATACGCCTGACCGTATTGAGCAAGCAAATCGCTCATACCATTGTCGTTATAATCCCGGTCGGTTAGTTTTAAAACGGGCTTACCAAGTGTCCGTGACAAATGCGTGACGGCCTTTTTCTTCATTTTGTTGTCCCAAACCACAGAATCCACCAGCCAGGGTGTTTTCATACGGGTCAACTCAGAGGCAGCCGCTTCGTCAATTACAAACAACGCGTTTGGGTGCGTTTGCAGGTAGGAAGCCGGATTTAATTCTGTAACCAGTCCTTCTACCGCTCCACGAATAACAGGCGCTTTCCGCTCACCCCAGGCCAACAGAACCACGCGTCGGGCGCTTAGAATACTCGAAACTCCCATCGTAATGGCTTTGCGTGGTGTTTTGGGTAAGCCCCCAAAATCAACGGAGGCAGCAGCCCGCGTCGAGTTATCGAGCATCATCAAACGCGTATGTGAGTTGATCAGCGAGCCTGGTTCGTTGAACCCGATGTGGCCATTTCCACCAATACCCAGCAATTGAAAATCCAGTCCACCAGCGGCTTCAATTTCAGCCTCGTATTTCTTGGAGAATTCAGCGACCTTATCCGTACGAACGGTACCATCGGGAACATGGTAATTACCTTCTGGAATATCAACATGATCGAACAACTGCTCCCGCATGAACCGCCAGTAGCTTTGCAGCGAGTCGGGTTCCATTGGGTAATATTCGTCCAGATTGAACGAAACAACGTTGTGGAAGCTTAATCCTTCTTCGCGGTGCATCCGAATCAGTTCAGCATACACCGTTTTAGGCGATGAGCCGGTTGCTAGCCCGAGAACGCAGGACTTTCCTTCACTTTGTTTCTGACGGATCAGATCGGCTAGTTCCTGGGCCACAGCCCGCGATGCATCTTTGGCGTCGGCGTAAATGTGGGTCGGAATTTTTTCGTAGGTGATGGCCGATTGAATAGGGCCACCAGTGGGTAATGCTGCTGACAATTGTCCGTCTGGGTTGTCGAGTAGAGTAGACTCCGTAATCATGATGCGCTATGCGGAGATAAGATGAGAAGCCACAAAGGTCGAAAAAAATCGGCTAGTTTTCAGGTATTTTAATGACCCGACCTACTATTTTAAATTTTTTTATTAACTCGTCTCCTCTATCTACTTCCCTAGCTACGCGCTAATTGATCTGCTTCTGTTGCCAGTAGCAATGAATTGAGTCCATTCTGTTCCGTAATTATTCGATGCGATTCGGGGTAATGGATCGCTCTAACTTGGTCCCGGAACATAAGTCGAAGTAATTCGCTGTAGATGTGCTGTTTCTCATCACCAAAGCCAAATCGAAGCTCAATTTGCTGATAAGCGTCGAACTTTTTGTGGCGTCCGCCTAAGGTTCGGTCTTTCCCGCCGATGTTGGCTGTTACATTCAGTTGAGCCCCCGGAAATAGCTCCATCAGCGCACGGGTGGTTTCTTCATCAACAACGCAGCGCATAATCATTCGGGTGGGCACCCACTCGAACAAGGTGATGTCACCCCGCTCAAATAACAGCCGCATTTCCTGCCGGTCCATCCGGCCCGTTTGCGTAAAACCGTGGTAGAAATTAACCAGTTTCTTTCCCTTTGTATCGTCGCCATATTCAACCGTGGCCTGAACCTGATCCTCAATATCATTACTGTTCGGGCGTTTTACAACCTGTGATGCTTTTAGCGTTCCATCACCAAACCAGCCCGTAAACATGTCGAAGAAGTGAACGCCGTGCTCGATAAATATGCCGCCCGATTTCGTACGATCCCAGAACCAGTGTTCGGGCGAGAGGCCCTCATCACCCGCGTAATTCTCAAAATATCCGTGCAAAAAATCACCAAGTAGGTTTTTGTCGATCAGGTGCTTGACACGAGCAAACATTGGGTTGTAGCGCTGCATCAGGTTAGTAACCATCAGTAACCCTTTTTCTCGCGCTGTTTCGATCATTTCGCGACCCTGTTCAGGATTCATGGCCAGCGGTTTTTCGCAGATAACGTGTTTGCCTGCATTCAGGGCCAGCATAGCTTGCTCGTAGTGCATGAACGGAGGAGTTGCAATGTAGATCAGGTCAATACCTGGGTGATTGACCAATTCATCAATACTTCCCAAGGTCTCGGCACCAAATCGTTTGGCAGCCACAATAGACTCCTCCCGTTTCGAGCCAGCAATGGCGACTAATTTTGTGTTGGGCGTTTGCAAAAACTGCTGAACAGCGAACAGCCCGAAGCCCCCCATACCAATAACTCCCAGCCCAATTGTGCGATCTTCCGATGAGGTTGTTTTCATAGTATTATGTGTTGTATTCACAAAAACAACTGCCGGAAAGGGTTTATGTTAGGAAAAAGAGACTGGCGAACGAGTTCAGTAGGCAGATTAGGGGAGTAATCGTGTCCAATAAATCATTGGTTTAGCGGTTTCGAGAGTCTCGTTTCGGTCGGGCCAGACGAATTCGCTTTGCAGACTTTCATCACGTTGATAGCCTCGTTTTGTCCAGAAGTTATCGAGGGGTTGATAATCAGCGGGGCGAAGTGGATGATCAGCGGGACGTTTTACAGCGCAAAAGCAAGTCATTTTATACTGACCAAATTGTTGAGCATGGGCTTCCCGCTCAGAAAAAAATTGATGTCCGAGACCAAGCCCCCGATAAGCGGGAAGCAGAATACTTTCGCCGAAATAGAAAATCGTATCCAGATCGTAGCCTGCTTTCAGGAAAGGGGCCTGCACTTCGCCCGTTTCGTCACGTAATGGCAAAGCGGTTGTAGCCCCAACCATCCGATCACCATCGTAAACGGCAAATAGAAATGACCGTTCAGCACGGGCATAAGTTTCCAGATAAGTTTTCTCGTACTCAACCGAGCCTTCGTACAAATACGGGAAGTCGTAAAAGACCGCGATCCGTAAGGCCGCTAAATCGTCGAAAACCGTTTGAATAGCTAATCCTGTTAGCTTAAGAAAGGTGAGTGAAGAGGGGGAGATACTTGGCAATGGAGATGTGATTAGAGTGTCTGGCGCAGGCATTTACCCGTACTTTTTACTATAGCCAGCATTCGCTGGCCCACTGGCTATTCATGCATCAGCAAATGCTGACTTCATTAAAAGGCATGGGTAAATACCCGCGCCAGAGTCCACCCAACTACCCCAAAACCAACGACTCCCAGAGCGGTAGGTTATAATAAGTTGTAACACGGGTAATGAGTCCATCGGCAACCTCCAGGAACGAACCGGCGGGCAGTACATAGGTTTGGCCCATTGCGGCTGGCAAATCGCCATCCGTTTTTTTGTACACACCATTCACCACGAATTCGCAGGCCGCACGAGTCCCCGTTGGTTCCGTCATAATGACAATATCGGTCAGGGTTTCATCGTAGCAATCGTCCATATGCTGGAGGAACTGGCTGAATATCTCTTTACCGAAACGGGTAGCTCCCTGATTGCTGTCATGTTGAACATTTGGGTGGAGCAGGTTGAGCATGCCTTCCCAATCTTTGCGATTAAAGGCGTCGTAATAGGTTAAAACAGTATCGAGAGCAGTCATAAAAAGCGTTTTCAGCAAAGATAAGTTGTCAGACAACATTATTTATTGAACACAGAAACACAAAGAGCACAGAGCGGTTTTTGTGGGGTCAGATTCTCAAATCTGACCCTAGTGAGGTTTCTCAAAACCGAGCGGTTCATACAATTCGGTTTTGAGAAACCTCACTAGAAAAATTCTCAAATCTGCCTTCGCGAGACGAACTCAAACAAAATTCAGGTTTCCGTTAATCAAGGCTTTCTGGTAGTTCACCTCATCGAACTGATAGAGATAAGGCGATTTATGCGCCCCGCCCGTCCGGCGTTCGTCCAGGCGAGTCAGGATGTTCAATCCTGTTATTTTTTTATGAAAGTTGCGGGCGTCCAATGGTCGATCCAGTACCGCTTCGTAAAGGCGTTGTAATTCGGGTATCGTGAATTTTTCGGGCATCAGATTCAGCCCAATCGGTTGCCAGTTTAACTGGAGCCGAAGTGTTTTCAGGGCCACATCAATGATGTGTCGATGGTCATAGAGCAGTGAGGGCAAATCGCCAACATCCCACCAGCGGCATTCGTCCGACATAAAATCAACGGTGGGCGTTACTTTGGTATAGTCGACTAAAGCGTAATAACCCATGGATATTGTCCGAGTGGGCCAATTCACCCCAAACTTCATGGGCATTTTTAACCGTTGCCACGTATCGTCGGTATCATATCGAACCGCATCGCCGAACAAGTGAAACTGTTGCAGAAATAGTTGATCCAGCCCTGTACGTTCACGAAGTACACGCCCGGCCGCCGTGTCTACCGATTCGGCCTTATAGATAAACCCACCTGGCAGGCTCCACTCATTGGTGTCTTTCCAGCGGAGTAAAAGCACTTTCAATCGTGTATCATGAAATCCGAAAATAACACAATCGAGCGATAGGCCCGATACGCATTCTTCCGTTACGCGTTCATAGTACGCCAGCAGTTGATCTGTATAACTCATGCGGAAATATAAAATTTTCTATACGTCATTTTATGGCTGATTATACCATGCCCTCAGTATGTATAATTTACGGTTTACAAACAACTACATGCTCTAGTAAACAGTAACCCGCGGATAAATACTGTAAAAACCGTATCTTTCCCAGTATAATAGACCGCTGATTTTTATCCGTAATTGGACATGGCATCCCTAAAATTAACAATTAACAATCAGGCGCATATCGTCGACGTGGACCCCGACATGCCACTGCTATGGGCAATCCGCGATGTAGTGGGCCTCACAGGCACCAAATTTGGTTGTGGTATTGCCCAATGCGGAGCCTGCACGGTGCACGTAGATGGCAATCCTACCCGTTCATGCAGTGTTCCCGTTTCGGCGGTGGTTGGCCAGAAAATAACCACCATAGAAGGACTTTCTAAAAACGCCGATCACCCGGTTCAGAAAGCCTGGATTGAGCATCAGGTGCCCCAGTGCGGTTACTGTCAGTCCGGACAAATTATGTCGGCGGTGGCGCTATTGAAGCAAACACCCAAGCCGACTGACGCCGATATTGATATGGCTATGCAAGGGAATATTTGCCGTTGTGGTACGTATGGCCGCATTCGGCAAGCCATTCACACGGCATCAGCCGAGATGGCCGCTCCCCCTAAATCACCGAAATCCACCCCTAAAATCGGTAAGCGATGAGCCAGAAACCTATAGCTAATGAGATCGGCACGTCCCGTCGGACTTTTCTGAAAGCGGCTGGCCTGACGGGAGCCGCTTTTGCGCTGGGCCTTCCTTCGATTGAAAGCCTGGCCAGCCCCATATTGAACCTTAGCTCCCTACCTGAATCGGTTGAGCTAACGCCTTACATTATTATTGAAAAATCGGGGCGAATTATTCTTATGAATCCCCGGCCCGAAATTGGTCAGGGTACGTATCAGTCGGTTCCAGCCCTAATTGCGGAAGAACTCGAAGTATCGTTAGACAAAGTCGTTATTCGGCAAACTGGGGGTGAGAGCAAATACGGAGGGATGTGGTCGCAGGCAGTAGGTGGTAGCGGCTCCATTCGGGGTGGCTATACGCAGATGCGCAAAGTAGGGGCCTCCGCCCGCGAAATGCTCGTTAAAGCCGCCAGCGATCAATGGAGCGTACCCGTCGACGAGTGTTTTGCCGCCAACGCCACCGTTATTCATAAACCAACGGGTAAAACATTAACCTACGGCCAACTAGCCGAACCAGCAGCAAAATTACCGGTTCCGAAAGAGCCCAAGCTGAAAGATCCGAAACAGTTTACCATGCTGGGCAAGTCGATGCCCCGTCCCGATGTCCCGCTGAAAGTGGCCGGACAGGCTACATTTGGTATGGATGCCAAAGTGCCGGGCATGGTTTATGCGTCGATTGAACGCTGCCCCGTGTTTGGCAGTAAGCTGGTAAGTTTCGATGCGGCCCAGTCGCTGAAAGTCAAAGGCGTTCGGCAGGTGGTGAAGGTGGAGCGCGTAGTTGGTAAGAATCGCTACGAAGGTGTAGCCATTATCGCCGATAACTACTGGGCTGCTATGCAAGGCCGTAAAGCGCTCAAAGTAAAATGGGATCATCAGGGTCATGACACGTTCAATTCGGTTGCTTTTGAGAAAACCCTCCGTGAGCTGGCCAAAACAGATGGTGTAGTTGGTCACAACTCGGGCGATTTTGACAAAACCTTCGCTGATGCGCCGACCCAACTCGATGCGTTCTACGAAACGCCAATCGTGAGTCACTCGACCATGGAACCGATGAACGCACTGGCGCACTATCAACCGGGTGAAAAGGTCGAACTATGGGTATCGTCGCAAGGGGGTGATTTAGTCCGAGACGAAGTCGCCAAGGTGTTGAAAGTTCCTGTTGATAACATCACGGTGCACGTTCTGTTCAATGGCGGAGGGTTTGGTCGGCGGCTTACGCAGGACTTCGCGACTGAAGCCGCACTTTTGTCGAAAACCATTGGCAAACCGGTTAAAGTTATCTGGTCCCGCGAAGACGATACCCAATTGGGGCCATTCCGGCCCATGACGTTCTCCGCCATGCGAGGGGCGTTATCGGCCGATGGGAAAGCCATTGCCTTTCAGCACAAGGTCATTTCGCCGTCTATCGACGCGACAATGAACGAGAAGTACGATAAAACCAAGCCCGACGGGACTATGCTTGAAGGAACCAACGAGCAGAAATACGAGATCCCAAACCTGAACACCCGCTATGTTCACGCCGAAACCCACGTACCACTAACCTACTGGCGATCAGTAACCAGCTCGACCCTGGCGTTTGCGCATGAGTGTTTCATAGACGAAATGGCTCACAAAGCAGGCCAGGACCCATTGGCGTTCCGACTGGCAATGCTCACGAAAGATACCGATGCCAAACGGGTACTCACGAAACTGAAAGAAGTATCTGGTTGGGACAAACCGCTTCCGGCTGGCAAAGGGCGGGGCGTTGCCCAATGGGAATTTTTCGCAGGTCTGGCGGGTCAGGTTGTCGAAGTATCGAAAAACAAGACTGGCGGTGTTACGGTTGATAAGGTTTATTGCGTAATTGACCTCGGCACCGTCGTTAACCCCGACACCGTAAAGGCGCAGGTTGAAGGTGCCATTGCCATGGCCTTAACAGCCGCAACGAAGGACGGCATCACGTTTGAAAATGGCCGTGCCGTTCAGAAAAATTTTGATGCCAACCGGATGGTGCGCATTAACGAAATGCCGGAAGTTGAGGTGCATATTTTGGCAGAAGGCGGTCCAACCATAAAAGGAGTTGGCGAACCGGGTTTACCACCGTTAGCACCCGCTCTGGCAAACGCCGTTTTTGCAGCAACCGGTAAACGTGTTCGTCGGTTGCCGTTTGATTTAGAAAAGGTGTAATTTTTAGTTTGAAGTTTGAGGTTCGTAGTTTGAAGTTCTATGTGCGTCAGCAACTTCAAACTACGAACCTCAAATTTCAAACCCAATAGTCATGAAAGAAATAACCCGTATCGTTGACGTTTTTGAACAGATTGACTTTTCGCAACGGAAAGCCGCTCTGGCCACGGTTGTGTGGGTCGAAGGTTCGTCGTACCGTCGGCCGGGTGCTCGTATGCTTATTACCGACGACGGTCGTTGGGAAGGAGCCATTAGTGGCGGCTGTCTGGAAGGCGATGCATTACGCAAAGCGCGGCAGGTAATGCTCGATGGAGAACCGATTGTTGTTACCTACGATACGATGGACGATGGCGCCAACAGCTTTGGCGTTGGGCTGGGGTGTAATGGCATTATCGACGTGCTGATTGAGCCAATTGACCCCATTAGCTCACAAAATCCAATTGCCTTACTCAAAGAGTTCACGCAGAAACGCGACGTTCGGTCTCTGGCCACAGTCTTGAAAAGCGATGAATTTACAGGGCTGGCTCCGGGTAATCGGTTTATGCTCACGGAGCAAACAACCGAATCGATACCCGCCTGGCTACACGACGATATGCAGGGCGTATTCAATACAGGTAAGCCGTTGACTCGTTCCTATTCTGTATTGTCGGGAAGTGCGGAGATATTCATTGAGCGAATCGATCCAGGTATTGAACTGGTCATTTTTGGAGCAGGTTACGATGTCATTCCTGTAGCTAAACTTGCCCGCGAACTCGGCTGGCAGGTTACCGTTACCGATGATTGCATTGCGCACCTGTCGCCCAAACGATTTCCGGCGGCTACCTGTGTGCTCTATGCGGGTCGGGAAGTGGTTATTGATCAGTTGACGATTACGAACCGAACAGCCGCCGTGCTGATGTCGCACAATTTCAATTACGATAAGGCTGTACTGGAAAAGCTGCTGACTACCGATGTGCTCTATATTGGTATGCTGGGACCACGCAAACGGTTCGATAAGATGCAGGAGGAATTTAAAAAAGATGGGCTACAGTTTAGTAATGCCTCCCTCAATCGCGTTCACGCCCCTATTGGGCTTGACCTTGGCGCCGAAACGCCGGATGAAATTGCCTTATCGATTATGGCCGAGATCAAAGCCTTTTTTACGAAAGGTGCTGGTGGTTTTCTCAAAGACAAAACCGGTCCCATTCACGAGCGACTTTCTGGCAACTCGGCAAATCATGGCCGGCAGGCAGATCCTATTGATTCTGACAGCATCGGTGTAGATACGATCTAAGCATGCCTATTGCCACGATCATTTTAGCCGCGGGTGCTTCAACCCGACTGGGCGGTCAACCTAAGCAGTTGCTCACTCATAACGGAAAAACACTCATTCGGCAGATTGCCGATGCTGCTTTATCGCTACAATCAGGTCCAGTGATTGCCATTCTGGGCTCGAACTATGAACAAATCCAACCCGAACTTGCTGATCTACCCCTCCAGGTTGTACTAAACCCCAACTGGCCTGAAGGGATGGCGTCATCTCTCAAAGTCGGCTTAAAGGCACTGACCGATGAACCTGTCGATGCTTTTTTGGTTGTTCTGACCGACCAGCCTTATGTTACTACCGATCTTCTACAAGAGTTAATCACAACTCAGCAACAGACAGGTCGGGGTATTGTTGCCTGCCGTTACGGAGAAGCTGGTCATCTGGGTGTTCCTGCTTTATTCGATATTCGCTACGGTTCCGAATTTATGCAACTGTCGGGCGATATAGGTGCTCGCAAACTCATCAAGCAATACGCTGGCGACTGTGCTGAGATTCCATTCCCGTTAGCCGCCATTGATCTGGATACCTGGCAGGATGTAGACGCCTGGGGCCAGATGCAGGGTGCAGGGAGCGCGGAGCCGGGAACTCGGCCTAAAAGCTAGGGCATCAGGCATTTTTTCCATCCAGCTCCGTGCTCTACGCACCCTGCTCTTTGCCCCTTCCCCCACCCTTCGTACCTTTGTTACCAAAATGGCGCGACTCTTATCAATCGACTACGGCATGAAACGTACGGGCATCGCCGTTACGGACCCTTTACAGCTCATTGCATCGGCGCTGGAAACAGTTCCTTCGCATGAAGTTCTGAAGTTCCTGAAAGCCTACGTCTTGCGAGAGCCCGTTGAAGCTTTTATTGTTGGATTACCCAAGGGACTGGATGGTCTGGATACGGATAACACCCCCCGTGTCAGGAAGTTCGTGACGCACTTGCAGAACGCTTTGCCCGACATTCCGGTTTATTGGCATGATGAACGATTTACGTCTGTCATGGCACTACAAGCGATGATTGCAGGTGGAAGTACCAAAAAAGACCGGCGAGTGAAAGGAAATATTGACAAAGTAAGCGCGGCCATTATTCTTCAGTCATATATGGAAAGTAAACGATAATGAATAATGTAAGATGGATAATGCACAATGTTCGCTATGTCATTATCCACCTTACATTATTCATTATTCATTAAAATTATGATTCTCCCAATTATTGCCTACGGCGACCCGGTTTTACGGAAGCGAGCCAAAGATATTGAACCCAATAGCCTCGACGTGAAAACGCTGAGTGAGAATATGTTCGAAACGATGTATGCCGCATCGGGCGTGGGTCTGGCAGCACCACAGATTGGACAAAGTATTCGAATGTTTGTAGTAGATGGTGAACCGCTGAATGAAGACGAGCCAGAAGAAGATATTGATCCTACGCTGATCGGTTTCAAAAAAGTATTTATCAACCCCGAAATCATTGAAGAAGCGGGCGACGATTGGGGATTTGAAGAAGGTTGCCTGAGTATTCCGGGCATTCGGGGCGAAGTGTTCCGACCCGAGATTATCGTAATTCGCTACTTCGATATCGACTGGAAGGAGCATGAAGAAGAATATGAAGGCATGGCTGCCCGTATCATTCAGCATGAATACGACCACCTCGATGGTAAGCTCTTCACCGATTACCTACCTACCCTCCGCCGGACGCTTATCAAGAAAAAACTAGCCGACATCTCGAAAGGCAAAACGGACGCCGAGTATAAAATGAAGTTTCCTAAATAAAGGGAGAAAGGAGGAGAGGGAGTAAAGGGACGAAGGATTAACAACTCCTCCCTTTCCTCCCTTTCCTCCCTTTCCTCCCTTTCCTCCCTTTCCTCCCTTTCCTCCTTCCAATGAACATCACCCTCCTCCAAACTGAACTTTACTGGCACGACCCCGTAGCAAATCGGGCTATGCTGGAGGAGCGTATTTTTAATTTAGCCGAGCCAACGGATCTGATTGTTTTGCCCGAGATGTTTACAACGGGTTTTACCATGGAGGCACAGGCCGTAGCTGAGCCTATGAATCTGACAACGTTCCGTTGGATGAAGCAAATGGCGGCACAAACGGGCGCGGTAGTAACGGGTAGCTATGTAGTACAGGAAAAAAGGGGTTATTTCAATCGACTGATCTGGATGCAGCCTGATGGTCAGTTCGATACGTACGACAAACGTCATCTGTTTCGGATGGCTGGCGAAGACAAGGTCTATACGGCTGGAACTCGCCGAATTATAAAAGAATGGAAAGGCTGGCGTATTTGCCCACTCGTTTGTTACGATCTGCGCTTCCCGGTCTGGAGTCGTAACCGCCAGGCCGATTCTACCGATTTCGAGTACGATTTACTGCTTTACGTGGCGAACTGGCCATCCGTCCGACGTAATCCATGGAATATACTTCTGCAAGCTCGCGCTATTGAGAATTTAAGCTATGTGGCGGGGGTCAACCGGGTAGGTACAGACCATACGGGCCATCTCTATTCAGGGGACTCAGCCGTAGTTGACTTCAAGGGAGATGTGCTTTTTCGACACTCTGACACAGAAATAGTCCATCAGCAAACACTCTCGCTGGATGAGCTGCGGGCGTTTCGGACGAAGTTTCCGGCAAATCTGGATGCTGATAGTTTTACAGTGGTATAAGGCCGGCTATTTAACTTGCCAATTTCCTCTTTAACAGGCACTTAAAAACTGATTAATTTATCAATCCTACTGGGCAAAATCTATGAAAATAGGTTTATTCGCATTATAAAGCTAATAAATCCTATATCATGAAAATCCCCACCTTTCTATTAGTCATTATCTCTAATGTATTTGTGTACAATTCCTGTTTTGGACAGCGTACTATCATTTACGATAAAAAGGGGCGGTTAGTTACTACAGATACAAGTAAAGGAATTACCTATCTGGGGAGTCCGTATTTAGGAGATATTGTCTGGCATCAGGGTTATTTAATTTATAGAAACCAGCAGGAGGTACCCGCCCAGATTGCCTATAATATTGTTTTTGATCAGATATATTGGCGTCTGAACGATTCTACGGATGTCGTGCAGGCTTTACCTGACGAATTTACGTTCGAAGGTCGACGATTTATTGCCGATCAGTATAAAGTAGTAAAGGTGAAGCGAGTAACTTATTTCGAGGTCTTATATGATGGTAAGACTAAGTTAGTTCGTCGATGGACAAAACGGCTCAGACCTATTGATTGGAAATTATATACCTCTCGAGTTCTGCCTGAAGATCGCTTTGCTGCAGAATACATTTTAACAGGCGACCTATACATTCAGAAAGAAGGGGAACGGCCTAAGTTCATCATTCCTACTGAATACTCGCTCAGCCGCTTTTTGCCCAGTATGGGATCGGACTTCGCCAACTTTATTGCTTCCCACGAACTAACTGACCAAGTTTTAGTTGAAGCACTAATCCAATACGATAAACGATTAGTCAGCCTAACTCACTAGAGCAGGTCCAGTAACTCGCGCATATGCTCCAGCGTTGTAAACGATTTACCAGCTAGCTGCTCATCGGCAACCTGCTCATGCGCCCAGGTGATCGAGTAGGGTATATGGATCGCTCGTCCACCAATGTGAACCACGGGCAGTATATCCGACTTAAGTGAGTTGCCAATCATCAGAAAATCAGCCGGTTGAATAGTATATCGTTGTAATATTCGCAGATAAGCCTGTTCGTTTTTTTCACTGACGATTTCAACATGCTTAAAATAATGGCCTAAGCCTGAGCGGGCTATCTTGCTTTCCTGATCGAAGAGATCACCTTTGGTCAGCACCATTAGGTCAAATCGTTTAGAGAGCATTTCCAATACCTCGGGCACACCATCGAACACCTCAATCGGGAAGTCGATTAACCGTCGCCCAATGTCGATAATTTGCTGAATCTCAGTACCTGTGATGGCTCCGTTTGTTAACTCTATTGCCGTTTCAATCATTGAGAGAATGAAACTCTTGGCCCCATATCCAAATATGTTCAGGTTCCTGATCTGCGCATCATAAAATCGCAGGGCAAGTGTCTCCTGATCGATGTGGTGCGACAGCAGTTCACATAATTTCTCTTTAACATCTACATAGTTTGGTTCGTTAACCCATAGCGTGTCGTCGGCATCAAACGCAATTAGTTTCATAACAAAGTGTTGGCATTTGGAACTAGGCAAAAGTAAGGGCAGAATCCAGAATCAGGTAATTGGTATTAACCTTTCCTACTGATTTTACCTTAATTTGATTTGCGTCATATTGCTGAAATACCCAATTTGCCACCCGTTCCTAACGCTATTATACCTTTATTATCAATATGGCATTTACTGAGCAGGATCAGGACCAGATTCTGGTACAGGGCGTATCGCTCGACCAGATTGACCAACAGATAAACTATTTCGTTCACGGCTTCCCATTCCTAAACGTCATCAAAGCCGCTACTATTGGCGATGGTATCGTTCGAATTGAGGAAGACCAGATACCGGCCTACATTCACCGCTTCGATGCGGCTGCTCATGAGCGTGATCTGGTCAAATTCGTGCCGGCTTCGGGAGCCGCGACCCGAATGTTTAAATCGCTGTTTGCCGCCATGGATGGCAAATCAGACAAATCGGTCGATGAAGTGTTTGCCCGACTGACCGACTTTGCTTTTTATGAAGACTTGAAAGCCGCAATGGCAGCCAAGGGCCAAGATTTGGACAAAGCCGTTGCCGAAAATGAGAGGAAAACCGTTTTACAGTTTTTACTGACTGACGAAGGTCTGGAGTACGGCAGTTTGCCCAAAGGCTTACTTAAATTCCACCAATACATTGACGGTCCTCGTACACCGGTAGAAGAGCATTTGGTAGAAGGAGCCGCCTACGCCAATTCGGATGGATTGGTTAAAATCCATTTCACCGTCTCGCCCGAACACCGCGACCGGTTTGAGACACTAATTGACGAACAGAAAGCCGATTACGAAGCCTGGCTGGGTGTTACCTTCGATATTACGTTCTCTGAACAGAAAAAATCGACGGATACCATTTCGGTAAACCTGGACAATTCGCCTTTCCGTAACGCTGATGGATCACTATTATTCCGTCCGGCGGGTCATGGTGCACTGATCGAGAATCTTAATGATATTCAGGCTGACATCGTTTTTATTAAAAACATTGACAATGTTGTTCCTGATGAGATTAAAGAGCCAACTGTAACCTACAAGAAAGTGCTGGCAGCCGTATTGCTCGATGCTCAGCAACAGATTGCCCGGATACAGGGTTTGCTGGACAGCGAAGAGGTGAGTGATGGTTACCTGGCCGAAGCCGACGAGCTTTTCCGCCGTACCCTATTTACGCTACCTCCAGAGGGCTTCGAGGACTTGTCGAAAGAGGAGAAGGTAGGTTACTTCCGTCGGAAACTGGATCGGCCTGTACGTGCCTGCGGGATGGTAAAAAACGTTGGCGAACCAGGTGGTGGGCCATTCTGGGCCAGAAATCAGGATGGTTCCGTTTCGTTACAGGTGGTTGAGTCAGCTCAAATTGACTTAGCAAACCCAGCCCAAAAAGCCATTTTTGATGAGGCTACCCACTTCAATCCAGTTGATTTAGTTTGTGGACTGAAAGACCATAACGGACGCAAATATGATCTTCCTGCTTATCGTGATCCACTAACGGGCTTCATTACAGCTAAATCGAAAGATGGAAAAGATCTCAAGGCGCAGGAGTTGCCCGGCCTATGGAACGGCGCTATGGCCGACTGGAATACGATTTTCGTAGAAGTACCCCTTATTACGTTCAATCCGGTAAAAACGGTTAATGATCTGCTACGGAAAGAACACCAACCAGCGTAAAGTCGATTAGTTAAAAGTGAAGTAGGTGTAGTAAGTGGCTGACGCGAAAAGCAATACAATCGCGTCAGCCACTTACTACACCTACTTCACTTTTAACTAATAACTTACCTTAGGCAGTCATTCGATTCGCTGACGATTCAACCAATTCGGCGGTATTAGTGCCTATGGGAATTTCTTTCGTTTCGAGTGAAGCCGGATTCTGGAACGTTAGCAAGGTTGTATTTTCATATACCCCGAGGTTCGCATCCCGCACCCGCTCCATAATAGGTCGTAGTGCGCAAGTGACTTCGTCGTTGCAGTCATCACACTTCACATAGAAGTTAAACGATACGCAGGGAGTTGGTGCAATGGGCCCATCAATTACGCGAAGTACCTGCGCCAGATTTACCCGACCCGGATCAACACGTAACAGATAACCACCGCCTTTCCCCTTCTGACTCTGCAGAATACCGTGGTTACGAAGTTCCAGGAGGATAGCCTCTAAGAATTTTTTGGGGATATTTTCTTTCGCTGAAATGTACGAAATCAGGACGGGACCTTTCCCGTACTCTTCAGTCAAAACCTTAAGCGCCTTAATGGCATACTTCGCTTTCTTAGAGATCATTGTTACGGTGACTAAGGGTGTTATAGTAAATGGTAATGCCTGTAGTTTGGCAGGTACTACTTGAATGCATGTGGGCAAATTAGTAAGTACTTCACATTCAGCCAAAACTTATTAGGCTTCCGTGGAAAATGTTTCAAATAAAGGAACATTTTCTTGACTTATATCTCCACTTCTACAAGTTTAATGCCGAACATTCACAAATATCCTAAAAGTTCATCGACTTACTTGGGTACTGAGCGAAAAGGTGATTTTGACGTAACGCATCTGCAAGCGAACAAGGTAAGATCAACCATTAAAAAATCGCAACTCATTTACCAAACGGCCTCTATTACCAATAGATTATACACAAATACCCGTCCTTAACAATTTCTTAATTATACATACCTCTTTCATAACATACAGCTAACAGGCCCAGTGTGGTTTTCCATGAATTTTGCACTGGAAATCACCAATATAGTTTGAAATGAAATTACTTGTTCCTTCTGTACTAGTTGCACTTATCCTTTTTATAGCCCCATTGGCCACCTGGGCACAAGTAACGACCAGCGGGCTTAGTGGACATATTACCGATGCCAAGAAAGAAGCCCTGGTTGGAGCAACGGTACAAGCAGTTTACACGCCAACTGGCACCAAATATGCCGCTGTTACAGATATTGACGGGCGATACCGTATTAATAATATGAATGCAGGTGGTCCTTACGAAGTCGTTGTCACCTATGTAAGTTATCAAACCGCCAGTCGTAATGATGTTGTACTTCAACTGGGCGAAACAACTAATCTTAACTTTACCCTTCAGGATGCCAGCACACAACTAAGCGAAGTTGTCGTGAAAGCCAATCGGGAAGCAGAACGGCAGGGAGCAGGTCTCAGCGTGAGTGGAGAAACCATCCGCCGGTTACCCACTATTTCGCGGAGCCTGACCGATATGACGCGTTTATCGCCACAGGTTAATAATAACAACTCATTTGCGGGTACGAACTTCCGGTATAATAATGTAACCGTAGATGGCGCGATCAATAACGACGCCATTGGTTTTAGTCCCTCGCTAGGCGGATCAACCGGCACATCAGGCCAACCGGGTTCGAGTACACGTACAAATCCAATTAGCCTCGATGCCATTCAGGATATTCAGGTTGCCGTGGCACCGTTTGATGTACGCCTGGGTAACTTTTTGGGTGGATCGGTCAATGCAGTAACACGCAGTGGCACCAATGAAGTAACAGGTTCCGTTTATGGATTTACCCGAAATGCCAGCTTAACCGGCTCATGGAATGGTGCATCGGATGCCAAAGAAAAGCTGCCCAGTACATTTTACGAGTATCAAACAGGCGTCCGGGTAGGGCTTCCGCTTATCAAAAATAAACTCTTTTTCTTCACCAACGAAGAAATTACCCGTAGGCAGGACCCCGTCCAGTTTCAGGCTGGTTCACCCAGCTCCTTGATTAAAGACGTTGCCGTTGCCCAGCAAATCAGCGATTTTGTCAAAACAAACTATGGCCTTGATGCTGGTTCGTATGGCGACTACTCGATTTATGCTAAAAGCACGAAGTTATTCAACCGTATTGACTGGAATATTAATGACAAAAACCAGTTGAGTATCCGTAACAATACGGTGTTTTCAGAAGCAACGAACCTGGAACGGGATGCACAAAATTTCCGGTTTGGTAGTATCAACTTTAAACAGACCAACAATCAAAGTAGCACAGTTGCTGAGTTAAAAAGTCAGTTTGGTGGTCGGGCGTCAAACAGTTTGATCCTGGGTTATTCAAACGTTCATGATTTCCGAAACACCTTATCCAATGTCAGGACCTTTCCACAAGTTGAGATTGCCTATAATGGCGGTACCATATTTTTAGGAAATGACCGGGAAGCATCGGTATTCAACCTGCGTCAGAAGACCTTTGAGGTAACCGATAACTTTACCTTCTATCTGGGAAAAAATACCTTTACGGTTGGTACACACAACGAATTTTACACGATCGACTACGGGTTTGTCAATTCGCCTAACGGACGGATTTCTTACGCAGGTACAGGAGCTATTGCCGCTTCGAATACGCCTGCCCGAAGTGGTTTGGATAATTTCTTCCTCAAATTACCGAACCGGGTTCGAGGCTCCTACCCCTTTGGTGATGCCACGAACAACCTGGATACGCAATTCAACAATCCATATGCACACTTCAATGTCAACCTGATGAGTTTCTACGTTCAGGATGATATTCAGCTTAGCGACCGTCTGAAGCTTTCTCCTGGTGTTCGTTTCGATTACTCAGGCCTGCCAAACAAGCCAACGCTTAGCTCACAGGTAACGGGGTCGGCTGGTGATCCAACGAATATGGGTACTACCTATAGCTTCACACCCCTAAACCAAATTACCAATAGCTTTTTGAATAATGTTCAGATTTCCCCTCGCTTAGGCTTTAACTTCGATGTAAAGGGCGACAAAAGCGTAGTTATTCGGGGTGGAACGGGCCTGTTTACCGGTCGGATTCCATTTGCCTGGTTAGGCTATGCGTTCTACAACAATGGCGTAGGCTACGGTGCGTATGACTTTAATAACAACGCCACGGCAACCACCAAACTGGTAGGCGACCCACTTGTTCCGAACGGCGGATTACTGATCAATAATAACCCAGCCAACGGCGGTGTAACCCGGACTCAGGTCGACCTGATTGACAATAATTTCAAAATGCCTCAGATGTTCCGCAACAACATCGCCGTCGATTATACAGTAAATGGCTATAAGCTTACCGTTGAAGGTTTGTACACGAAAGTGATTCAGGACCTGAAGTTTCAGCAGGTAAATACCAAAGATGTAGTTCGGTATTACAGCTATGATACGCAACAACAGCAGCCAATTTATGTAGCCGCAAACGGATCGGCGGGTGCTCAGCGGATCGATAATAATTTTGCGAACGCTTACCTGTTATCGAACACCAATAAAGGGTATCGGTACAGTATTACGGCTCAGATCCAAAAGAACTACGCTGCTGGCTTCGGGTTTTCAACAGCTTATACCTACGGAAAATCGTATGACCTGACAAACGGTATCCGAAATTCAATGGAATCGAACTGGCAGTTGAACCAGTCATTGAACCCAAACAATCCCCAGCTAGCTTACTCAAATTTCGATATTCGGAACCGCATTGTGGGTACGATCAACTACCGTAAGCTATGGAATCCACGGAATGCGACTACCGTTACGTTGTTCTACGCCTTACAATCGGGCACACCATTTTCGTGGGGCTATATCAACTCAACTGTTGATGGAACAGGACAGGCCAATAGCTTAGCCTATATTCCTAAAGACCTGACCGAAGCGCAGAAGCTTTTACCAACAGGAACACAAGCAACTGACTTTATGGCCTTTGTGGAGTCAGATTCGTATCTAAAAACACGTAAAGGAACCTTTACCGAGCGTAACGGTGGACGTACACCCTGGAACAATACGATGGATCTGCGGTTTCTGCATGAGTTCAAATTGAAAGGCCGTCAGTCGATTCAGATCAGCTACGACATTATTAATTTCCTGAATCTGCTGGACAAAAAACTGGGCTATTCTTATTTCTCTCCCAACACATTCAACTCGACGGCATCGATTGGTCTCTCTCGGACAAACAACCCGACAACCGGCGACCCAACCTTTACCTGGTCAGCTCCGGCGGCTCCCTATTCAATTGATCCGCTTGGTTCACGCTGGCAGATGCAGATTGGCGCGCGGTATACGTTCTAAACCTAGTTTCACTTTCTTGTTATCACAAATCGCCCGGCTGAATAGTCGGGCGATTTGTGATATGACTATTTTCTGTTGTTACTGTTCACGCTTGGCTTCGCCAAGCGTGAACGTTATGAGTAAACTAGAGATTTACCTTGAGCTATTGGGATTCTCCACAAAAGAAAAAACCAGAACAAGGCTCTGGTCTTTCGTGCGACACCAATATGAAGAATTAGAGACAGTTTGCCTGTTTGTGCAAGACTATTTCTAACAAAGGTAATCGCCTGGTATTATATGAATGTTACGCCATTATTACGCTTGCGTTATACCTAATCAATCACCCCGTTTTGCGGAGCGCTTTGGTTCTCTTTCCAAAAACCATTGACAAATTGGTACTGAATTTTATTGCCTTTTTTCAATAAGAATGTTGGGATTTGTTCTAACTCAAGCGGTTGGGCGGGCAATACGCCTTCACTCAGTAGATGAACAGCCTGAGTCGGGAGATTTTCTTTCTGTGCCTTTCGAACGTTAAACACCACAATACCATCGCGTCGGAGGGCTGGCAAATCGAGCTTAGCGAGGTCAGCTGCCGAATCGAGTGTATCTGGGTACATATAAGCCGGAACCAGGGTTAAACCGGTGGCGTCGATTTCTTCCAGCCCGTAAAACGTTGACAGATCGCCAATATCGTCAACACTGCTCTTGTAGTAAAATGCGCTTGCGGATTTACTATTGACTTCATTATGATTGATCCCAATATCCACAATAACAGGTCGGCCTTCCCGGATGACGGTTGCATTACGAATAAGTACGTCGAACAGCGCACGGCCATTTTCGGGAATAGCCTGATAATCTGTACTATTTTCCTGCTTGTAGGATCCATCGGCGATGGCTTTCAGAGCGGTCAGAATGGCAACAAAATTTAGTTTTCGAATGGTCATCTTTTCTGGATCGCCTTTAAAGCCACCCGACTCAATCAGGATCAGCGTAGTACCCCATTTCTGAATATTGTCGCCGAAAGCGCGTGGCTCAAACTCATCGTCATAGCGGGCAACTTGCCCAGGCACAAACTGTTGTAACGCCCGATTCATGCCTACAATGAGCTGCATGGAACGCTGCCGAACGTCGTTAATGTTTCGCTCTTCATCGTAGGCGGTTGCCAGAAACGACACCACCGCCTGTTTCCCGGTTTTACCTACACCGTAGCGTGGATTTTGGTCGTGCAGATTAAAGCCCACCAGCGGTTTAAGCGTTTGTTGTAGATTTTTCAGGAGCGCTCCTTCGGGGGTTTGCAGACGCAGGGCATCCCGGTTCATGTCGATATCCGTAGCCGTTCTTCTCTGAAAGCGCTCAGCTCCATCAGGATTGAGCATCGGGACGAAATACAGGCTTGTGTTAGCTAATATTGTCTGCCTTAGCTCATCGAAACCATCGTTTTTTGCCTGAAGAAAGTTAAAGATATCGAACATCGCCATCGTCGCCGTGGCTTCATCACCATGCATCTGGCTCCAGAGCAACACCTTGGTTTGACCTGTTCCAGCTTTTACCTGGTGGATCGACCGTTTCTCCAATGACTCTCCCACCTGACTGACGGCGAGCGGGCCACCCAGCGCATTTAGCAACGACAGAATATCTTTATGCTTGAATCGACGGTGTGTAAAGCTTTTCTCTTTAAACGTCTCGTGTGCGTCATGCAACTGACGTGATAAATCCTGGGCTTGAAGGGGTAAACTCATTACTAGTGTAAGCAGTAAAACTACATGTATGTATTTCATAGTTTATTGAACAAACTTATAAACCTCGTCCAAGCCAAAGTCCACCCGTCGAAGCCAATAAACAGAGTAGCACGTTTAAGCCGATATTCAATAAGGCCGCGCCAATACGACCATTTTGTAAGAGTACAACCGTATCATAGCTGAAACTTGAAAAGGTACTAAGTCCGCCACAGAATCCTACGCCAATCAATAAACGAGCTTCCTCACCCGCCGACCGATTAAGTACCCACCCTACCACCGCTCCCAATATAAAGCTGGCCAATACATTGACAAACAGAATAGCATTGGGAAAGAGCGACCCGGTGAGCGTGGCTGGAATCAAACGCCCAGCAACGTAACGCGCCAAACTACCAACTCCTCCACCTACGAAGACTAGCACATAGGGATGCATCAGCAGGATTCTCATATGGGCAAACTTACGAAAAAACGCTAATTCGACAGAGTTGGCATGCAGACGACATGGATACATCGGATTTTCACCGGATTTTATTCGCGCAAATCCATTGTATCGGCGTCATCTGCAAGCCAATCCTGCTAGCAAGCGACTTTTTCGCTATTATTGTACAATACCAGCTCCCTCCTACTTGCCGGACTATGGCCCAGAATCAACTCAAAAAATTGTTAGGCGTCGGTTTTGGCGTAGCCGTTACTATTGGTGGCACTATTGGTACGGGTATCCTTCGGAAGCCTGGCCCTATTGCCCAGGACATTGGAAATCCAACCCTTATTATAGCCGTTTGGCTGATTGTTGGTGTGTATGCCTTAGCCGGTTCATTATCGGTAATGGAACTGGGCACCATGCTACCCAAAGCAGGAGGCTGGTACGTATATGCACGCAGGGCGTTTGGCAATTATGCCGGTTTTATCATTGGCATTAGCAGTTGGCTTGGCAGTGTATCGGCTATGGCGTTCGGAGCAGCGGTCATGAGCGAATATATGGGTTTGCTTTCCCCATCGCTCGTTGCGTATCAAAAAACCATAGCTATAGGAATTTTAGTAATTTTTGTGGCTTTTCACTCCATTGGGGTGCAGTTTGCCAGCCGGGCACAGGAGGTAATGAGCGTACTGAAAGGCGTTGGTTTGCTGGTGTTTGTGCTTGTTTGCTTTATTATAACACCCGGTCAACCTGTAGCTGTTTCGACCAGCAACATAAGGCCGCTGGCCGAAGGGGGCGTCTGGTTAGGAATTCTGGCTGCTCTCCAATCCGTTTTTTATACGTACGATGGCTGGCACACCGCGGCTTATTTCACTGAGGAGGACGTAGACCCGAGCAGAAACCTACCCCGTTCAATGATTAGCGGGGTTTTATTGATCATTGGTATTTATATCCTGGTCAACCTCGCCCTGCTCTATGTTCTTCCTGTGGAGACGCTGGCGGGTTCGAAACTACCCGCTGCCGATGCCGTTCAGGTACTGTTTGGTCCAGGCAGTGCCCAGGTCGTCACGTTCATGCTGATGATCTCGATCATGGGCATTATCAACGCACAGATCATGTTTAACCCGAGAACCATATTCGCCATGGGTCGTGATGGGTTATTTTTTCGGTTCGTTACGCATGTGAACTCAGGAGGTACACCCACGTACGCGACCATCCTCACGGCAGGAGCTTCCACCTTAATGATCCTGACCAATACATACAGTAAACTCTCCGACATTGCTACGTTCTTTTTCGTACTCTGTTACGCATCAGCTTTTGCTGCACTACTTCGGCTCCGTCAAACAGAACCCGAACTCCCCCGGCCTGTGCGGGCGTGGGGGTACCCTTTTACTACTTGGGTCCTGCTCATTGCCTCGCTCGCTTTTCTACTAGGAGTTATTATCGGCGATTTTTCGAGTAGCTTATATGCGGTTGGATTCATAGCGGTGAGCTATCCGGTGTATTTGTTAATCAAGCGATAAGCATTCGTCAGTGGGTAAAGTGGCCATTTCTTTGGCTTATGCGTTTAGGTTCGTTCCTTACTCAAACGCATAGGTTGTTATGAATTCCTTACTCCTTCGATTTACAGGTCTCTTTTTTCTGGTCCATTCACTTGCTATCGCGCAAGTGGATCATTTGGCCACATTTAATAAGCTGCCTGATCATCCCCGGTTGTTGTTGCTGAAAGGAGAAGAAGAAGCCATCAAACGTACCATTGGTGCCGATAAAACCTGGGGAAACCTGCATCAGGCTATTCTGACAGCGTGCGATGCGCTGATTGATGCGGCTCCCCTGGAACGTATTAAAATCGGGCGACGTCTGCTTGATAAATCACGGGAAGGCCTACGCCGGGTGTTTTATTTATCCTACGCCTGGCGACTCACCCATCAGGACAAATACCTGAAACGGGCCGAAAAAGAGCTGTTAGCCTTAGCAGCGTTTGAGGACTGGAACCCCACCCATTTTCTGGACGTAGCCGAAATGACGATGGCTGTGTCGATTGGCTACGACTGGCTGTATACTGATTTATCAGAGCAGTCGCGGGCCATTATAAAGGAAGCCATTTTAAAAAAGGGAATTGAGCCCTCACTAGATACGAAATACAACAGTTGGCTTAAAGCAACGCACAATTGGAACCAAGTTTGCAACGCGGGTATGGTCTATGGGGCATTGGCTATTTATGAAGACCAACCAACATTGGCCAAAAGCACTATTAACCGAGCCATTGAGTCGGTGGTATTACCAATGGGCGATTATAGCCCTAACGGAGCTTATCCGGAGGGATATAGTTACTGGGGCTATGGTACCAGTTTTAACGTGATGCTCATCAGTGCCATTGGCAAAGCGTTCGGCACGGATTTCGGGCTGACGGACCGCCCCGGCTTTTTAAAAACAGCCGGTTACCTGGAAAACATGACTGGTCCATCAGGCAACGCGTTTAACTATTCTGATTCGGGATTAAGTGGCGAGTTACAGCCAGCCATGTTCTGGTTTTCTCAAAAATCAAAAGACCCATCGTTATTATGGGTAGAACGTAGTCGCTTACAGGCTGATGACCCGAAGAAGCATATTCGAAATCGGCTGCTTCCGGCCATTATGCTCTGGAGTAATGGCGTGGGTATGAATGCTATTGGTGACCCCAAAAGCACCATCTGGGTTGGTGAAGGGCGCAATCCGGTGGCGCTCATGCGTACCTCCTGGTCCAATCCGGCAGCAATTTTTGTGGGATTGAAAGCCGGAAGTCCGTCAGTCAATCACGCACACATGGATATTGGCTCTTTTGTGATGGAAGCCGATGGCGTTCGTTGGGCGATGGATTTTGGGATGCAGGAGTACGAATCGTTGGAATCAAAAGGGGTAGATTTATGGAACAGCAAGCAGGACTCGCAACGCTGGCAGATTTTCCGATACAATAATTTTGTCCATAACACCCTCACGGTGAACAATAGCTTGCAACGAGTTATTGGGAAAGCCGCCATTACGAGTTACTCGAACACACCCCTGTTCATGAATGCCACAACGGACTTAACGGATGTCTATCAGGAATCAGTGAAAAAAATTAACCGGGGCGTAGCCATTCTGAACAAAGAGCAGGTTGTGGTACGGGATGAGATCGAAACGACAGCGACAGAAACAACGATACGCTGGACGATGCTGACCCCCGCAACAGTTATCCTAACTGGAAACAAAGCCGAATTGACGAAAGACGGTAAAAAGCTCTTTCTACAAGTTGACGAACCCGCCCGTATAGAACTAAAAACCTGGCCAACCAATCCACCCCACGACTACGACGCCCCCAATCCGGGCACATTGCTGGTTGGGTTTGAGGTAACACTACCCGCCAATACCAAATCGGCATTTACCGTTCGTTTAACGCCCGAAAAATCAGTGAATAAATCCCAACAAAACGTGCGGCCATTATCACAATGGCCGCACTAAAAGGGTACTTTAAGGCTACAAAATTCCCCGAGAGGCCTTAATACGATTCGTAAGTATAGGTAAGAACACTTACAATTGTCCCATCTTGTTTTGTAGTACGCTTTGTAGGCAATCCTTGCGAACTGTATTCATATTCATACGTAGTAACCGGCGTATTACTAAATGAACTGCTCGAACTTTTAACTCTATTATTGCGGCTGAATCGATCTAAGGGGTCGATATCAGGGTCTAGCAGCCCAAAGAACGGGTTAATTTTATCATCATACTCATACGCAAATACGCCCGCGTTAAAATGCCCTCCCACGTACGAGTAAGCCCCTCTTGTAATATTTTCTCCCGTATAGGTAAATGTAAAAAAATCGCCTGACGGGTTAACGTTGGGATCTACACTGTATATAGTACTGATATGCCTGTTTGCATCAAAAGTATACTGATAGTTCTGGAAACGGTAATTACCGGGCCTTGAGTTGACCAGGCTATACTTTGTGGCTGAAAACGTAGTGCCATCCAGATTACGGGGATATAGGGTTATTGCACCAGTTGTCTGGTCAGCCGGGTTAGGGAGCTGAACGAATAACGTGTTGTCTAAACCGTTCGCGGAGTATTTATGGTCAGGGTCACCATAGGAAATAATGCCCAGACTACCATCTGCTTTAGAAATAGAAGCCAGCCTGTTCTGGCTATCGTAGGTGTAGGTCGTATTAAGTCCACCGCCTGCAACGGTTTTTAGGCGAAGACGAACAGGAGATAAAGATCCACCCAAGCGGTGGTCGGAACAGGCGAACAGGCTTACCAAAAAGCCTAATGCAATTACAAGAGGTGTGATAGAGGTACGCATACAGGTAAATGTGTTGAGTGAGATAATCGCTTCTCAAAAAAAATACTATTCACCCACATGTCCATCGAAGCATCTACATGTTTTTGTTCAAATTTATCTATCGGTACAGTTCATTCTTAATGAGCGAAGTAAGGTTCTGAGTTTGGTAAGTTACCACACTCAGAACCGTTCATGGATCTCCTTCAACAACTCGCCCGTTCGTCGACGCATTTCACTGACAGTCTGCGTAAAATTATTGTGCATGATACTGAAATATAGCACCTTCCCAGATTTGGTTAATACATAGCCACTTAAGTTATATACCCCGGTCATAGAGCCTGATTTAGCAAAAATGTAGGGTTTCCCATCCATAGCCAGGCTCCGTAACGTTCCCGATTGCCCGGCTGCGGGCAACAACGCAAACAGGCGTTGCTGAGGTACTTTGGCATAAATCAGGCGGAGTAAATCAATTAGCACGTTCGGCGTAAACACATTGTAACGCGACAGCCCAGAACCATCAACCCACCGGGCTGCCCCCACGGGTAGGTGCAATACACTATCCACCATTCGGCGTATCTCTGTAGTTGGTATGAGGGTTGAACCTCCTCGCTCTGCCGAAGCCATAAACAACACCTGTTCGGCAAATTGATTATCACTTACATATAGCATTCGTTTGTAAAGTGAGTCTGTCGATGAGCCCCGTATCAATCGGGCATTCGGTGTTAGGGGATGGTTTACAATACCAATAGTTCGGTGCAACGTGTCGGCTAGTAACTGGGCTGCCAACTCTGCCGACCATCGAAATGGCACATCTTGTCGTGCTGATTTGCTACTGGCTGAATACGTAAATTGATTACTAAACTCAGATCGTTTAACACCGTTAACTGCCTTGCCATCGGCAGAAATATGAATGCTATCCACAAATCGGTGGGGACTCGCCGTAACGACGGACGGAAGCCCATTTCGAAAGCGGACTACGTTACCATAAATGGGTAGTGACGCTAACTCTGGGGAGTAATCGTCATTGTAATCATCCCAGGCCCAACCCGGCCCGAAACGGGGACCGGTATAATTTGCTGCGGAGAAAAATAGCCGTTCCGGGCGTTTTCGCAGAAAAGATAGCGCGGTTGTATCCGGCAGATCAGGGTGAAGCAATAATGGATTTCCGGTTCCCCAGAAAATCAGTGAATCGCCATTCGTAACATAGCGCAATACGGGGAGTGAGTCATGCAATGACAGCAGTCCCGTATAGAAACTAAACAATTTGGTATTCGATGCGGGTGTAAAAGGCTTATCCGCATTGTACTGAATCAGAGACTTTTGCCGCGCAGGATCATAAAGTGCGACACCCGTAAAGTGGTCGGTATAGATTGGATTCGTATGCAGATCGCGGGTGATGCGTCGGGCAGGTGAACAACCAAGAACAAAACAGACGAAGACAAGCGGAAACAATGCTTTCATACACAAGCTTATGTGAATTACTTCGCAATAATAACCTTCTTCGTCAGTATTGATTCCCCTGCTTTTACCTGCATCAGATACAAACCCGTTGGCAACTCACTTAAATCGAATTCCTGGCTCAGCAACTTCCCACCTACTGCTTTCAGCGTTACGTTTCGCAACGCTTGCCCAGTCAAGCTCCTAACCGTCACACCTACTTCAGTAATCGGCTTTATAAATTCCGCTTCTACCCGCACAACACCATTGCTAATGGGATTGGGGTAAAGTTTAAATGAGCCTTCACGAATAGGCTCTTCGGCTAAGACTGGGGGTAGTGCCTGTACGAGTAGGTTATCAATAGCCCAACCCCATCCGTACGAGAATTGATCAGCCACCAGGCGAAAGCGGATCAGAATCTGATCCCCCGCCCGGAAGGCACTTCCCTGGCCGAGAAGCGGTATTTCCCGTCGTCGGTACATGCTCGGAAAACCGCTAGCTTTTGAGTTTCGCTCGCCGTATACTCCGGTTACCAAATCACTAGTATACGCTGTTAACCACTCGGGACGCGTATTTGCGCTATAGGCATCTAGTAATGGTTTCCAGGTTTGACCATTGTTGCTGGAACCTTCAACCACTACGTAATCGTAAAAATTAGCATCGCCCGGATGGCTCCCCACCGTACCCGGCTCAACCAGCACGATTTCATCGAACCGAATAAACGCGCTATCCGGGTTCGCTTTTATTCGAATCGGTGCCAACAATACATACTCGTTACTGCTCTGTGATTGGAAATCACTCCCATTCCGATACGGGTGTTCCGAATGGATAGCGCCATCACCGAAACTAGACGGAGTTGTGATACTAAATCCATTCCCGGCAAAATCACGTGCCGTTGTAACATCATTAAATAGATTGACGTACTGGTCACGCACAGTTTGTGTAGCCACAACTGTAAGTTGATAGAAACCAGATGATGGATTAACAGCCTGATTTTTTGCGCGGGACCCATCCTGGGCAACAATACGGTACGTGATCTTGTCTCCCGTTTTGAGCGAATTAGCGGGAAAATTAAGCTGGTTAACGTAAATACTGTCGTACGTATAATTGCCAACAGTTAGTCGATTATAGCTTAGTGGGCGTGTTGGTTGAGCTACGCCATTAATCTGATACTCGACATAGGCACTGGAAATACCAGCGCGGTCGTCGGAAATGCGGGCGTAGATTGGTAAACTGTCGGCAAGAGCCGTGGAGAAAATACTTATTTTAGCAGGCGCGTATCGAATGGTTGGCGGAACATTATCTGGACCCATCTGAACATGATTCCAAACCTGTGCTCCTCCCAGTTGCTTACCCGGATTTGTAAATGTTCGCCCTGATGCATCCTGTGCCTGAAAATAATACCAGACATCGCCCTGCGCCTGGGCAGCAGGCAAGGTATACTGATACACATCCGTAGTACCAACCCGGCTTAGATTTACCGTTGTACCGACTGTATCTTTTGTAGTTGGCAGTGTTTTTCGATACACCAGGCGCATTGAACCTGCAATCAAGGTAGTATCACTTATGATGCGGGTGCTAAGCAGCAGATCTCTGGTATCTTCTGTATTCAGGATCGGATCATGCAGAACGGATGTTGTTTTCCATTCCAGATCGGAGAAAAACCGCATAATAGGCTCTCCCGGCGAATGAATCGACTCGGCCAATCCCAGCTTTGGCGTCATTAACGAGTTAATATTGCCCGGCGGATAGGTATCTTCATCTAAGTGATAAATACTGGAGGCACGAGAAAACAGAGCTTTAGCATGAAGCCTAAGTTTTACTCCTGTCGTTTGCTGTAAAACCTTTCCATTCAGAAACAGGTCATTTCCTGTTAGTTGCTGGTTTAATGCCAGCGAGTTATTTGGAAAATCGTCTTGCGAGGTGACCAGGCGTCTTTTGGGGCCACCACCTCCCCCTGTTTCAATAAAGCAATCGTAGATCGAAGGCAGATCAGCCAGATATTCGCCAAACTTCGGGCTACCTTCTTCCCCTTTAGTATTAAAAAAGCCAATAAAACCCAACCCATGCGCCAACTCATGTAATACTGCCGTAACCATATCGGTTTGCCCTGTTGGCGTTAGGCCATCCGTTCCAAAGTACCATTCATTATTTCGGTTGAAATCGGCTACAATATCGGCTTCGGCAGGACTGTTCAATTCTCGTCGGGCAATTTTTTCGGCCAGCGCAATTGGATAAAAAGCGGTTGCTTTTTGTGCACCATCAAAGTTATAGCGATAGGAAGTGGGGCCGGCCGACCCCAACAAATTCGGCACATCTGAAACCCAATTGGCCTGAATTCGGATGGGCACTGAGGACACAATCAACGTAGACCAAATGTCTACAGCATATTGAAAAGCCTTCTGTGCCTGAGGGGTAAAGTTCGAATAGGTAACGATAAACTGAGCCGTTGGAGCCGCCAGACGCCCCGAAGGGCTTTTCTTATTCAGAAAAACGGCCGGAGGAGGCACCTTTGAAAATGCATCCCGATCGTCTTTATAGTACTTGATTTTAGAGCCCGTCACGGACAGGCTGAGTGGATAGCTCCTCTGTATGTTCGACGTAGGTAAATCTGTTTTCTGAGCAAGTGCCGGATTTGCCAGCAACCCAACTGCAAACAGCAACACCAGCCACTTCCCACGATTCATATAAAACTAATAAGGATTCATCTGATACAAATTTCAGGTCAAAACGAGTATTAATAAGCTACACACGGTCAGGAAATTTTGATTCCACGAATCCTGTCAACCCTAACGCACTGACAGTCAGCAGAATTTAAAAGAATCCATAGAATCAAAATCTACCTAACTATCCCTATTCAGCATCTGCTGTTCGTTTCAGCACGAGCGATACAGAGTTCAGGCAATACCGCATCCCAGTAGGCGGAGGGCCATCGTTGAATACATGGCCGAGGTGTGCATCGCACACATTGCACAACACTTCAACCCGAAACATTCCGTAACTAAAATCTTTTTCCCGTCGAATCCGCTCTTCCTCAATGGGTTCTGTAAAACTCGGCCAGCCGGTACCCGACTCAAACTTAGTTGTCGACTCGAATAACTCCGTACCGCAACAGACACAGGCATAGATTCCAGGATCATGAGCCTCGCAATACTCGCCAGAAAAAGCCCGTTCGGTACCTTTCCCCCGAGCTACCCGATATTGTTCCGGCGTCAGGATTTTCTGCCACTCTTCGTCGGATTTAATAACTTTCTGAATCATAGTCGTTCTGGCTGCTGATTGTGTATTTACCAATAAACGTAAAACTCCATCTCACCGATTTGTGTTTTCAAACCGTAAATTCGCCCAAAGTAAGTGGTTTACAGTATTCGGTTCACGGTATCCGGAGGGCTGACTCATGCACGAACGCGTGAACTCTCGGAAAACCCTAAACCGAATACCGTAAATCGTAAACCATAATTACATTGACCGTCCGGCAACTATTACAGCAGTTTTGGGGATACACCAACTTCCGACCTATGCAGGAAGATGTTGTCAATGCGGTACTAGCGCGGCAGGATACCCTCGTACTGATGCCTACAGGCGGAGGCAAGTCCATTTGCTTTCAGGTACCCACCCTGGCCATGAAAGGGGTGTGCATTGTGGTAACGCCCCTCATTGCGCTGATGAAAGACCAGGTCGAGCAACTTCGTAAACGAGGTATTCCAGCAGCGGCCATTTATTCGGGAATGAACTCCCGTGAGATTGATACCACGCTCGATAACTGTATTTACGGCAACACCAAATTTCTGTACGTTTCACCGGAGCGACTACGGACTGAAATCGTTATTGAGCGTGTCAAACAGATGACGGTTTGCCTGCTGGCGATTGATGAAGCACACTGCATTTCGTCCTGGGGATACGATTTCCGGCCGCCTTATCTGCAAATTGCTGAATTCAGGGAGCTCATTCCCGATACACCGATTATTGCGCTTACGGCTTCGGCAACACCCGATGTTCAGGCCGATATTCTGGACAAATTAAAGCTAAAAGAGCCTGCCGTTTTCCGGCAAACCTTTGCCCGCCCCAACCTGTCGTATTCTGCTGTGCTGGAAGAAAACAAAGAAGCACGACTCTTAAAGATTTTGCAGAATGTACCGGGTTGCGCCGTTGTTTATGTTCGTAGCCGTAGGCAAACGCAAAAAGTGGCGCAGTGGCTCCTAAAGCAGGGAATTTCGGCAGATTTTTACCACGCCGGATTAACCACTCAGCAACGGTCCGAAAAGCAGGATGCCTGGATTCAGGATCAGACCCGCGTCATGGTATCCACCAATGCATTTGGTATGGGCATCGACAAACCCGATGTACGTGTAGTGGTCCATCTAGACGTTCCCGATTCACTCGAAGCGTATTACCAGGAAGCGGGCAGGGCAGGCCGCGATGGTTTGAAGGCCTATGCGGTAATGCTTTACACGCCCGGCGATCTGGAAAGTCTGCGTTTCCGAACCGAGCAGCTTTATCAACCCATTGAGATGCTACGCCGGGTGTATCAGGCGCTGGCCAATTATACGGCTGTACCCGTTGGCGGGGGTGAGTTTAGCAGTTACGACTTCGATCTGGGCGCGTTTGCAGCTACATTTAGCCTGCCCCCACAGGAAACTCATTACGCGCTTAAACAGCTTCAACTAGAGGGATTTATCCAGTTAAACGAAAACTATTTCCATCCCTCACGGCTAACTATTACACTGGATAACAGGCAATTGTATGAATTTCAGGTACTGAACCCGCGTTTCGACTCGTTTCTAAAATTACTATTACGGGTATATGGTGGTGAGTTGTTTACGGATTTTATCACTATCTCCGAATCCAATCTGGCGCGAACCTTTTTGATTAACCAAAGCGAAATTGAGCAACTATTAACCCAGTTGCATCAGCGTAATGTGGTCATTTACGAAAAGCAGAAAGACAAGCCGCAACTCACGTTTCTGACTCCCCGCTTCGACGCCCCCTCACTGCCCGTAAACATGCAGGAGCTAAACCGGAGAAAGGAGTTGGCCATGCGAAAAGTACAGGCAGCTATCCTGTATACCGAACATGTCACCCAGTGCCGAACCCGGCTACTCCAGGCGTATTTCGGTGAAAAACCGGGGGATGCCTGTGGCATTTGCGACAACTGTATCAAAAAGAAGAAATCGGCAGAAACGGTCACAACCGTTGTTCGGGATCAGGTGCGGGAGTATGTCGCACTCGCCAATGGGCCAGGCGTATCGCCTAAACAACTAGCGCATCATTTCGCCCAAACGGATGCTGATTCACTTGCCCAAATTGTAAAACAGATGCTGGCCGAAGAAGAAATCCGGTATAACAAAAACGGCAATCTGACATTAAATTTGGGCTAATCAGGCATCCCAAACGTCCCTATAACCTTACGAAAAGACTCAAGGATTGCAATTTGTCCCATAACCGTGCTGTTCATCCCTTTCAGTTGGAGGTGTCGATTGATGGTCTCTATGTTTGTACTGTCGAACCAAACGAACATAAACCAGTACAACTCATGAAAACGATCATCACCACGGTCATCATCTTTGCCTTACTGATTGTTAACCTTGCCAAGCCTTGTTTAGGCCAACAGTCAACGACCGCTACCTCAACGTCCGTTGGGGCAACATCCGTTGGGGCAACATCCGTTGGGGCAACATCCGTTGGGGCAACCTATTCGCTTACGGTTGTCATACACAATGTGAATACCCGATCCGGTAAACTGTATGTGGGCTTGGGCAATAGTAAGGAAAGTTTTACGGGCCAATCTATCCAGCAGAAAACAATTGATGTGCCAGCTTCAGGCGAAATTACGGCCGTTTTTGAAGGCCTGACGCCCGGCAGATATGCAGTCCGGCTTTTCCAGGACTTGAATGGGAACCAGAAGATGGATTTTTCAGGGCAGATGCCCGCTGAGCCGTTCGGCTTCTCGAATGTTACCATGATGATGGGACCACCCGATTTTGATCAGTCTTCCTTTGACCTGACGGAGAATAAAAGCATTCGGATCCGAGTCCTTGAGATGTGATGAAACTTCGTTCATCAAGAAAAAACTGATAAAGCCTTGATTGGTACAAAACAAACGTTTTATATTTGTGGCCCAATACGGGCTGTAGCGTGCAGCGCCTGGAATGTAGAGGTTGTGACCTTCCAGTTGTGGCATCAACGTAAAATCTGACAAAACGAGTTAAACACTCATGAATAATACGATTAACAACATGATTTGGTGGTGGCATTCTTCTCAACAGGGATGAAGGTTGCCGCTATTGTTGTTTTTCAACAAATTTCCTAAGGCTCACCGTCATCCCGGTGAGCCTTATTTTTTGTCATTTCTAGTCATTAGTTGATCATTCGTGGTCACTAATTACAAGCGCAATGACAACCAATGACGATAAATGACCACTTAATGACTATCAAATGACTACTACCCTTTCGCCAACCACATTCTACCGCGTTGTCAGCCGCCATAAACGGATGCTGGCCGATATTATCACGCCCGTAAGCATTTACCTGCGTATCCGCGATCGCTTTCTGAACAGTATTCTGCTCGAAAGCTCTGATTATCACGGCAACGATAATAGTTTCTCGTACATCGCCTTCGACCCTGTTTCACGGTTTTCGTACGAAGGGAATCAGCTTACGGTTCAGTTACCGGGCGAAACCGAACAAACTCAAACGTTGCCTGTCCACAAAATGCGGGCTGCCCTGCAAGAATTCAAGGATAGTTTCAAACACGAGAAGGCACCGTTTCCTTTCATTACCAACGGCTTGTTTGGCTATTTTGGCTATCCGGCGGTGCAGAGCTTCGAGGATATTACCCTTCATGCGCCTGTACCAACCGAAAATCAGATTCCGGCAGCGGTCTTCACGGTATATCGCTATGTACTCGCCATCAACCATTTCAAAGATGAGCTGTATTTGTTTGAGCACAGTTATCTCCGCGACGGCGACACCGAGCCTGAAAGCACACTTGACTACATCAGTGATCTGATTACCAGTCGCAACTACCCTACTTACTCATTCAGCACAGCCGGACCCGAACAGTCGAACTTCACCGACGATGAGTTTCGAGCAGTTATTCAAAAAGGGAAAGATCACTGCCAGCGGGGTGATGTATTCCAGATTGTATTATCCCGCCGGTTTTCGACACCCTTCACGGGCGACGAATTCAATGTATACCGGGCGTTACGGTCGCTGAACCCCTCCCCTTATTTATTTTACTTCGATTACGGCAATTACAAAATTTTCGGCTCTTCGCCCGAATCACAGATTGTTGTCAAGAACCGTCAGGCCACAATCTACCCGATTGCCGGAACCTTCCGGCGCACCGGCGACGACCTCCACGATGCCGAACTCGCCCAGAAACTCTACGATGACCCAAAAGAATCGGCAGAACACGTGATGCTGGTCGATCTGGCCCGCAACGACCTCAGCCGCAACTGCGACGTTGTAAAAGTTGAGACGTTCAAAGAAGTGCAGTACTATTCGCACGTGATTCACCTGGTTTCTAAAGTGGTTGGCGACTTGACCGAACATGCCGATCCTTTACAAATCGTGGCCGAAACGTTCCCCGCTGGCACGCTCTCGGGCGCGCCCAAGCACAACGCGATGCAATTGATTGATCGCTATGAAAATCTTAGCCGCAGTTTTTACTCGGGTAGCATTGGCTATATGGGCTTCGATGGCGAGTTCAACCACGCTATTATGATTCGAACCTTCATGAGTAAAGACAACACGCTTTATTATCAGGCCGGAGCTGGCATTGTAGCTAAGTCGGTCGTTGAAAGCGAATTACAGGAAGTACACAACAAACTGGCCGCCTTACGGACAGCCCTTGAACAAGCAAAAACAATTTAAAAGGAGAAAGGAGGAACGGGACGAGAGGGACGAAGGATTGTTACATACAGATACGTTTAATTCCTTCTCCCTCTCCTCCTTCCTCCCACTCCTCCCTTTTTTATGAAACTTTTAGTCTTAGATAACTACGATTCGTTCACCTACAATCTCGTCTATATTCTACGAGAGCTAGGGCTGAAACCCGATGTGATCCGGAATAACAAGATTGACCTGGAAGCCGTTGGGCAGTACGACAAAATTATGCTCTCACCCGGCCCGGGCATTCCGTCCGAAGCGGGTATTATGCAGGATTTGGTTCGAGAGTATGGCCCAACCAAAAGCATTCTGGGCATTTGCCTTGGCCATCAGGGTATTGGCGAAGTATACGGTGCCTCACTCGAAAATCTTGGCGACGTTTTGCATGGCGTGGCCCATAAAGCCACCGTAACAGACCGCTCCGAACGACTATTCGCTGATATTCCCGACGAGCTAACGGTTGGCCGGTATCACTCCTGGACAGTCGTACCCGATTCGATGCCCGCTGATTTACGGATTACAGCCGTCGATGAGCAGGGTCGCGTTATGGGCCTTTCGCATACGCGCTTCGATGTGAAAGGGCTGCAATTCCACCCAGAATCGGTCCTAACAGAAAACGGTGTCAAGATGATTGAGAACTGGTTGAAGGCATGAAACTGAATGAAGTTGTTCCCTGGGGTCGAACGTTGGCCGAGTATCGACAGATGTTTCGCTTAACAGATGACGACCTGACCAAACAAATATTGGGCGTCGGTGATGGCCCTGCCAGTTTCAACGTCGAAATGAAAGCCGTTGGCAATTCGGTAGTATCTATCGATCCGATTTACACTTTTTCGGCTCATGAATTAACAGAACGTATTCGGGAGACGTACGACATTGTCATCGGCCAACTGCACAAAAACGCAGATCAGTATAACTGGACAACATTTCGTGATCCCGATGAAGTAGGCAACGAACGCATGAAGGCAATGAAACAATTTCTGGATGATTACGAGGCTGGCCGACAACAGGGCCGCTATCAGGCCACCGCATTACCCAAATTGCCATTTCCAGATCAGTCATTTGATTTGGCGCTGTGTTCGCATTTTCTATTTCTGTATTCGGAACAACTGTCGGCAGCGTTTCATCTTGAGTCGATACACGAGCTACTCCGTGTAGCCAGCGAGGTTCGTATTTTCCCGATAATCGCTTTGAATGGCCAACCATCACCTTATCTAAACAGGGTTTTAACAGCCTGTCAAGAAAAAGGGATTCAGGTAGAAGTAGCTCCTATTGATTATCATTTTCAAAAAGGCGCGCATCAAATGCTACGCCTAGCCAAAACCATTCGGATAAAGAACCATCCGGATAAGGAGACGCAAGGTATTGCGTCTCTACAATAAAAAATAAACCCTAATGAAAGCTATTTTAAACCACCTTTTTGAATACAAGCACCTCACCAAAGACCAAGCACGGGAAGTTCTGTTGGGTATTGGGCGGGGTGAATATAATCCGGCACAGATTGCCTCATTTCTAACGGTTTATATGATGCGCAGTCTGCGTCTGGAAGAACTAGAAGGTTTCCGCGACGCCATGCTGGAACTCTGCCTGCCCGTCGACCTTGCCGCTTATGACCCTATGGACTTGTGTGGTACTGGAGGTGATGGCAAAGACACGTTTAATATATCAACGTTATCATCATTCGTCGTTGCGGGGGCGGGACAGTGTGTAGCCAAGCATGGTAACCACGGCGTTTCGTCGCTGGTTGGATCATCAACCGTAATGGAACGGCTAGGGTATCAGTTTACCAACGATGTAGGCGAGTTGCAGCGTAAGATGGAGACAGCCGGTATTTGCTTCCTGCATGCCCCACTGTTTCACCCGGCTATGAAGAATGTGGCCCCAATCCGAAAGGATTTAGGTGTAAAGACATTTTTTAATGTACTCGGTCCGATGATAAATCCAGCCAAGCCTAGAAAACAGCTTGTTGGCGTCTTTAACCTTGAATTGGCGCGATTATATGCGTACCTTTATCAGCAAACAGACAAGCGGTTTATGATTCTGCATGCGCTGGATGGCTATGATGAGATTTCACTAACGGGACCATTCAAAGTCATTAGTAATCAGACCGAACAGGTGTTGGAGCCAGCGCAGTTAGGCCTTGATATCCAAACGGCTGAATCGCTGGCAGGGGGGCAAACGTTGGATGAATCAGCTCAGATTTTCCTGAACGTACTCAACGACGAAGCGACCTCAGCCCAAAAGCAGGCCGTTCTGGCCAACTCAGCGATGGCGCTACTGGCGGCTGATAAGGCGGCTACCCGCGAAGAAGCTGTAGCCCTGGCCCGAGAGTCATTGGAAAGCAAACGGGCACTGGCATGTTTTAAGAAGTTGATAAATTAGAGAGAGTCATTCATAGTCATTACTTGTCATTTAGTGGTCATCCATTGTTCTGTTCAAAGACGATATATGACCACTAAATGATCACTAAATGGCGAAAATGACGTACAAAAAATGACGATTCTAGACGAAATAATTGCACAAAAACGAATTGAGGTAGCCCAGCGAAAAGAAGCTACTTCGATCTCCGATCTGGAACAACTACCTGACTTCAAACGTCAATGCCTCTCAGCGCGCGACGCGATTCAGGACTTACGCTCCACAGGTATCATTGCTGAGTTCAAACGTAAATCGCCCTCTAAAGGAATTATCAACGATAAAGCGGACGTAGCCGAAACTATCCAGGGGTATGTTCGGTCTGGAGCTGCGGTGTTATCGGTCCTTACGGATGAGCCATTTTTTGGCGGCACACCTGCCGATTTACAGGCGGCACGGCTAGCCAATCCAGAAACCCCGATTCTTCGCAAGGATTTCGTGATCGACCGCTATCAACTACTTGAAGCCAAGGCCTGGGGTGCTGATCTGGTCCTGCTCATTGCCGCCTGTTTAACCGCTGAAGAAGTCGCGGAGCTTAGCCTTCAGGCCCACGATTTGAGTATGCAGGTGCTGCTAGAAGTTCATGATGAGGAAGAGTTGGATCGATGCCTAAACCATGATATTGATTTGGTGGGCGTTAACAACCGGAATCTTAAAACGTTTACAACGTCAGTGGATACCTCCCTTCGGTTAGTTGAACGGATTCCGGATACATTTGCCAAGATCACCGAAAGTGGCCTACACGATGCCGAAACGATGCTGACCCTGTTCCGGGCGGGTTTCGATGGCTTCCTGATTGGCGAAGCGTTCATGAAAACGGCCGATCCAGCCGCAGCTTTACAAACGTTAGTCACTGATTTTACTTCACGCATGCTCACTTCTTCAAACTTGTACAGCTCATGAAAATCAAAGTGTGCGGTCTACGCGACGCCGACAACCTGAAAGAGATTGCCGCTCTGAATCCAGATTTTATTGGGTTTATTTTCTACGATCAGTCACCCCGTTTTGTGGGTGAAGACTTAGACGAAGCAGTTGTAAAAGCCATACCACGGTCAATACGAAAAGTAGGCGTATTTGTAAACGCCAGTCCGGATTATATTCTGCGGTCGGTAAAGAAATACGACTTTCAGTATATCCAGTTACACGGTAACGAAACGCCCGAATATTGCCGGAGCTTACGTAACCGGGGGATCAACATCATTAAGGCATTCCGGGTCGATGAGTCGTTCAATTTTTCGATGCTCAACAACTACAAAGCCCAGTGCGATTTTTTCCTTTTCGATGCCAAAGGCGATCAACCTGGTGGTAACGGACACACGTTCGACTGGAGCATCCTGAACCGATATGATAATGAAAAGCCTTTTTTCATCAGCGGTGGCATCGGCTTAGATAATCTGGATCTGTTAGCCACGCTGAAAGGCATGAAGCTCTACGGCGTAGATGTAAACAGCCAGGTTGAACTAGCACCGGGCGTGAAAGATGTGGCCAAAGTGAAAGAGTTGATCGACCGTGTGCGGCCTGTTGAAGAGGAAGAGACAGTGTAATGCTGGAGTAAATTTTTCCAACGCTAATCTTGTTAAACGCCTAAACAACAACGCTAATGGAAACGACGAAGCATATTGAGGATGAGATTCCGCCAATGAAGAAGGGGCAACTAAATACCTATAAACCAAGTGACATTAAGCGTTGGGGCGTTGAACGTTTCTTAGAAGAAACGGCTGTTCATGAACCTTTCCTACTGAAATTTCCTGAATTTACAGAAGATGAAAACCGGCGGATGGACGAATTATTGACAGAAGGAGATAGAGGTGCCGTATGATTTATGATACGAATCTCCTAATTGGTCATATTCGCAAACGTAGTCTGCCAATTATTCAAACGGTTATCCCGATCGTAGTTGTAGGTGAATTAGAAGCATTTTCCTTAAAAGCAGACTGGGGTGCTCAGAAGATTGATTTTATGCGGTATCTAATTGATAGATATCCCATTGCTGATATTGAATCTGATGTTATTCCTGTATATGCACAAATTGATGCCTTCAGTCAAGGAAAGCTCCAAACGGCACCTCTTAACTCTTCAGCCCGCAACATGGGCAAAAATGACATCTGGATAGCGGCTACAGCGCTGTATTTAGATATGGAATTACATACTACAGACAATGATTTCGATCATCTCCCAGCTTTAGGATTACGCTTGGTTAAGCACTAATTAGCATGCAAACAACCCTAGAACCCCAAACCTCATTTGAGGTATCAGATAAAGGCTTTTATGGCCACTTCGGTGGAGCGTTCATTCCCGAAATGCTCTACCCAAATGTCGAAGAATTACGACAGAACTACCTCAACATTATAGCCGATCCTGCGTTTCAGGCTGAATTCTGGCAGTTGCTCGAAGACTACGTCGGCAGGCCTACTCCTCTGTTTCTAGCAAAACGACTGTCGGAGAAAGTTGGTGGAACAATTTACCTCAAGCGGGAAGACCTTTGCCATACCGGAGCGCATAAAGTAAATAATACAATTGGCCAGATTTTAGTCGCACAGCGACTTGGCAAAAAACGGATTGTGGCCGAAACAGGCGCCGGGCAGCATGGAGTGGCCACCGCTACGGTCTGTGCTCTCATGGGACTGGAATGTATTGTGTACATGGGCAGCATTGATATGGAACGCCAAAAGCCCAACGTAGACCGGATGCGGATGCTTGGCGCAACGGTCATTCCGGCCACGTCGGGCAGCCAGACGCTTAAAGATGCCACCAATGAAGCTATGCGGCACTGGATTAATAACCCAGTCGATACGCACTACATTATTGGTTCGGTAGTTGGGCCTCACCCCTACCCGGATATGGTAGCACGGTTTCAGTCCGTTATTTCAGAAGAAGTCAAAAAACAGCTCTTCGCGAAAACGGGCAGTAAAAATCCAGATTATGTAGTAGCCTGCGTTGGTGGCGGAAGCAATGCTGCCGGTGCTTTCTATCATTATCTCAACGAGCCATCAGTTCGTTTAGTAGCTGCGGAAGCCGCCGGGCAAGGCGTTTCCTCAGGGCACTCGGCCGCTACGACTGCGCTTGGGAAACCAGGAGTTTTACACGGGAGCCGAACTATTCTGATGCAAACCGAAGACGGCCAGGTTATTGAGCCCTATTCCATTTCGGCGGGTCTGGATTATCCGGGCATTGGCCCTTTGCACGCTCATTTGTTCGAATCGGGCCGGGGTGATTTCTACGCCATTACGGATGATGAAGCACTTCAGGCAGGTTTTCAATTGAGTAAGCTCGAAGGTATTATTCCAGCGCTGGAATCGGCCCACGCCCTGGCAGCACTGGAGAAAATGAACCTTAAGCCAAGCGATGTCGTCGTGGTGTGCCTATCGGGCCGTGGCGATAAAGATTTAAGTACATATTCCAAATACCTTTAGCCATTAGCTTGTTATTCGTGGTCATGAGTTGTCATTCAGTGTAACAATAAATGACAACTCATGACCACGAATGACTACTAAATGACCACCAAATGACTCAGGAACTAACTCAAAACCGCATCACGAACCTGTTCGACCGCAAAAGCGAACGGTTGCTGAATGTATATTTTACCGCAGGTTTTCCCAATCTTGATGACACGGTGTCTATTCTACGCGGCTTACAAGCAGCCGGTGTAGATATCGTTGAAATCGGGATGCCTTACTCAGACCCCGTTGCCGATGGTGAAACCATTCAGCAGAGCAATGACAAGGCCCTGGATAACGGCATGTCGCTGAAAACGCTGTTTACTCAATTGGCTGATTGCCGACAAGGAACGGATGGCGAACCGGTTACGGTGCCGATTTTGCTGATGGGCTACATCAACCCAGTCTTACAATTTGGCATAGAGAATTTTTGCCAGAAGTGCCAGGAAGTGGGTGTTGACGGTGTTATTCTACCCGATTTACCGCTTGATTTGTTCCTGGAAGAATACGCTCCAATCTTTAAGGAGTACGGCATTCTAAATGTCAATCTTATCACGCCCCAGACGTCGGAAGCGCGTATTCGGTTTATCGACGAAGAATCTAATGGATTTATTTACATGGTTTCGTCATCAAGCATTACAGGTTCGGTGAAAGGCGTTAGCGACACGATGCAAGCCTATTTTGAGCGGATCGAAGCCATGAAGCTCCGCAATCCCCGCCTGATTGGCTTTGGCATCAATAACCATGATACCTTCGACAAAGCCAGCCTGCACGCCAATGGTGCTATCGTTGGCAGTGCATTCATTCGCCATTTATCCGAAAAAGGAACATCGGCCGAGAGCATCCGGGCGTTTGTGCAGACGATTCGGGTGTAACGGCTTACCTTTGTGTCATGAATTCTGAGATTAATTTTGATAAATCGCCCGATGGGCTTATTCCGGCGGTGATTCAGGATGCCGAAACAGGTAAAGTCCTGATGCTGGGCTATATGAATCGTGAGGCTTACGATAAAACTGTTGCCGAAAATGTCGTAACCTTTTTTAGCCGTAGCAAACAGCGGCTTTGGACCAAGGGAGAAACGTCGAACAATTTCCTGCACGTTCAGGAGATTTTAGTAGACTGTGATGGCGATACGCTATTGATTAAAGCCAATCCTGCCGGGCCAACCTGCCACACGGGCGCCGATACCTGTTTTGATGAAGTAAACCATCCAGCCGGGGGTACTCCAGCCGGGGGCCAGTTCCTGAATTACTTACAAGGCATTATCCACGATCGGAAAGTTAATCCATCCGAAAAATCATACACAACTACCCTGTTTAATCGGGGGGTTAATAAAATTGCCCAAAAGGTTGGCGAGGAAGCTGTCGAACTCGTGATTGAGGCTAAAGACGACAACGACGACCTGTTTAAAGGGGAAGCAGCTGACCTACTATTCCATTTTCTGGTGCTGCTGGAGCAGAAAAACATTGATTTAAACGATATTGTGGCCGTGTTGCAGGCACGCCACGTCAAACAATAGATTCGGCTTTGCGGTTTGTCTGTTCAACGCGGGTGGGCATCACAATGGTGTCTATGCATAGTTTTTCACCAAACACTCACTTTTCCATGGGACTGATTATTCGTATCCTTATCAGCGCAGTAGCCGTTTACATTGCCAGTCAGTTTATTCCGGGTATTTCTGTATCGGGTGGAGCCGGTACCTATCTGATGGTTGCCATTGTGCTAGGCTTCCTGAACGCTTTTATTAAGCCAATTTTAACGGTTTTGACCATTCCAATTACGATACTTACGCTCGGCATTTTTCTGCTGGTGCTAAACGTACTGATGGTTTATCTCACGGCTTATTTAGTACCGCACTTTCACGTTTCGGGTTTCATTGCCGCTTTGCTATTCAGCTTCTTAGTCTCCATAGTGACGGCGCTGATCGACGCGATTGTGTAACCAATAGTTTTGTTCTTAAAAATGCCAAATGCCGCAACTTCAGATTGCGGCATTTGGCATTTTTAAGGGTCATCATTTTTCCGTAGGTTTCGGCCTAAACCGTTCGACCTGTACTTGTATGTCCGAAGCGACTCCACCCTACGATGTCATTATTATTGGCGCGGGCTATGCGGGCCTGACAGCAACCCACGAACTCCGGAAAGCTGAAAAGAATGTCCTACTTCTGGAAGCCCGTGAGCGTGTGGGTGGGCGCGTCTGGACGAAGCGGTTTGACGATGGTTCTTACGTTGATCTGGGTGGTGCCTGGGTCGGGCCAACGCAGGATCGCCTGTATGCACTGGCTCGGGAATTTAGCGTTGAGACATTCAGGACCTTTGATGAGGGGAAAAGTACGCAGTTTTTTCGCGGACAGGTAAAGCGCTATAAAGGCTTGATCCCTCCCCTGCCTATCGGCGCGCTGCTAAGCCTTGATGCCGCCATCAAGAAAATGAACAAGCTATCGAAAACAGTTAACCTCGCCGAGCCCTGGAAAACTCCCAATGCGGCCCTGTTCGATTCAATGACACTGGCAACCTGGATGAATCAGCAGATGCGGTTCGATGTAGCACGCCAGTTTTTCAAGATTGCAGCAGAAGCCATCTGGGCAGCTGATCCAGCTGAAATTTCGATGTTGCATGCCTTGTTCTACACAAAATCGGGCCGGGATTTAGATACCCTAATGAACATAAAAAATGGGGCGCAGGAAGAGCGTTTTGTTGGCGGTGCGCAAACCACTGCCGATCGTATGGCGGCTACGTTTTGGGATCGAATTGTTTTTAATGCACCGGTAAAAGCCATTGTACAAGAAGGCGATCTGGTTACTGTCATAGCCGGAACAAAAACCTATCAGGCCAAACGGGTTATAGTAACCGTTCCACCCGCGCTTCAAAATCGAATCGACTTTCAGCCACTCCTCCCCGCCCAACGAGCACAACTCATTCAGCGGATGCCGATGGGTTCCGTCTGGAAATGCTATGCCATTTACGAAAAACCATTCTGGCGCGAACAGGGTCTGAACGGTCTTGCCGCCACGCCCGATGGTCACATTACCGTTACCTTCGATAACTCCCCTAAAGATGGTAGCCAGGGCGTGATGATGGGGTTTGTGCTTGGCAATCAGGCAAAAGAGTTTTCGGGACTTTCTGATGAAGATCGTAAACTATCGGCACTTCACTCTTTCGCCACATTCTTTGGTCAGGAAGCACTCAAACCTGTCCGTTACCTCGATCACAGTTTTATGGATGAGGAATGGTCGCGTGGCTGTTATGCAGGGCTAATGGGACCGGGCGTTTGGACAACCCTTGGTACTACCTTACGTCAACCTGTTGGTCAGATTCACTGGGCAGGAACCGAGACATCAGACATTTGGAATGGCTATATTGATGGGGCTGTGCGCTCAGGAGAGCGGGCGGTGAAGGAGGTGCTATCAAATTTATAGCAGCTATTAATTTCCCCTGCCGACCGGGACGGTCGGTATTAGAACATGACCTTTATTCAAACACCAGATGCGCCTGCACCGGGCGGTCATTATTCACAGGCAGTAGTCCATAATGGGTTAGTTTATCTATCAGGTATTTTACCTATTACAGCATCTGGGCAGAAACTGGCAGAGGCCAGTATAGCCGAGCAAACCGAGCAGATATTAGCCAATCTGGACGCGATCCTGCAAGCCGCTGGCAGTCAACGAGCAAACGTTCTGAAAGTAACAGTTTATGTATCGGACATCAGTGCCTGGGGAACAGTCAATCAACTGTATACTCAATTTTTTGGTGATCACCGTCCAGCCCGCTCTGTAGTACCAGTTGGGCCGTTGCACTATGGGTTATCTATTGAATTAGAGGCAATAGCAACGATCTAACTCCTTGTTGTCTAACAGATTAAAATTCCATTAACCTAATCGCAACTAGCTGATTCTTCGTAGGTTTAATGGTACACCAATCGGTATGACTTACGAGGAGTTCCTATTACTTTTTATGGGCGGTGTAGGCATGATGACGCTATACATCGGGGCGCAGGCCATTATGACCGGCGATCGCGCTTATCGTTATTATGCTGCCTATGCTTTCTGCTGGATCAGTTACTTTTTTATCTGGGTACTGTGGACGTTTACGGATGCCCGGATCGAATCCGTTATCCATCCCTTCGGCAGGATTGGCTTCCCGATGCTGGCCTACGTTTTTTATTACCGTTTCGCCGATGCCTTTTTAGATCTGCGCCGATTACTCCCTCGCATCTTCTGGCTATTTCGCTGGATGGAGTATGTTCTACTTGCTTATGTGTTTGTAGAGCTAATTACCTGCCTGTTTTTCACTAGCTGGACAAATTCATCAACTCATGAGTGGGTACATTCTATCATGCGGCTTGGCGTGGCTGTGGTATCGGTATACGGTATAGTAACCGCCTGGAGCCAGCGGAGTCAGCTAGTTTATTACTTTGTAACGGGGTCCGCTCTGTTACTCATTTTCGGGCTGGTGTCGATGGCACTCTCCTTTACCTCACTTGCCGATAACAATAGATTAGTTAGTCCAATATTCTTCCTTAACGTTGGTATTCTACTTGAATTATTCTGCTTTTCGCTGGGGCTTAGCTATAAGAACAAGCAAACAGAAATCCAAAAAATTACCATTGAACAGGAAGTCATCCGCGAGCGCGAACAGCGTGAGTTAGCCCAGCTAAAAACCCATTTCTTCACAAATATCTCGCATGAATTTCGTACACCACTCACGCTGATTCTGGGACCTTTAACGGATTTATTACAAAAAAATCCCGCCCAGCAAACCTATCAGCTTATGCATCGGAATGCATCGCGATTATTATCGTTAGTTAATCAGTTGCTTGACCTGAGCAAGTTAGATGCGGGGCAACTCCAGCCCGATATAAAACCTGGCAACCTCACCGAATGGCTTCGATTACTAACGGGCTCTTTTTCATCCCTGGCCGATAGCCGATCTATTCAACTATCCTTTTTACCCGAAACTGACCTATTCTCGTATGCTTATTTCGATCGCGACAAGGTCGAGAAAATAGTTACGAACCTGGTAGCGAATGCCCTGAAATTTACGCCCAATGGTGGGATAATGCTTGTTCGATTAACTGGGTCGGCCGATAAACAAGCCATGATTGAGGTTCAGGACACAGGAATAGGAATTCCGGCAGATCAGCAGGCCCGAATTTTTGAACGGTTTTATCAGCGGTCCGCCGATGCGATGGTGGGTAGTTCATCAACCAATGCAGAAGGAACTGGAATTGGCCTGGCGTTGGTACGTGAGCTGGTAAGTGTACTAAACGGTTCAGTTTCGGTTGACAGCCAGGAGGGACAGGGGACTACGTTTACCGTCATCCTTCCCGTTGATGCCGAAGCATGGGGGGCTTCAATCAATACAATAAGTAGCACTACAGCTGTTTTTCAGGAAACGTCTGGCACTAGCAATCACAAAAATGCGGAATCAATGGTGCCAGATCAACTGCCAGACGATATAGCAGAAACATCCAATGATAATCAGACAGAATTACCATTACTATTGATTATCGACGATAATGACGATGTACGGTACTATATCCGTCAACTGATGGCTCCCAGCTACCGGATAATCGAAGCGAGAGAGGGGCAGGATGGCTTAACGAAGGCTACCGAAGCTATTCCAGACATTATCATCTGCGACTGGATGATGCCCGTAATGAATGGAATGGTGTTTTGCCAAACTCTAAAAGCACAATCAACAACCGATCATATTCCGGTTATTATGCTCACGGCTAAAGCAGCTACTGAAAACCGGATTGAAGGGTTTAATGGTGGGGCCGATGAGTATGTAGCTAAACCTTTCAACCCACTCGAACTGTCTGTTCGTGTTGAAAACCTGCTGGCCCAACGAAGAAAACTTCGCGAACGATTCAGCCGGGAATTATACCTGAAGCCAACTCATGTTCAGGTCTCATCGGCAGAGGAAGTCTTTCTGCAAAATACAATTCGAATTATTGAGAATCATTTACCTGAAAGCTCGTTTTCGACGGAACAACTCGCCGATGAGTTAAACCTCAGCCGAATGCAGCTTCATCGGAAACTGAAATCGTTGACTAATCAATCGGCAACGGAGTTTGTACGGCATGTTCGTTTGCAGCGAGCGGCTAATTTGTTGGCATCCCGCTCAGCTACGGTTTCCGAAGTAGCCTTTAGGGTTGGCTTCGAGAGTTTGTCTTATTTCTCAAAAAGCTTCAAAGAGCAATTTGGGGTATTGCCCAGTGATTACACAAACCGGTTGATCAATTAGACACACCAAACGTCTGAAATAAAGCGATTTTCGCCCCTGTTACATACCAGCAAAACAATGTTACAGGGGCGTTTAGCGCCACCCTGGTTCTTCCAGTAGGTTTGTGGTTATCAACTCAGTCATCCTTTCAACAGCAATGAAAACGTTAGTAACGCTACTAATCGCCACCTTAGCCATCAGTCCGGCTTTCGCTCAATTTGGCAATATTATTGACCGGGCCGCCAATGCCGCAACCAATCGGGCTAACCAAAAAATTGATCAGGGAATAAATAAAGGTCTGGATAAAGTTGAAGAGGGCGTAAAGAATGGAGGTAAAAAAACAAGCGGAAGCACTCAGGCTCCAACCACCAATCCAGACGACCAGACAACTAATGCTTCTGGCAGTCAGAAGGGCAGTGTTCCAGACCCAGCCAAACCTGCGAGTATGCGGTCGTACGCTAACTACGACTTTGTACCCGGTAACAAAATCATTTTTGAAGACGATTTTCATACCGACCAGGATGGGGAGTTTGCCGAACACTGGGATTTATTAGGCGGGCAGGCGGTTCTTAATAAATTGGGCGATGGTTTAGCGATGAAAATTACCGACGGTAACTACGGCAAGGTTGCGCCCTTGATGAAAGATAAAAACTACCTACCCAAAGAATTCACCCTGGAGTACGACTATTATCAAACGCCCGGCGCTTACGGCTTACTTTTTTGGTTTGAAAACACAGAAGGCAGTGAAGTAATAAAGTGCCAGGCTGACCGCGATGGCGCATCGGCCACGTATATGGTTAATGACGAGTCCAGAACATTGGCTGGTATTATGCCCGAGGAGCTAAAGTTCGAAAACTTTAATAACCGCTGGCACCATGTTGCTTTTATCCTGAAAGGCCGTAGCATAAAACTCTATATCGACCAGTTCCGGGTATTAACCGTACCACAAAATACAGCGGTACCTACCCGAGTCATGTTTGGTGGTATTGCTACGCAGGAAGAACCACTTATTTTCAAGAACGTCCGGTTTGCCGAAGGCGGTGGTGCGAACCTGATTGGCCAAAAATTTGGCGAAGGCAAATACATTTCTCACGGGATCAACTTCGATTACGGTAAAGCCAGTATCAAACCCGAAAGCATGGGTGAAATCAATGCCATTTACAAGTTTCTGAACGAGAACAGCAGCTCTAAGTTCGAAGTGGGTGGTTATACTGATGCTGATGGCTCGGATGCCAGCAATGTTACTCTCTCCCAGAAACGAGCCGAAGCGGTCAAAGCTCAACTTGTCAGTATGGGTGTTGATTCAGATCGACTGACCGCCAAAGGCTATGGCGAAACCAAACCCATTGCCGACAATACTACGTTTGAAGGCAAAGCTCAAAATCGGCGGGTTGAGTTTGTAAAACTGTAAGTAGCAATAAGGATTAGAAAACCCGTGATTGATAGCTATAAATTTCTACCAATCACGGGTTTCCACCCGCGTTACACCAGACCGACCGTACTATTTCACCTTCACGCGCTCGCCAGCGGAGTGGGCCGAAAACTCAGGCGAATAAAAGCACTGCACCGTAGCGACACCCGCCGAGAAATCGCCGGTTTGGGCTACCCGCAGATCATACTCAAATACATGCGTACCAACCGGCAGGTAACTCATAAAAAAATCGGTACTGGCGTCACGGGGCGATTCGTAGTAGCCCAGTCCATTCTGATATTTATAGCCTGATAAAGCCGCTATTGGCTCAAAACCCGACGCCCGACTGTCTTTTACGTGGACATACTCCATTACCCGATCCGTTTTCAATACCAGCCGAACTTTGATCAGATCCCCAGGTTTTAAGCTCGTTTGAGCGGTTATCGGCGAAATCGTGGGACCACCCGGTGAATCGTGTTGTACATAAAGCGTTTTCTGAACGGATAACCCTGCGCTGCCAGGCATCACTTTATCCAGTGGCTCAAAATGCTGCCAGTAAAGGGCGCCCCAGGCTGGCCCATCGCCTTTCTTCGTGATCTGGATCGTTCCCATTTCGGGTTTAATTTCCGAAGCCGCATACGTTACTTTCTCATAGCCCGTAATGGCATCGGCTTTAGTAACACGCCCTTCAATGGGTTGGCCACCCAAGCTAACCTGTGTAGTTACGCCCGTACCGAGCCAGTCGCTCCCCCGAAGCAACAATGCATAAATAGCTTCTGTAGTTGCTTTAGTCGACGACCACGACTGGGTTTGTTTCTGACGAAGCAGCCAGCGCTTCATGTCATCAATTTCGACCTGAACCGGATTGATTTCACCAAAGGCTTCGATCAGGTACGCCTGCGTTTCGATAGGTGTCTGATACCAGTATAAACCGCTTTCATTATCAGGCCAGTACATGCCTAATTCTTCGCTTTTCCGGGTCCGTTCTCGCAACGACGCTAAAATACCGTCTGCGGTTTTCGTATCGCCAAAGCGATTGAGCGCCATTGCCGACAAAGCCTGCCCTTGCAAACTTTGTTTCTGCCACTCATTCACTAGACTCTGTTTCAGATAGGCCAGCACGGCTTTATCAACGGGCTGATCCAAATAAAAACTACGGGCATAGAGATACTGTGTCGCCGAGAAATACCACGGAGCCACTCGCTTATTTTTTTGATCCGCATCATTCTTTTTCTGTTCATCAACCCAACGCTTCATCTCGGTATCGACGTATCGGATGGCTTTCGTTTGCATTTCGCTCACTTTCGCCTGTAAACCATCCGGGAAACGAACACCCAGTTTTTGCAGATGCCCGAATCCACTCAAAATGTGCAGCGTCATTGATAGATTGGGCTCCATACCCCCAAACCATCGGAAGCCCCCACCCTCTGCCTGTAATTGCTGCAACTTCTCAAACGCCTGCCCCTGTTCACTTTCCATTCGATTGGCATCCAGCAGTTGACCCAGTTTTGCCTGACGTTCCGTTTCAGAGCGGGCATCGGCTAACCAGGGTGAATTTTCCAGGGTCACGGCTTTCAATTCCTGATTAGATTCAAGCGGGCTTTTGGGGGGCGACTTCTGCCATTCGGCAATCACTTGCTTAAATGCAGGTTTGCTACCCACAATATGAGTTCCCAGGCTATTAGCATACAACCGGCTGAACAACTGCTCGGCGCATTCGTATCGGTATTCCATCAGATACGGCAGTGATTGCAGCGCGTACCAACTCGGATTACTCGTCACTTCTACCGCCAATCGCTCGTGTTGAACAGGCAATTCTGGATTTAAACCAGTGAGTGGCTTCAGTTTAAACTCTTTCGTCTCCCGGCCGTTCACCCAAAAAGGTTGCGTATCAGTCACCAGCATTCGATTGGGTAGCACAGGAACGGTAAACTCCTCACCATCGGTGAACGTACCGGATTGCGCTGTTAATCGGCAGGTTACAGCATCGAGGCCCGCCGGAACAATTAGCGTCCAGCCTACCGCCTGTCCTTGTCCGGCAGCTATGTTAACCGTTGTTTGAAGATTAGTGAGTTTGAGTTTTTGGTTAATAGGTTCGCCCGTGAGTGCATCCAGCAATGTGAGGCTTGCGGTAACGGGCAACGCTTTTTCGCTTAGGTTATTGATACGGGCCGAAATTCGAATCGTATCGCCTTCGCGCAGGAATCGGGGGGCATTGGCCGTAATCATTAACTCTTTCTGCGTAATAATTTCGCGCTCCAGCGTACCCGTTTTTAAATCTTTCGTATGCGCGAAGGCTAGCAACCGCCAGCGTGTGAGTGCTTCTGGCATCGTGAATTTAAGGACAACCCTCCCCTGCTCATCGGTTTTGAGTTGGGGCAAGAAAAAGGCCGTTTCGTTGAAATTCTTACGTGGGTTAATAATCGGGGCTTGAGTTGGCTGGGGGACCGATTCCATAACACTCGTTTCTTCTGACTTAGCTCTTAAATTAGCCGCTGCATCCTGCATTGGAGCCGCTATGGCCGCGCTCATTTTAGCCATAGCTCCGCCCCTGATGGCAACACCGGGAGCAGACGCTCGCCCTAAATAGTTATAGGTTCCATCTTGCCTCCGAAAGCCTCCTGTTAATCGATCATATTTAAGGTCGGGTACCGACAATTCTGATCGATTGCGATAGAAAAGTGTATTGGCCGACTGAATACCAAAACTGCCCGACTGCCAGTCATAAAAACCAGGCGAATAAACCTGGTAAAACGATGTTGGCCAGTCGAGCCGGTCGAACACATCCAGGGAAGCATCGTATAGTGTAGCAACTAGTTCGGCAGGTGTTTTATCTAACCCGCTGATTTTTAACGTCCACTCTTCACGCTCACCGGGTTTAAGTTTGCTGCGAAAGGTTTCCGTTTCAATCTTGAGTTCTTTGTTGGTAAATGGCACCGTAATGACCTGCGATTTCTGGTAAAGTCGCCCGTTTTGCACCATAGCAAATTGCACGGCAAAACCACCCCGTTGCTTTTCGGTAACGGGTAAGGTCACTCGCCGTGGACGACCGTCGGTTTTCAGCCACTCCTGCCGGGTAACTTTCTGATTTTCTTCCACCGTCATCAGCACCCAACCCGGCTGACTATTTCCGACCCAGAAGATGGCTTCCTGTCCAGGTTCAGCTATAGCTTTCCGAACCTGCACCCAGTTATCAATACGTGCCGAAGCCGTTGGCTGTTTATCATTTACAACCGCAAAAAAGGCTCGTTCTTTTGTGGTTTCGCCATTTGCATCCGTAACGACTAGCTCGGCTACATATTCGCCGGGAGTGTACCGACTCAGATTGGGCTTAATGAGTGAATCAGCTGGACTAGAGATCGTTTGCTGTTGCACAACTTCACCCTTTTGCCAGGAACGTGGGTCGTTTTCGTTAGCGTATAAGTCGTTTGGGAACAACTTTTCGAACTCGGCTTTGCTCAACAATTGGCGGTCGGGGCGGCTCCACAAACGATTCCGCAACGGTCTGGTTGGTGGTTGAAGCCGGTATATTTTCAACTGACCCGTTGCCGGTACTTTCTCACCCGATTGGTTTGTAATACCAACCGGAAAGCTTGCTGGGGTATCGCTTTCTACCTGCGCCGGAATGGCCAAACTAACTTGTAGGGCCGAATAGCCGATGCGTAACGTTTTGGTCGTACTACGCGTTTCGCCCGCTTTGTCAGTGACGTCGATCGTTACCTCAAAATCAAAAATGGGATTGTTTTCTCGCGCCTGATCAAGGTCGGGAATAGCTGTGAATGAAACACTTGCGTTACCTTGTGCATCCGTTTGAGTTGTTCCATTGGCAATTTCAGCCTGGTTGGTGTTGCGCGGTCGATACCACCAATCCCACCGTAATTGAAGCTTTCGAACAACCCGATACCGTACGTCTGCTCCATCGACAACCGCGCCTGAGAAGGTTTTGACTTCAGCGGAAAGAGAAACCGTTTGTCCCAGTTTAAATGATTGTTTTATCGGCTGCGTTTTCACTTCAAAGGTTGGGCGCTTGTATTCTTCTACTCGAATGTTGGTGCTGCCATAGGGAGTCTGTACGGTCATCATGCCCGTTAGTCGACCAACGGGTGCCGTAAAGCTGGTGTTAAATGTACCGAACTCGTTTGTCTTACCGGTTTGCGTAGCAATCCGTTCGCCGTTTTGATCCAGAAAATCGAGCGTGACGTCTTGATTAGGCCGAGCAGCAAATACATTCTCCTTACCTCCATATAAAAGCCCCTTCACATAAACGGGCTGGCCAGGGCGGTAGATTGCCCGATCGGTGAACAGTTTGGCATACGTCTGCTCCTGTTCATCTTGTTGTCCGTTGTCGTATCTATAAAAATATTGCCGATCCGACAAGAGCGTATCATTACCCTTTGCAATCAGATATTGAAAATTTGCCTGCGAAGGCATATCTCCTGGCAGTATCTTCGCCCATCCGTCAGCATCTGTTATAAACCGCTTTCCATTAATAGACGGCAGTTTGGTGTTTCCAACGATGAGTACGGAGGCCGTTTTGACCGGTTCTCCTGTTACCCGATTAGTCACGGATAGCGTGGTAAGCTGTCTTGATTGCGCTGTACTAAGTGGAGCGATTAGATAGCTAAGCGACGATACAGTGAAGATCGCGTATTGAGCCGACTCCGTTTTTTCCTGAAACTTATCATCCGATGTTGCCAGAAGTAAATAATGCCCGATGGGTAAACCCATGAGCGGCATCTCAACCGAATGGTTATTCAGATCACCGTCATCAGGCAATGTAACAGTCTTTTCTGTCACAACAGGGCGCTTTATCCACACGCTGAATAACTTTTTCTTCTGTTCATCATTGGGGTAGTTGTCTCGGTATGTTTGGGCTTCAGAAGCAGCCACTCGAACGAGTCGATATGTTAGCTTTCCAACATTCTGGTAATTCACCAACGCCCGGAACGGCTGCTCAGGCGCATTGACCTGTTCTACCTGCACGGAATAAGTAGGCAGCAACAGGCGATTTAGCAGTTGGGCTGCTTGTTTGCCAGATCTTGTTTTTGGAAATCGTTTGATCAAATCGCGACAAATGTCAGCGGCTTGCTTGTGGTTCCAGCGGGATGGATTTGGCTTAGTTGGCTCCAACATTGACTCTTCGCTATCGTCCAATGGTCGAACCGGAACACCATAATTAGTCAAAAATTCAGCTAATTGATAGGTATAGACCGCTTCGGCGGGCTGATTTTTAAACTGGGCAATTTGTGTTTCAAGGGCTTTTCGATAGAGCGAATCGCGCTTAGGTAAACTACTATATCGATGCACAAAGGCTAACCGCAACACGTCGTCGTCAACAAGTGCATCTGGAGTAGCATCTGGCAGATGAAATGCCAATAGTTGTTGATAGAGTTTCAAGGCCTGATATCGCCCCGATAGCGAATCTCGGCTCTGAATCGTCAGTTTAGTAAATACATCTGGCCCAGCAAAGTAGGCGGGCTGATTCAGCTCGAACCGAAAAACCGGCTTCAGCAAATCAAGCTCTGTATTCTGAAAGAAACTGATAGCGCGATGCGCCAGCAGGTCATACAGCGTAGGGCGAAGCAAACGGGCATCAGGATCACCCTTTTCCAGGAGGGCATCATAGGCCGCTATGGGGGTTTTCTGCAATAGCTCTTTCGACTGAACAGATGCCAGATAGGCCGACGTGACTGCTTCCATCAAGTGCTGGGCATCCCAGGTTGTGAAATCGTTTGTCGAACCAGAAGACGTTGGCTTCTCGGGTGAGGCATTTCCAGGGCTTGTTATGCCTACGGTGGCGCGATTATAAAATTTGTAGCGGTTTTGCTGAAAATACTGCCAATACACATCGCCCAGCACCGACTGCAGCACCGACTTCGCCGGTTCGGGTGTTTCGCGAATGTCGTCCTGTAAAGATCGAATTAGTTCAACATAGGCATTCTCGTCCGAATAGCTCCGGAAAATCATTCGCGCCATAGCGGCTTTAGCCACTTGAGGATAATTTTTCTGAGCTTTTGCCTCTTTGTATAGCCGATTGGCGATTTCTAAGGCCGATTTTGGTAAGCCTTTGGCCGCCAGTGAGTCGGCGCGTCGCCAATCGCGGGCATAGTCGGTCGGTGGCTTAGTTTGTTCTGGTGCGGCCAAGGTAAATAGGGCAATAAAAAGTGTCAGGAATGGATGCATAGTTTGTAATAGAAAACAATCGTTGGGATAGATGGATGGAAAGCTGTTTTTCCACAACGTTTGTCACTATGACTCTGGTTTAGTAGAAAGGGTTTAATCTGGCAACGATTAAGTATACTTTTCTATATACATTTGGTTATGATCTCTTTCGACTACAATGGGAATCTAATCCCATATGCACTCATTAGTCTAAATCCATCTGATATTTTCACATACTTTGTAGCCCCTTTTCCTGAGTCAACAGCACGGCCAATTCTTCATAACCATTACTTATCCTACGTTAACGATTTAACGCATCTTTTGAATCAATCAATTCATCAATGGCTTGGAGGTAGTTTTATTAGTGCCAAAGTAAACCCCAATGACATAGATTGCGTAAATTTGGTTGTATTCGACGAAAGTCTGGAAGAATCTATTGACTCGTTGATACCTTACTTATTAATTGGTGGCTCCCGCGATACGTATTATGTTGATGGGCATTTGATTGCCATTTATCCACCAACTGATGAGCGATACGAAGCAATTACACTGCCCTCAATAAACTATTGGCAAGCTTTTCTAATGAAGGATAGGCAAGATAATCCTCGTGGTATTATTGAACTGATTGATGCTGACTAAGATGCAAGAACCTCGTCAACCTGATACGTTAGTAGCTGAACTCAGCGAGTTAAATAGTTTGCTTGACAAACATCGCCAGATGCAGGAAAAACATCCGTCGGACGCATTATTGGCTTTATCGCTCAAGCAATATGAGAACCGTCGAACGCAACTACTGAAAGAACTGCATTTAAGCCTGAGCTTATTTTTTACAGAGCATATGACGTCCTAACTTTTTATACTGCACATCAACACGATGCCAAACTTTCTATTGATTTTAGCCTATCTATTTTCACTAGGTGCACCTTTAAAGCCGGAGAAAACTTATCCGATAGGTCAGATAAAAACCAATAAAGGCGACATACTTTTCTGGCTATATGACGAAACACCGACTCACAAAGCGAGTTTTATCAAACTGGCAAAAGCTGGGTATTGGGACACATTAACATTCAATCGGGTTATTAACAACTTTGTGGCTCAGGGTGGTTGTCCTGATACACCCGCTGGCTTTGCGGATTCACCTTATCTACTAAAACCCGAATTCCGACCAACCATCCGGCATATTTATGGAGCAGTTGGTGCAGGTCGGGATGATAACCCGGAAAAACTGTCGGCGGGTTGCCAGTTCTATATTGTGCAAAACAAGAAAGGTGAACATCGTCTGGACGACAAATTCACGGTCTTTGGACAGGTGTTTAAAGGTATGGACGCCGTCGACGCGATCGTTGCCGTTAAAACCGATTCTACCGATACGCCCCTGTCGCCTATCAAGATCGACGTAAATGTGCTCAACCTGACAGCAACCGAACTAAAAAAGTTGGGCTATTCAGCTAAGGAATAATGTTTCAGCACAGAGTTTTCGAGATGTCGGTTACTCATAACCGACATCTCGGCAAAACGCTATAATTTCTGTACCGCTGTGTTGAAAAATCACTGTTTCAGTAAAAAAGCTGTTAGATCGGCCAGTTGCTGATTGTTTAAGCCCATCGCTGTGGGGTCGGGCATGAGACTGGTTTTATACTGTCTTCGCGAGAAAACGGCATCCGCTGGAATTGTATGTTTAGGACCTTTTATCCCCTTAATAACCACAGCCTGATCGTTATCACTCACTAAGAAGCCATAGTAGGTGTTCCCTTTTTTCGTCGTAATCAGCCAGGGTTCATAGCCGAACGCAATACCCGCACTAGGGTGAATGATGGCATCCAGCAAGCCGTTTTTATCGAATTTTTGATGAATTTGACTCAAGTCCGGCCCAATATCGGCACCCAGTTGCCCATGGCGATGGCAGGTAGCACAGTTGGTTTTGAAAACAGTCAGGCCTGTTTGTTCATTGCCCGTTAACATAGCAACCTCCGCAATGGCAGGATCTGAACTGTTTGCTGTAGCTAGGGTAACCGGAGCAACAGGAGCTTGTGTCGATGTGGCTGCTTGTATTGGCGTAGGTTCAGTAGCAGCAACTTCTTTTACGACGGCAGCCTCTGGTTTTGTCGAAAAATATTCTTTCGCCATAGTCCGAACCGTCTGATCAGGGTTTTTCAGAATCGTTGGCGTTACGGCTTTTATCAATTTATCCGACAGTTTTTTATCGGCTGCCAGCCCAATCAGAATTTTGCCACCTTCGGGGTCGCGGGCCATTTCTAAGGCAACTTTCCGTTTTTCAGCATCAGTTTTGTATTCATCCAACAGCACTTGTCGGCTAGCCAGCATCTTCTGCTCTTCTTCCGAAACTTTAGTAGGCATCACCTCCTCCCAGTTCAGGAGCTTGGCCCAATCGTTACCTCTGCGGAAACCCAGCCAATAGGTTGCCTGATCGGCCACTTCTTTATTTGTGGACCTGGACAGCTCGACCATGGCCTTAGCAGCAGGAGTACTTTTGATAAATCCTAAGGCTACAATAGCCTGTTTCCGGGCATCGGCTGTAAGGGATGCTGCTTCAGCCCGTTTCTTTAGCATCGGTACCGCCGACGGTGGGTGCAGTTCCCAGATAAGATTGGCCGTTCGAGCGTCCCAGTCGGCGGGGTTCTCGGGCAAGGTTTGGCGAATGTCGAAAAACAGGGCTTCTTCTTTGCCATCGGCTGCCTCACCTAGTGCGTTCAGATACCAGCGATCCTGTCCATCGTACCCTTTTACTAAATTCAGCAACATGAATCGGCAGTCCTCATACGGAACGTCACGGAGGGCAACCGCCACCTCCCGCCGAACAGCCGCACAAGTCGGATCGTAGCCATGTCGTTCTGTGAGCCAAGGAGTTG
>NZ_BAAHBG010000002.1:0-51413 GCF_054776855.1 Spirosoma migulaei | reverse complement strand
CGATCCGTTGCCAGATTACCAAGTAACGGCAATAAGGCTTTTTGGGAAGCGGTAAGCGCAGGAATCGATTTGGAGTTTTCGGGAGTAATGCTGCGTAGCGCTCGCAGGGCCGCAATACGAACAGGCGCATCAACGGCCTTCAAGAGTCGTTCAACTTCAAACTGCCCCTCAGCCCCCAATTGGGCCAGCAGGAAAATAGCCCGCGCCCGATGATATTGGTTTGATGATGTCAAAAGCGCCATAACTGGCTCTACGGCTTTTTCACCCTGTTCACGCAAGGCCTCAAACCCCAGCATTCTGACATTAACCGCTGGATTCAGAAGGGCAGCAATTTGTCCCTGTGTTGAGCGCAGGTCTATTTTCGGAATTTTCAGGTTTTTACCTTTGGGCGTGATCCGATAAATTCGCCCATACCCTTTATGATCCTGCATTTGGTGTCCACCCACCACGGGATCATACCAATCGGCAATATACAGGGCTCCATCTGGCCCAACAGCAACATCACTTGGCCTGAACCATTTTCGGCTATCGTTGCTCACTGCATCCCATTTGTAGTTAGGATCTACTTCGGGGAAAGAGCTAATAAAATCGGTGCGTGGCATACGATAGCCGGCCCCGGAAACCTCTGGTTTGTAGCCAAAAATTACATTCCGGCCGGCTTCGGCACTCAACACCATTCCCCGGTATTGTGGCCCAAGTTCATCGCCTTCGTACACGACCATCCCTGTGGGTGAACCAGCACCCGAGATATCACCAACAGGCATAACGCCGGGATCTTCCTGATGCCAGTGTGCTACCGGAATCGTCTGCCCAGGCCGTTGATCGGCCTGCCAGTATCGGGTACCATCTCCGCTGAAATAACCCGCATTAGCACCTTCCATTAACCAACTCGTCCGGCACGCAACTACCTGATCGTCATTATCGTTCTGCCACATGTTGCCATACGAATCCAGCGCAACTTCGTAGTTATTCCGAAAATTATGGGCCATTACTTTCAATCCCGATCCATCAGAATTAACCCGTAACGCCATACCACCCGTCCAGATCCGACCATCATCACTGACCTGACTACCATGATTCGCTTTATTGTAAGGGGTTCCGCCTACGTATAAACTGCCTGACCGAAGCGTCCAGCCATCCGTGTCGGTTACTACATGCGGGCCAGCATTCCCGGTATTGAAGTAATATTTGCCATCGGGGCCAGCCACCACGGCGTGAAGCGCATGGTCATGGTCTAAGCCACCAAAACCGGTTAGCATAATTTCTTTTTTATCCGCTTTATCATCCCCATTTTCGTCGGTATAGATGACCAGATTGGGCGAACAGGATACAATGACTCGGTTGCCAATAACGGCAATACCAAGTGGCGACACCAGATCGGGATCTGTGACAAAGACTTTACTATCGTCGGCTTTACCATCCCCATTGGTATCTTCTAGAATCATGATGCGCTCGCCTTCCGGATGGTCGAGTCGGCTTTCTGGCTTGTTGTTGAATTTGCGATAATTAACGGCTTCCGTAATCCAAACCCGGCCTCTGGCATCGATGTCTATATTCGTTGGATTGTAGAACATCGGAGCCTCCGCCCAGAGAGTTGCTTCAAGATCCTGGGGCAGGTAAAGCGTATTCGAATCAGCGATGGACACAGCACGGTGTTGCTGAGTTGGATCAACACCCGACGGCAAGCCCAGTTGGGAACTGGGTTGGAACGTTTGCCCTGCCAGATAGAGAAAACCAACGGTTGTGAGTGCGAAGGGATTCAACGAAAAAATCGTTTTCATTCGTTATGTCAAGATTCCTGATTCAATAGGTTCTGATGCCGAAAGAACAATTTCGGCCTCCAAGCAATACATAGTCAACCAAACAGTGATCGAACAGTCTTATTATTTTCGATATAACTTTCCAGCATTGGCTTGCCTTTAGGAATAGCCCCTTCAATCTGTAGCCAGCCCGTATAGCCAATTTCATCCAGTACCTGCCGCACTTTCTGTAAATCAACAATCCCCTGGCCCAGCAAATGATCGTTTTCTTTCAGGTGAATTTCGCAGATACGGGATTTGCCCAGCGTTCGAATTTCGTCAAAAATAGGATAACCCATCACAGATGAGTTGCAGACATCGTAATAAACCTGCACTGCAGAAGAACCCACCGCATCCAGAATAGCAATATGCTCAGATGCCGATAGCCACGATTCGATACCTAACACCACGCCTGCTTTCTCCGCTTTGGGGGCAACAGCCTTTAATCGGTCAATAACAACCTGAGTCCCTTTAGGATCATTGCGAAGATCGTTATTACTGAAAAACGCCAGGAGTACATTTTTTACCCCCAACGCATGTGCTACATCAACACTATCCTGCACCCACTGCTCTGTTCGCGCATCGGATTTGTAAGGAATTTCATTTAGCAAACCAATTGCCAGACCTCCTATGGCCACTCCTGCCTGTTTAGCTGCTTCCTTAAACGCACGTTGCGTTTCGGGTCGGCGAAGTAGTTCATGGTCTGCTTTGGTATTTAAGCTAAGCTGTACACCATCCAACCCGATCTGTTTGGCAACCTTAAATGAATTTATGTCACCAGCCGGGCCAATGGACCAATCACAGGCTCCAATGTGGAACCGACTTTTAGCAGTCAATGAACGAGCAAAGACCGGATACACTAAAGTAGATAGCCCAACGCCCAGCGAGTACCGTAACGCATTCCGACGATTCATACGTTTTTATCAGGAAAGGGATTTTATCAAAGGTACGTATCTATCAATAGAACGCGGATTTTTATGATTGTTATGATTTACGCAGGTTTTGACAACATAAACCATATTTTATTATGAAAAAATATAACGATAAGATCATGACTCTACGACAGAGCAAAGGCAATCCTACTCATCTTAATTGCACCAGCTACCCGGTATCATAATAATCAGCGTTCTATTATACGGCATTAATAATCGTAGAAGGTATATAATTGCAGTAAGAATACAGAAATTTTTGCGCGAGCTTCCAACGGTTTGTTCGTGATTGAGGTCATAGGGTTGTCAACGTTGCTATGCAGGATGAATACGAATTAGTCGAAGGTTGCCGACGGCAGGACCGAATTGTGCAGCGACAGCTCTATGAGCGGTTTGCCGGGAAGCTCTTTGTCGTTTGTAAACGGTATATAAAAGACCCAGACGAGGCCGAAGACGTGTTGCAGGACTCATTTGTGAAGATCTATCAGCATATCGACTCATTCCGATTTGAATGCCCGTTAGAGGCCTGGCTAAAGCGCGTGGTGATCAATACGGCCCTGAAGTCGTTACGAAAACAAAAGCCCTGGGAGCATACCAGCGACGTACAGGAATTGGCTCCGATATTACCGCAGGCCGACGAAAGTTTGCCAGCACTCAATTATAAATATTTGCTGCAACTGATTCAGGAGCTACCACCCGGTTGCCGTACCGTGTTTAACTTATACGCGATAGAAGGGTATAACCACCCAGAAATTGCCGAACTGCTTGACATTGCAGAAGGAACGTCTAAATCACAATACGCCCGTGCAAGGGGTCTGTTGCAACAAAAACTACAAGCCGATAAACGAGTTGCCAATGGGTATCCTGCCGAAGGCCACCTATGATGAATGATAACGAAGATGGACGAATTAGATAAAAATAGACCGGACGATTTTTGGCGGAAGGCATTCGATGAGGCCGCCGAGACACCTCCACTCCGGGTGTGGGATTCTATTGAGCGTCGGTTAGATCAGTCTAATGACACGAAAATAATTCCGCTCTGGGGAATGGGCCTGATTTCGTCACGACCGCTTGCCTGGGGGATGGGTGTAGCGGCCGCGGTAACGTTGTTATTGATTGGCTGGTGGGCTGGTACTCAACAGGTAACCCATAACTTATCACGTTCTGTAGTACAACAGGCAAAACCGTTACCACCGCAAGCAACGGATGGAGGAATAAAATCTCTTAACCCAGTAACTTCGGAGGTAAGTAAATCACAGTCCCAATCGTCACCAATGGTTGCATCTTCCCAGAAGTTGAGTGGACTTTCGGTGAAGTCTCAGCCCGCTACAGGCAACCTAGCACTAATGCCTTCTATAGTTACCCAAACGGATGAGACATTGGCAGAGCAACTAGGGAAGCCCGGTCAAAAACCAACGGAATTAAGCGACCAGCTTGCCGCAATGACCATCGGGCGCGCATCCGTAACAACAGCCACTACCAATGAATTTCGGCCGTCAACCTCGGCTACTAGCTCTATCCCGGCTAGTTCGTTTTCTTATGCTCGTTCAGTAGAATCAACAGTAGCCTCCGCTCAGGTCATCCAACCGGTTAGATTTGAGCCACTTACAGGAAAATCGTTGCATTTTCGAAAGTTAGGCCAGATTCATCGGATCGTCTGGTTTCGTCCAGAAGAGTTACCTCTGAAACCAGAAGCACTTAAATCGAAACACCAGCCCCGCGATGTCTGGGCGTCGGCGAGTGTGATGCCCGGTGCCTTCAATCCAATGGTATCCGTACAAACTACGTCGGTTTCTGGTAATAGTTATGCAAGTATGGATGCCCTAAAAAACACTCAGACTAATTCAGCGGTTAGCAGCCACGCCAATTTTTCGGTGGCCTATCAGGCAGGAGCGGGGGTTCAACTAACCGAACACTGGTCAGTAGAGTCGGGTATTGGGTATTTGTCAGGTCGTTCTACGGTTGAAACGCCCGCCCTCTTACCGAACGCTTCGTTAGTGGCCATCGTTGCCCGAAGCACAACGTCGGGCACTGTCTATGGAGATGCGTTACGGAGCAGTATGCACAGTGGAGATATGCTTGCTGCTCAGCCAAGCTATACTAATGTTGCCAACAGCGCCTATCAACAATCCTATACATCGACCCGACAAGTGCTGACAAACGATTATCAGTATATGCAGGTGCCCTTACAGGTTGGGTATCAGCTGCGGCCTCGTAAACGGCTCAGTTTGGCCTTATTAGGTGGACTAATTACTAATATTTTCGTCCGTAATACGGTTGGCAATGAGGTGGTGGTTACCGCAAAGGATGGTGTCTATCGGCCTCTGTCGTTAGCCGCTACCATGGGGGCAAGGTTCCGCTATCGGCCTTCCCCTCAATGGTCTGCTTCGTTAGCGGGTATGTATCAGCCATCGTTAGGATTAGGCACTCAATCTGATTCACAGGTACTTAGTCGTCCCACTTCGGCAGGTATGAGTTTTGGCGTTGACTATCATTTTTGATCTTTCCGATATGAAGTCAATTGCGGTTGTCATATTGCTTATCATTGGTTTTGGCCACTGTCAAACCCGGCTAACGCCCCAAACCGCAGATGATCTTACCGATACGTTGACCATTCGTACGGGAACAGCTTTTGGGATGTGTGCCGGTGAGTACTGCATACGTGAGTACGTATTCAATGGCACCCATGTAACACTCACGCACAAGGGTGCTCGATCACAAGCTGCGGCCCAAAGTTGTCAATCAACTATAAGCGCGGCTGACTGGATCGCATTGAAAGCAAGTGTGAATCTGGCCTCGTTCAATCAACAGCCTGCTGTACTGGGCTGCCCAGATTGTGCGGATGGTGGGGCCGAGTTTATAGAACTACAGGTAGGGGAGCAAAAGCACCGGGTTACATTTCCAGTTGGCGAGACCATTCCCGGATTCGAGTCGCTGGTAACTGGTTTGCGCAACCAACGAAACGCTTTTAGTGAATGTAAGTGATTTTCTAAATGAGTTGGCGTTTATCTAATTCATTTAGCTTTCCTAATGAATTGTGTTATGAAAACGACCCTTTTTTCAAGCTTATTAGCCGTTGTTACGGGTGTTGGTCTCACGGCGATTAGCTGTCAGAATGCAACGGTAACCCCACCGAGCACGGCCAGCGAATTGCGAGTATCAGCCCCTTTTGCGGATAAAACATCTCAGTTCGCGTTTGATATCTCAAAACAAGTAATTGCCGAGGAAGGTCAGGCAAAAAACGTCTTTATTTCACCGCTGAGCCTGCATATCGCACTAGGCATGATTCTGAACGGAGCGAATGGGCAAACAGCCCAGGAGATTCAGAAAACATTGAAGCTAGATGCCCAAACACTGACAGAAGCCAATAAAACATATCAGAATCTAATGGAGAACCTACCCGGCGTAGATCCCGAAGTGACACTAACATTGGCGAACTCCGTTTGGTATCGAAACACGTTCTCTGTCGAAACTCCCTTTCAGGATTTACTAAAACAGTCGTTCAAAGCGGACGTATCTGCGCTGGACTTCAATGACCCGGCTACTGTGGGCAAAATTAACGGTTGGGCCAGCCAGAAAACCAATGGTAAGATTCCGAAAGTGCTTGATCAGATTCAGCCCGATAATGTCATGTTTCTAATGAACGCTCTGTATTTCAAGGGCAATTGGAAAACCCAGTTCAAAGCAGAACAGACAATTGATTCTCCCTTCAAACTGGCATCAGGCGCAACCACAACCGTGCGTATGATGCGGCTCAATACCGAATTAAACCGTGCTTTCCGACCAACCTATACAGCTTTTGAACTGCCGTATGGCTCTGATAAATTTGCGATGACGGTTCTGCTACCAGCCGAGAACTCAACCGCAGAAGCCTTAATCAATAATTTAACCAGTACTGAGTGGACACAGTTACAACAGGCAATGACTGCCGGTACGATTGACATTGGCCTGCCAAAGTTTACGCTGAATTATGATATCAAGCTAAACAAGGAACTGAGTGTTCTTGGTATGCCCACCGCTTTTACGGATGCCGCAGATTTCACTAATATCAACAAGCAAGGTGGTTTAACGCTTAGCTTTGTAAAACAAAATACCTTTGTAGCAGTGGATGAAACAGGAACCGAAGCTGCTGCTGTAACGACGGGCGGTATTTCAGTAACGTCGATGCCGATACCAACGCTCTGCAACCGTCCTTTTGTGTTCGTCATTCACGAAAAAACAACAGGCACTATTCTATTTGTAGGCAAAATTGCCGACCCCACTAAAACAAGTAATTCATGAGAGGTTTCGTGTTCATCTGCCTGCTGTTTGTACTGAGTCAATGCCGCCAATCTGAACCCGAACTAGCGCCCAAAATAGCGCAGCTGATCGGGACATGGCAGCTCGTTGGCCCCGATTCAACCTACGCAGTGACCTTAACTTTTGCCCTGGATACCGATAATCCACCGCACGATATCACCTCATTTAAAGCGAGTGGTAAATCAGCTGTCAATGAATACAATCTGAATTTGTTTGCCGCTATCGACGGCATGATGCTGGCGGATCAGTTGGGAAGTACGAAACTAGCAGGATCTCCCGCTGCGATGCAATTTGAGCAAACCTACTTCACAAACTTGAAAGCCACTGTCCGCTATGAATTGCCGACTGCAAACCAGCTTCTTATATACCATGGAGGCAGCCTACCTCATTTACTAACATTCAAAAGAATTAATTGATTATGAAAGGCTTACGGCTCATTCCCTTTACGGTTTTTCTGATTTTACTTGTGTTCAGCTGCGAAAAACGGATTTGTGGCTGTGTTTTCCCGCCATCACCTCTGGTTGGCGACTGGACGTTAACGACGATTACCTACGGCCTGTCGCAGAAGACGGTTACTGCTGCCGAAGCAGGTTATTCGGAAACGGTATCGTTTAATGGCGCGGTAGAAGGAGGAAATTTCCGGCAGGTTCGCAATGGGCTACCTATTCTGGACAGTCAATATGGATTGTCATTTCCAAACGGTGGCAGTACTGAAGGCATTATCTACTTTCACAAAGACACTACTCAGCAATCATTTCGGATGGCAGAAACGACACTCTATTTATCGGAACGCATTCCACAGGGAGCCGTCATTGCCGACGGGTCAACATATGCATATAAACGACAATAAATTGCCCCTTTTTGTGTAAGATCAGGATTGCCCGGCCGTAAGAAGACAGCCGGGCAATTTTATTTTTGCCCCGTTCCAACGTTTCTAAGCGCTTTAGGCTCATTGTTTTATCCTATAACTATGAGCTTATATGAAAGCAAATTTATTAGCCCTTGTTCTATCCTTGCTCTACCTGACCAGTTGCACCGACAACTGCGAACAGACAAGAACCTATCGAAAATACACGTCCGTGCAACTGCCCCTTTCCGATTTGCGACAGGCGGTTTCATCAGGCGCCCCCCAATCGCTGGTCGAACCCGGAAAGCTCTACATCAAAGACCAGTATTTATTTATTGTGGAAGTCAAAAAGGGAATTCACGTTTTTGACAACAGCAATCCAGCTAATCCAAGAGCCATTTCATTCCTTACCATTCCGGGAAATGTGGACATCGCGGTTCGGGACAATATTCTCTACGCCGACAGTTACATTGATCTGGTTGCCCTGGACATCAGCAACCCAACAGCGATTAAAGAGGTCAACCGAACCGAAACGGGCTTTGTAAATGGCACAGTAGGCCGTACGTACTGGTCGTACGACAAACAAAACATGAAGATTTATGATCAGCGCGAGGAAATAGCAACCGAAACGGTCAAAACCGATTGCGAGGGATCATTCAACGTACTACCTTATTTAGTGCCAATTGCCTGGTTTGGGAGATATTATGAAAGCTTTGCGTTTGCAGATGTAGCTTACAGTAGTAACAAGGGTGCAAATGCGCCCACAGCTCCAACAACAGGTACAGGTGGTTCCATGGCCCGGTTTGCCATTACAAACAATCAGCTTTATGTAGTAAATAACTCATCACTACAATTATTCGATATCACAGAACCAGCAAAACCAGCAAAGGGCAAAACAGTTACGCTAAACTGGAATGTTGAAACGATTTTTCCGTACCGGACTAATCTGTTTATCGGCACGACTACGGGCATGTATATCTACGATATCGTTAATCCTGCTGAGCCTAAACAACTATCGGCATTTTCGCATGTTCGTTCCTGTGATCCGGTTGTCGTGCATGAAAATTATGCCTATGTTACATTACGAGGTACCAGTACTTGTGGAGTAGCTGGTACGCAGGACGTACTCGATGTAATTGACATTAGCAATCTGACAGCTCCTCGAGTTGCTAAAACTTATCCTATTGAAACACCTTACGGGCTTGGTATCGACTACCCAACGCTATTTGTCTGCCAAGGGAATAAAGGATTAAGTGTCTTTGATGCGTCGAATCCACTTGATTTAAAAGCCCGGCAAACCTTTGCCAATGTCAATGCGTTCGATGTCATTCCAATGTCGAAAACATTGTTAACGATTGGTAAAGATGGACTGTATCAGTATGACTACTCCAACCCCACCAACCTTCGGTTATTGAGTAAAATTGATGCCAGTCGGCCTAACTAACCTTTCCATCACCATGAAAACAATTACTTGCCTATTTTTTTGTCTGCTCGCTGCGTTTGCACATGCGCAAACAGAACCAACAAAAACAAGCCCCTGGCGAACAACGGTACAGATGGGTATTCAGGCAGGCCGGGTGCGTCCCGACCAGCCCAACGTTTACCCTTATTATGGAGATTATATATATTCTCCGAACTACTATAATTATTCCCCAATTCGGGGCGAAGGCAACCGTATAGGTCTAACAATTCATGCGTTCATGGGTTATACACTGCGGCCTCAGCTTGTTACGGGATTGTCTTTGGGTGTTGATTACTATAACAATTCAGCTTTTCTGCCAATAGCTGCTGCTATCCAGGGTGATCTTTTTGGGAGAACGAAACGATTAACACCTTTTTATTCTCTAGAAAGCGGTTACGCTATTGCGGGTCCCAATCCACATGGCAGTGAGCTGAAAGGAGGTTGGTTATGGAGTCCGGGCCTTGGCCTTCGAATAAACAAGGGCAACGGAACTGGATTTCTGATCAGTGCAGGGTACAAACATCAGGAAGCAAAGCAAGTAGCTGCGGTTGACGGTGTTCAGGTTTTATCGCAAATAGAAACCCGGTCGTATAACAGGCTATTTTTTAGAATGGGATTTAGTTTTTAATCGAATCAACTAACAACGTCAACACATGAAAAACATCATCAGACTTCTGACTCCACTACGCTTAAAAACACTGATAGGCTTTTACTTTATGCGTCCTTCACTAGTTAAGATTCATAAATAATTAGTGAACACCTGTAACCTGAGGTGGCCTTTTATAGTCTTAATACTAGTGCGTGTATATGTAACTGAACCGCACAATAAAAGGTAAGTAGAAACTGGTCATATAACCCATAAATTGGCAGGAGGTTTCAACAAGTTAGCGATCTCCTACCGCATTAATACAGAATTAGCCTTGATAGGCGAGAAACAATAGTTATGAAAAAGATCACTGTAGCTGTCATAGGTGGCACACTGTTTATTGCTGGATATTACCAGGCACGTAGACAAACAGAATATATGACGTCAAAATCCACGTTGGTGAACCCGGCTTCTTTAGCTAAACCAATGACCCTTTCGCTTAAAACACAATCGGTTTATGCCTTTCGCTTAGATCGTTCACTTCTTAGTAGTAAATGACGTCTCTATTTCTCGATACAAAAAATCCCCACTGAGCACTCAGTGGGGATTTTTTGTATCGAAACATTAGGATTTCGTGCGCTTGATAATTAAGCCATCACGAACTTGTTCTGATTCCGCTTGCGCTCGTTCTCGTCCAGGTAGATTTTACGAATTCGCATCGACTTTGGTGTCACCTCCAGATACTCATCCTTCTGAATATATTCCATATTCTCTTCGAGAGAGAATGAGATTTTAGGGGCAATCTTCACGTTATTATCTGAACCAGAAGCCCGCATGTTCGTTAACTGCTTCGCTGTTATCACGTTGACAACAATGTCGTTCTGACGGTTATGCTCACCTATTACCTGGCCCGTATAAATTTCATCACCCGGTTCTATAAAGAACGATCCCCGATCCTGAAGTTTATCGATCGAATAAGCCGTAGCCGAACCGCTGGTCATCGAGATCAATGAACCGTTAATCCGTTCTGGAATTGCGCCTTTAAACTCTTGATACTCTTTGAATCGGTGGCTCATAACAGCCTCTCCGAACGTAGCCGTCAGAACATTTGACCGCAGACCAATCAATCCACGCGAAGGGATATCGAACTCAAGGTGTTGTAAATCACCTTTAGGTTCCATAATCAGCAGTTCGCCTTTCCGTTGCGTCGCTAATTCGATAACCTTTCCGGCAGTCTCTTCCGGTACATCTACAACGAGGGTTTCGATTGGCTCTAATTTGCGACCATTCTCATCTTCTTTGTAAAGAACCTGAGGCTGGCCAACCTGCAATTCATAACCTTCCCGGCGCATCGTTTCAATCAGAACCGACAAGTGAAGAATACCACGGCCATATACGAGGAAGCGGTCTTCGCTATCTGTGTTTTCAACACGGAGAGCCAAGTTCTTCTCAATTTCTTTGTATAACCGGTCACGTAAGTGACGTGAGGTTACGAACTTACCTTCTTTGCCAAAAAACGGCGAGTTGTTGATCGTGAACAACATGTTCATCGTTGGCTCATCCACCGAAATACGGGGGAGTGCTTCCGGGTTTTCAATGTCAGTCAGCGTATCGCCAATTTCAAACTCTTCCAGACCTGTAACCGCACAAATATCACCACAGGCAACTTCGGCTACTTTCACTTTACCAAGACCTTCAAACGATTGAAGTTCTTTGATTTTCACTTTTTTCACCGAACCATCTGCCTTGATAAGTGCCATATTCGCGCCTTCTTTCAGCGTTCCCCGGTGTACACGGCCGATGGCAATCCGACCAACAAAAGTTGAATAGTCGAGCGAGGTAATCTGCATTTGCGGCATACCTTCGTTCATTGCAGCTGGCTGAATATGCTCAACGATTGTATCGAGAAGGTAGGTAATATTGTCGGTTGGAGTTTTCCAATCTGGTCCCATCCATCCTTGTTTCGACGAGCCATACACGGTCGGGAAATCCAGTTGGTCTTCGGTAGCGCCCAGGTTGAACATAAGATCGAAAACCTGCTCATGCACCTCATCGGGACGGCAGTTTTCTTTATCGACCTTGTTTACGATTACAATAGGCTTTAGCCCTAATTGAAGTGCTTTGCCTAGTACAAAACGCGTTTGGGGCATTGCGCCTTCAAAGGCATCGACCAATAAACAAACGCCATCGGCCATTTTCAGCACACGCTCAACCTCACCACCGAAATCACTGTGGCCTGGTGTATCAATGATGTTGATTTTAACATCTTTGTAACGTACCGATACGTTTTTCGATACGATGGTAATGCCCCGCTCACGCTCCAGGTCATTGTTATCCAAAATCAGGTCGCCGAATTCCTGATTATCCCGAAAGAGCTTTGACGCGTGAATAATTTTGTCAACCAGAGTCGTTTTGCCGTGGTCAACGTGGGCGATGATTGCTATATTGCGAATTGATTGCATACAGGTTCTGAACCGGGATTTAGCTGATTAAAGGATATACTGGATTTTGTTTATTGGCTTCGTAAAACACGAAATCTGTTAAATCCATCAGTCCCTTAAATCCTGGTCAATTTTTCTGCAAAGGTACGAAAAATTACGCTGAAACACAGATTTTTACAACTATTTAAACGAAAAAAGGCCCATCTAAGGGCCTGACTCTGATATAAATACAATTTCTTACTGGTTGCTTAATGATTCGGGCAACCGCAAGGATTTTTCTTTCGGAAGAGACCGGTATTGAACAGGCCACCGCGCCGGGGTTTATAACCTTTTCGTTTACGACCAATAGCCGAAACGTTCGTCTTAGCAGTACTAGTAGATGCCAGGGTTTGGACGGGCACATCAATCAGCATCAGCGATGCGACTATCATCAGAAATACTTGCGTCTTTTTCATTGTTGAACCCTGTTTTATCTATTAACGGCAAATTTAACTACTTTCGTCCACCTGCCAGCGATATTTATTTAATGACGAACAACCCTGATTTTCTGATTGTTTACGGCACACTTCGCCCTCCTTTCGATAATACGTTTGCCCAATACCTGCGACAACGGGGTCGTAATGTTGGCGAAGGCCTATTTAAAGGGCAGGCTTTCGATATGGGTAGCTACCCAGGTGCGATTTACAATGAGGCCAGCATTACCCAGGTGCATGGCACAGTTTTCAATATTAGCAATCAGAAATCAGCAATTCTGACCTATCTCGATTATTACGAAGGGGTAGGTGAGGATTTTGAACAACCCACCGAATTTATCCGGGCAATTGTTCCTGTTCAGTTTAATGATGCGACAACCGACTGCTGGGTTTATTTATACAATCTTTCAACCGACGATAAACCACTAATCGAATCCGGCGATTATTCGAAACACATGGGCGACCCCTATAAATCGCCTGCCTGATAAAGTTTTATTGATCATAAAAAAATCATCGACTAATCTAAGTCGATGATTTTTTATAGGCTTCTATTTCAATAACTTAACGTGGTCCGCGAGAACGACCGCCACCACTATAACCGCCACCGCCATACCCACGGCGGGCGTTAGGGCTACCGCCATAATAACGAGGTGCAGGGGCATAATAACGAGGAGCGGGCCGAACCACTACAGGTGGCCTATAATAGCCGTAAGGGCGAGCGTAACCATACCCATATGGATTACCATACCCATAATAAGGTCTTGGACCGTAACCAACACCGGTACTTACATAAGCCGGTCCACAACTTGCCATCATAACGACTAGTAAGCCAGCCGCTAGTAAAGGCATGAGTTTTATCGTTTTCATGACTTTTCGTTTAAAGATTAACTGTTGAACCATTTAACTGCCATTTGGATTAACCGAAGCTGATTGAGAGCTGGTTAATCCAAACGTTTATTCTAACTCAATTTATTTACCAGCGATGGCCACCGCGGCCATGACCACCATAACCTCCGCCGTATCCACCACGGCCACCGCCGTAACCATAGCCATAATTTGCATATGGACGAACAACAACTGGAGGAGCATATACAACCGGAGGAGCAATAACTACTCGTGGTGGTACAATTACAACCTGTGGTTGAACAGGATAGGCTTGCCCGTACTGGTTATAACCGTTGTTGGGATAAGCCTGACCATACCCGTTCGGGTAGGCCTGACCGTAGCCATTGTTATATCCATTTGGATACCCCTGATTTGGGTAATTCTGGCCATAACCATTCCCATTGGGGTAGGATGGATTGCAACCATTTCCATTTGGATAAACCTGACCATAGCCATTACCTGGTCCGTACTGTCCAAAACTAACAGTAGCCACCCCTAATAACAGGCCAGCTAGAACGCCACTCCATTTTATCGTTTTCATCGCCTTAATGAGTTTTTGCTCAATTTGTAGGTTAGACAAACGATATACCATTGCGTTTAATGAAAACGAGAAGAAAGCGGTTAAAGTTTAATTAAAAGGCTGACCACTAAACAGTAGCCAGCCTTTTACCGAATGAAATACGCTATTATTTACGCTTTCAATTTATCTTTTAGGTACGCTAAAGCCAGCTTATAAGCATCGGCTGCCGCTTCTTTATTATAGACCGGATTACTTGGGTTGGCAAAGCCGTGTCCGGCGTCATACATTTTTACCGTCACCTTTTCACCTGCTTTCGCCATATTCTCTTCGAATGCCTTTACAGACTCGGGTGTAATCCCTTTATCCTGGCTACCAAAAAAGCCCAATACGTCCGTGTCCAGCGTTTTAAGTTTCTCAACATCCTGCTCCGGCCGACCGTAGTACATGATGCAACCTTTTGCCTGTTTACCTTCCAGCATAGCAGATTGAAGGGATAGCATACCGCCGAAACACCAGCCAACACTGGCAAATTCAGCTTTAGGACCAGCGTACGCAATGGCGCCTTTCTGAATACTAGTGAGCCGTTCTTTGTTAGCCCCTTGCATTAGTTTTCCTGCTTCGGCTGGTTCGGTAGCTACTTTGCCATCATACATATCAACCGCCAGCACGTTAACGTCCTTCAAGTCATTATAGAACGTTTCCGACTGCTGTTTGATATTGTCGTTTAGCCCCCACCATTCCTGATACACCAGCAGCCATTTGTTCGATGGCTTTTTAGCTTTCAACAAAAACCCGTTTGCCGATTGACCGTCGGGTGTTGAAAACTTAATCATTTCGCCAGCGCCCGTGTACGTAAAGGGTAGGGGAGCTTCGTGTAATCGCTGGAAAGCAGGATCAGCAGCCATTGCCGACATGTCGTTACCTGGCGAATCGGTAGCAGGTGCATGGCAGATGGGTATAGCCGTTTCCTGAGGTTGCGCTGGTTTCAGATATGAAAACAGCGACATAAAAAAGGATAATCCAGTAATGAATACAATTTTCATAGGGTATGTGATGGTTAATTGATTAGGGTAACTGCTTGTAAATGGAATTAGTTAAGTGCGAAAGGAGGAATTATTGTCAATTGACATACAACTTACCCAATATTGATGTAAATACACACAATTGATTAACCTATCAAGCTTTTATCAACTCAAAAATCGTAATCTCAGGTAAAATACCCACCCGCCCAGGGTAGCCTATATAACCATAACCGCGGTTTACGTAGAGTCGCTGGTCACCTTGCTGGTATAACCCAGCCCATTGTTTATAGAAATACTGCGCTGGGCTCCATTTTACATCGCCGAGATCGACGCCAAATTGGGCACCGTGCGTATGGCCGCTAAACTGCACATCAATATCTTTATAGTGCTTATTGACTTCAGCATCCCAGTGGGTAGGATCGTGAGAAAGGAGGAGTTTAACCGGGTATTCTTCTGTTCCTTTATATGCTTTTGCCAGATTACCAGCCCGAAGAGCCGCCGGTCCAAAACCAAGGTTTTGAACGCCAATGAGCGCAATTTTATCGCCATTCTGTTCCAGTATCTTGTTTTCATCCATCATGATGTTCCAGCCCATTTGTTTGTGAGCGGCTACCACATTCATCACGTTCTGTCGTTCGGCCTGGACACTGGGCCACTGCACATACTTACCGTAATCATGATTTCCCAGGGTTGAGTAGACCCCCAGAGGTGCCTTTACTTTATCAAATACATCAATATAGCTGTTCACTTCTTCGGCATGGCTGTTCACCAGATCACCCGTAAAAAAGACGATATCAGGCTTTTGGCCAAGCAGCATCTCAACGCCCCCTTTTACAGCAGTTTTATTAAAAAAACTCCCTGAATGAATATCCGAAATCTGGGCGATGGTCATGCCATGAAAGCCAGATGGCAGGTTTTTAAGGGGGAGTTTAATCCGACGGATTCGATAATCATGTGCGCCAGAGAGTATACCCCATGTAAACCCAACTAATGGAACAGTACCAACCACCAACGCGGTCTTCATCAGAAAATCCGAACGGGTGATGGTATCGGTTGATGATGGTATTGTCTGTCGGGTTGAATCTTCAACCGCTTCACGCACTTCGGGCTTATAGAACAGAGAAACAATCCAGCGAAAGAACCGTCCAATATCATCAATGAGGATAATTAGAACGGCAAAAATCTTTGAGAAATAGGGGATGGCAATAGCAGCCCAGAGAAAGGTACGTGTGTTGCGGCTAATAGAATCAGGTGGCAACAGTTGCATAATTATATACAACAGTAACGATAGTGCTGTAAAGCCCCAAAAGGCAATAGCAATGATTCGTTGCGTGCTTTCTGAGGCCGATCTGCTGAGTGTTTTAACAGCCTGAAAAACATACCAGTCGATCAGAAGTAGAATAGCGGGAAGAATAAAAAATAAGGCAGTACGGTTCATGAATTAGCAAATGAAGGACATAGTTGCCTAACGGAATGAGCATCCGTAAAGTTTGATGATGAGCAACCTGATTTTCCTAGTTAGGCTTCACAAACTCAATCATATACTCCGACATGTACTCACTCTTTTTGGGTTGGATATTCTTAACAAACAATCTTGCCCGTTGACCCAGCCGCAGACACGTATGTTTGTTCGCAACGTCGTCGGGTGTGTTCATGGGTTGCAGTGATGGGTACCAGAGGAAATAGCCAGGTTTATCAAGCAACAACTTTGGTTTAGTCCATGCCTGCGATTGCATGGCCTCGCCCAAATCCGGGTTGGTATTGAACGATATATGGATACTGCTACCTGCCCAGGATGGCCCTGTTGCTTTGCCCATTAGCATGACCCAACAGTTCAGATAAGTGTTCCAGCTAACGGATGGCCCCCAATGAAAATTACCTGTTGGCGATGAAGCTGGTCCACCGCCCGCTTCAGGCTGAATTTGCAGGGATGTGATAGGTGCGCCCACACCATTGTACGGTGCATTGAAGCCCTTACCGTTCCAGCGCTGGGCTTTGCCAACCGGATTATCTAGGTCGGCCAGGGGGATACGCGCTACGCTGATGCATTGGCCACTCCACTCTTTTTGTGGGTTATATTCCTTTTCGCTGTATTGACCAGGATAGCCATATTCGCCATAAAACAAGTATAGATAAGTCCCGCTTGCCACCGCCGACGGATCGCCGACGCCCCCCGCAAATGTTTTTGAGGTGTTATGAGGCTTCAAAATCATTCGGGGCTGTAAATCTTCAATAAAAATACCTTTGTTTTCCCAGGATTTTCCCCCATTCACCGACTTCATGATACCAATGCGGCAAACGGCTGCAGGCGATGTTGGACCCGTTATTCCCTGCGGCCACTTTTCATTTTTGTAACCTTCTTCTGTAGCAGCATCGTATGGAAGGGTAGCCGGATAATTTTCGTTATGATAAACGGCGTACAGCGTCTTACCCGATTTATCAGCAGGATCCTGATACACCGTTTCGAACCAGACGGCTCCATGCAGGCCTGGTGTGTTGACGGCTACATTTGCTGGCATATTCGGCTCCGTAAAATCACTGGCTTTGCTGGCAAAAGCCTCCTCAGCATGTCGACCATCGGTATATTTGAGATCGCGCGCGTTTCCCCACAACGGATCTTCACCGTACTTACCCGGAAAAATTCGGAACGTATCACCCACCCAGGCCTCGGCCATATTACAGTCAACAAAGGAGTTGAACAGGACTTTTTTAGCTGGAATTAATTTGTAGCTGGGCGTAGTAATATCGGTTTCGCTATTACCCGAACAGGCAACAAGGAGCGAACAGGTTAATACCCCTAAAATCAGTCTAGTTACGATAAGTTTTGTTGTCTTCATGGTAGTCGTTAAAGCTAGACAGATATCAACTTTACTTTAAGCTCAGAATCCTACAACCGGGTTGGCGTCAAGCCCAAATTATTTTTTCGTATATCGTTCATTACCACTTAGGTTTACAGCGCTAACGAAAGAGATCACCATGCATTCGTACACTGCAAAAAAAATTATAGACTCTATTTTGATCGATGGAAACCTAACAAAATCCGTTTGGCAGAATGCCACCTGGAGCCATCGGTTTGTGGACATGGTAACGGGAGAGCAGGGTATGTATGGCACTAAATCGGCAATTCTGTGGAATGACACACATTTATACGTAGCCTTTCAGGCCGAAGAGCCATTTATTGAAGCGCATTTGACAGAGCGTGATTCAATTATTTTTCTCGAAAACGATCTTGAACTGTTTATAGATGGGGGTGACTGCTACTATGAGCTGGAGGTAAATGCGCGAAATACAATCTATGAAGTATTTTTCATTTGGAAGGATGCGTATCAACGAGGTAGCCGGTTTGATGTACCACTCTTTGATGTTCACCATCCACAGGCAATGACCTTTGGCGGAGATGCCGACCGTACAGGGCCCTCATTCTGGCATGGTACCCACCCGCGTGGCTTACGCTGGGCTTTTCTAAATTACGATATGCCTGGTTTAGAAACTGCCGTTCATGTTGATGGTACGTTGAATAACAATAGCGATATTGATTCCGGCTGGACTCTGGAGATAGCCATTCCCTGGAATAGCCTGACCTGGCTGGCAAATGGCCGACATCTGCCTCCTCAACCCGGCGATGAATGGCGAATGTTTCTGGGCCGATTTCAGAAATTGACGGTGTCTGGCATTGAAGTTCAACCACACCCGGCTATGGTTATGAGTCCACATGGCATTTATGATACGCATCAGCCCAGTCGGTGGAGCCAAATTATATTCGAGTGCTAGCAACACTTGCCCCATCCTGTCATAAAACATGAGATATGTTTAATCCATCTATCGACTAAAACAGGTTGATTATCTATGTTTGGCACCTAGTTGTCTATTGGCTTCTTATACATATGAATGCCATCTTACCTTTAGGGCATAAAAGTATTAGATAGGAATACAGAAAGCGGCCTAACCTTGTTGAGCCGCTTTTTCGATTAGTACTAATCCATCTCTAAAAGACGGCTAAACATCATTCTTAAAAGCTTAAAAATGGAAAAGCCGACAGCATTGTGTTGTCGGCTTTTCCATTTTTAAGCTTACTTACTAAGCCATTTCCTCTTCCAGTTCCTCAACAGGCTCAAGCGCAGGATCTTTCTTTCCGAACCATTTCATCCGAATCCGTTCATTGATCCAGTACATACACGGAACAATTACAAGAGTCAGGATTGTGGAAAACGTCAGTCCGAAAATGATTGTCCAGGCCAGGATATTCCAGAATACGGAACTATCGCCACCAACAATTATGTGTGGATCGAAATCACGGAACAGTCCCACGAAGTCAACAGTAATACCCAATGCCAGCGGAATCAAACCTAGTACGGCAGCCGAAGCCGTCAACAATACCGGAGTCAGGCGAATGCCGCCTGCTTCAATGATAGCTTTTCGCAACGGAACACCCCGACCGCGTAGCTCTTCAATAAATTCAATCAGCAGAATCCCGTTTTTCACCACAATACCCGCCAGCGAGATGATACCAACCCCCGACATGATAACCGAGAAGTCTTTATTGAAAATAACGAATCCAAGGAGTACACCAATCAGCGAGAACAGGATGGTTACAAAAATAATCAGTGGTTTTACGACTGAGTTAAATTGCGTAGCCATAATTAGATAGATCAGCAACATGGCAATCCCAAAGGCCGACACCAGGAAGTTCATCGACTCCTGTTGGTCTTCCTGCTCACCACCCATTTTGAGTTTATACCCATTTGGCACATCCATGTCCTTTATAACCTCCTGAATCTGAGCAACAATCTCGTTGGCATTGTAGCCCGGTACCACATCGGAGCTTAATGTAACAATCCGTTCCTGATTCTTGCGGTTAATCTGGCTGAACGTCGTCGAGTAACTAATGTTGGCTACCGATGTAATGGGAACCTGGCGCAATTGGCCGCCCATCACCATATCGCGATATACTACATTCAGACTCAACAACTTGTCAATCTGACTACGGTCATCTTGCTGTAAACGAACCATAATCGGATACTCGTCTTTGGCATCGCGGAATTTTGATACTTCCAAACCGAACAAGGCTGTCCGAATGGCCAGCGCAACCTGTCCCGACGAAATACCTTCCCGTTCTGCTTTGTCGCGGTCGATGTCAATGACAATTTCGGGCTTGTTAGTAATCAGATCCGACTTTAGTTGGTCAATGCCCTGAATACCAGCTTGAGCAATTTTCTGCCGAACCTGTTTTTCCAGTTTCTGGAGTTCACCAAATTCCTCACCCGCAATTTCAATAGCAATTGGTTTACCCGTTGGTGGACCATTGGATTCACGCTCTACCGAAATTTCGCTACCCGGTAACCCACTCACGGCTAACCGAACTTTGTTCAACAGCGAATCCGTCGAGATACCATGCCGTTCTTCATTAGGTTTGAACGCAATCGTCACTTTCGACTTCTGTGGAGTTGCCGACCGATCCGGGTTCATAGGATCACCCGCGTTTTTACCAATGTTGGAAATCACGGAGTTAACGATATCGGTAGCTTTATTGGCTTCCAGGACGTTAAACACACGCTTCTCGATCACCCGTGTCACAGAATCAGTTACGCGAGCATCGGTACCAACGGGCATTACGTTATAGACGTAAATGTAATCGGGCTCACCACTTGGGAAGAAAAGGACTTTAGGTTTTGCAATCCCAACAATGAAGAAGGTCAGAATTAGCAGACCAAATGCACCTACGATTGCAAAAACTGGGCGCCATCCTGTTAATATCCAGGAAATTAACCGGCGATAGCCATTCTTAACCGCGGGCAAAATACGTTCCTGAAAAGGCACAATCAGTTTTGGTGTCAGTACGTAGTGGTTGAACACGTACAGCGCAATGAACAGCACAAACAGGTTGCCAATACCCCGATCAATCACGTAGCCAATACCCGCCAGCACAGTCATAATAATGAGTGGCCGTTTAATCTCAGCGAATGTCTGTTTGTCTTCATGGTTATCGTCTTCATGCCGCTTCATGAACGTAACCGCAAAAACCGGGTTGATCACGTAGGCCACAAACAGGGACGCAAACAGCGTTAGAATAAGCGTCAGTGGGAGAAACTTCATAAACTCACCCACAATACCCGGCCAGAACAAAAGCGGGAAGAAAGGTGCAATAGTCGTCAGCGTTCCCGACAATACGGGTACGAATACCTCGCCCGCAGCAGCCTTCACAGCCTGCCGGATATTCCAGTTTTTGTTTTCGTTGAAGAGTCGGTGTGAGTTTTCAATCACCACAATGGCATCATCAACCACAAGCCCTAAACCAAGCAGGAAGGCAAACAGCACCATTGTATTCAAGGTGAAGGTTGCGCCTACCATAGGTCCTAGGACCGGCATCAGAACAAAAGCAACCAGCGCAGATAAAGGCACCGACAAACCCACGAAAATGGCATCGCGAACGCCCATGAAGAACATAAGCACCAATACCACGAAAATGAAGCCTAGTACAACGGTATTGATCAGGTCATTCACGTTTTCGCGAGTACGCTCCGACTGGTCGGCCGTAATTTTTACGTCCAAGCCTTCAGGGAAACGCGACTCCTTATATTCGTCGATCGTTTTCTCGATACGGTCGGCGGCTGAAATTAGGTTTGCACCAGCACGTTTAATAACGTTTAGCGTTACAACCGACTTATTGTTCAAACGAGCAAAGTTCTGTTGCTCTTCGAAGTTATCACGTACTTCCGCAATATCGCCGAGCCGAACGGTAGCACCAGTTGCTGTCCGAATCTGTAGATTCTGAAGCTGCGTAACATCGGTAAATTCACCTTTTACCCGTACCGTCCGACGAACCCCATCAATTGGTAATTCACCACCCGAAACGTTGATATTTTCACCCTGAATGGCCTGCTGAATATCTGAAAAAGCCAGACCAGCCGATTGCATCCGAGGCAAATTTACATTGATCTGAATTTCGCGTTCCAGTGCACCAATGATGTCGACACGCCTAATTTCAGGCATACCTTCAATTACGTCCTGTAAATCCTCGGCGTATTCTTTCAGTTGCTTCAGTGAGAAGTTACCGGCCATGTTGATGTTCATGATCGGCATTTCCGAGAAGTCAACATCCTGAGCTGTTGGACCCGCATCTAGCTTTTGTGGCAGATCGGGCTTGGCTTTGTCAATTGCATCACGAACCCGTTGCAAGGCTTCGGCAGATTGTACATCTGGGTTAAACTCAACCAGAATAACTGATACGTCCTGTAACGCATTAGATTTGATGCGTTTAACGCCAGAAACAGACTTTAGCTGCTTCTCGATCTGCTTGTTAATCGTATTCTCGATATCGGCAGGAGCTGTACCAACGTACACAGTGTTAATGTACACCTGTGGTATCTTAATATCGGGAAACTGCTCCTTGGGCAGGTTATTGTACACGAACAGCCCGCCAAGCGTAATCAGGAAGGTGAATATGTAAATCGCCGTCCGGTTCTCAACGCACCAGTTGGTGAATCCGAGGGTTTTATACTGTTCAAATTTCATGTTGAAGTAGTTTGTAGAGACGCATCCTTGCGTCTCCTATGCGTCAGCCTTTTTTAGTTTCTACTAATCAGTCAGAACCATCTGGTTAAACGACCATCCGGTTAGAAGAAGACGCAAGGATGCGTCTCTACGGGCTAATAATTAATTTGTTGTCCGTCAACTAAATCCTGATAACCAGCCGTAACAATCTGGTCACCCGCGCTCAATCCTTGCGTAACGGCAATTTTACCACCGTACGACTGACCCGTTTTTACGGTTTTAGCCTTCGCTATCTTTTTGCCTCCTTCATTCACAGCAACGTAAACCAGTTGTCCATTTTCTGTACTTTGGATCAGGTTTTGATTAATCACAATGGCATTTGCCTGCGTTGCATCGTTAATTTTAATCCGAGCCAGCATATTCGGTTTCAGGGCATTATCGGAGGGTAGGGGAGCCTCAATCGTAAAAGTCCGGGTAGCAGGATCGACCATGGTTGCCACAAACGATACACGTGAGTTCAGAGTTTTATTCAAATCTGGAAACTCAATGGTTAACGGATCACCTTTTCGAACACTTCCTGAATACGAGTCGGCTACTTTAGCAACTACCTTCAGTTGCGACAGGTTCACAACCCGGACCAGCCCCATACCTGGAGCAGCAGATTGGCCAACCTTTACAATAACCTGATCGACCACGCCCGAGATAGGAGCCGTTACTGTTAACTGGCTCAACTGTGCATTAAGGGTAGATAATCGGCGTTCGAGCGACTCTTTGTTATTTTTCGCTTGCAGATACTGTATCTCGGTCCCGATTTGCTGTTTCCACAAAGAAGCCTGTTTTTCATAAACCGTATTTACAAGCGAAAGCTGTGTTTTAAGTTCAGCCACCGATTCGCGCAAAAGCTGGTCGTCTACTTTGGCAATAGGCTGTCCAGCCCGCACCTGATCACCTTCTTTTACGTAAACGGCTGTAACAACTCCACCCGATTTTGGCGAGACCAGCACGTTGTTTTTCGCATCGATAGACCCCTGTAATTCCACAAAATGCCGGAATGTACTGGCTGCCAGTGGAGCTACCGTTACGTCTTTAACCCGGACATTCTCTTCTTTCTTTGGATCAAGCTTACCAACCTCTGCTTCGAGCGTTTTGATTTTTGTGGTCAATTCCGTTTGCTGCGACTTCAACTGGGCAAGTTCCTCTCGTTTCCCTTGCAGGTCATTCGGTTTTTTCTCCTGTGAGCAGGCAGCTAATAAGCTCACGAGGGCAATGGCGTAGTATGGTTTCATCTTAACTGATTACGATTTTAATTTTAAAATTCAGGTTGTACTCAAACATGACAACTCCTTTAATACTCACTATCAATAGTGTATAGCTCGAAAAAGCGAATTATTTTCAATTCCCTATATAAAGCTTTCCATTCGCTTTGTCGGCATCAACTTTGGTTTGCAGGAAGTTATATAAGGATGCGAAGTAGTTTGTTTGGGCCTGCCGATATGAATTCTCGGCATCCAAAACTTCAATGTTTGAACCAACGCCTTCCTGATATTTGATTTTGGTTACACGGGCAACTTCCTGTGCTAACTCAACATTTCGCTTTTGAGTGCGTAATGTTTGCAGGCTATTACCAAGTGTAATGGTTGACTGGCGAATTTGCAGATCAATCGAATTTTTCAGCAACTGACTATTATTCTGCGCTTTCTGCAATGTAAACCGCTTCTGCTGCGCCTGGTATTTCTTCTGAAAACCATCGAAAATTGGAGCTGACAGGTTAATTCCTATCACAGACGAATTAAACCAGGGTGAACCAATTACTTCACTGAATTTATTACGACCTGTATTGTAGCCATAGTTGGCAAACGCGGTGAGTCTCGGATAATATTGTTTTGCAACACTCTGAACATCCAGATCAGCCAGTTGAATCTGCGATTGTAAGGTCGAGAACTCAATTCGTTGATTGTAATCAAACTCAGTGGCTGCCTGCATATTCGTTCGTTCAACGGCATCAAGGTCAATGTCCTGAATCTGTTCTGTCAGCGTAATATTATCGTTTATTCCCAAGCCCATCTGGAACTTGAGCAGATAATAGCTTAGCTCAACCAGGTTTTTTACGTTCTGACGCTCAGCCTTTAAGTTATTAACCTGCACTTCAAGACGACTTACATCGATCTTTTCGGCAAACCCCTGCTTATTAAGCGCTTGTGTGTTTCTAAACAGTGTATCTACCCTGGCAATATTTAGGTCAAGTAATTTGATCTGTTGCTCATTTACCAGTACACCATAATACGCCTTTGCAACCTGCTCAGCTACACTAATTTTTGAGGCTGTTACATTTTTTTGAGCCAGTTGTCGGTAGGTATCAGCGGCACGTAGCCCCAGCCGATACGAAGCATCGAACAAAAGTTGATTTAGCGTACCGGTTGCACTGCCTGCATAGGCAACGCCAAATTGAACAGCAATTGGAGGATCACTGTCGGCCGCGTTCACGTTAAAAAACTTAGCAGGTAAAAAAGCCCGTTGAATAATCAGGTTATCCGTAACTGATGCGGCTACACTTACTTGTGGTAGGGCTACTCCCCGTAATTCCTGAATCCGACCTTCTGCACTTAGTGCATCCAGCCCCGAATTTTTCACGTTGATATTGTTCTCGACAGCAAACTTAATCGCTTCATTTAGCGAGAATTCCTGTTTGGTTTGAGCCAGTATCGGTCCTGTGCTACTCAGTAGTGTGAGAAGCCAGATAAGTACTGTTTTTTGGGTATTACTTAACCTCATGGTTGTATTGATTAACGTACTGGTTGTAAATGGTAAAGCCTTTGTCTGTCAGCATTCCCCGCACGAAGTGGTGCATCAGTTCAGCCTGTACTTCGTGCATCGAATACTGGTCTGATGGAAAGAGTTCATGGTTGAATGCTAACTCGATTTGTTCGACCCGTAACCGGGCTAAAATGGTTGGATTTATGTCTGGGCGATATATACCTTGAGAAATACCTTTTTGGATATTTTCAAGAATTGACCGCATAATATGTCCCTCTTTATACTGTCTGAACAGCGCAAATGCCTGAGGGTAATACCGTTTTATGTCGTTCATCAGATTCGGACTTACCTGATCTGCATGATTTCGCATCATATTCAGGACGCCTAGAATTTCTTCAACTGGATTATCGGTCTCTATTGCCATACAGTCCATTTCTGACTGATTTCGACCGGTTTTATCCTGTATTACCTGGTATAGAATCTGCTCTTTGTCCGTAAAATGCTGATAAATTGTCTTCTTCGAAATACCAAGCTGGCGGGCTATATCCTCCATCGTTACGGATCGTACCCCATACTTCCAAAACAAGCGTTCAGCCTCTGCTAGAATCCGTTCTTTCATTTAATAATAGAACTTTTTCTAGGTGAACTACGGAAACTCAAATATAGTTCTGAGTTTCCTGTTAATTTTTGATAATATGATGAACGGCCTAAATAGCGGAGTAAAACAACCAAAAAGCCCGACGAACTAGCTAGTTTGTCGGGCTTTTGATGATAGGCTAGCCTGCTTATGCGCTACAAACAGAGTTTATCAGCGTTTAGCGATTGAATACAATTCAGGCGTTAAGGAACTGGGTAATTTTTAGCCAGATCATCCAGTACAAGTACCCAATCCTGGCCATAGCCACTTGATGGGGGAGTAAATTTCTGCTGGCCTTTGTTAGGAATGGTGCCGCTGTCTTTTGCTTCGCCCGTTCGGGGATTGAGCCAGTGTGTCTTTACCGATTGACCTGAAATCTTACCCAGGTTAACCGTAAAAGGCTTTCCTGCCGCGCTATACACAAACGCGTAATCGGTACCCCGAGTAGCCTGGATACGCTCTGCGGGCGCATAGTTATTCTCAATAATCAGGGACTGGTCGGGGACACGATCAAGCAACGGGCGGGATTCTATCAGCCGACGAACAATCTTCATCTGGTTGGCACCTGGCAGTTCCAATGCTTCCTGCCAGTATATATGTGGACCATTAACAGCAGGACGGTTGGCACTATACATCTGCCAGATATCATGACAACCGTACGTATGTCCATGTGCTCCGGCAAACAAATCTAGATACGCATATAGTCGAACGTCGTAGGCATTGGATGTTCCGAGGTCTTTTACATTAAAGCAAACCGGATGGTCTTCATAAATGGGTTCAGCATCCATGGTCGGCTTGGTAGGGGTACGATTATAGCTGACTGTAATTTTGTCATAAACTGGTGTATCCCGGCAGTGGCCATTCTGGTGCATATTGAAATCAAGCCACGAATCCTGATGAAACCACTTTGACGAACCACCATCCTGAATCGAGTTGGGTTGCGGGTGAAATGTCATCAGTGCTTTATCTGCTCCGCCTACACCCGCTTCGATACCCTCGGCCATTGCTCGCCAGGTGGCTACATCTTCAGAGCCGTCGCGTGGAGTACGGTCTCCGCCCAGAATCCAGATTATATTTTGCCGATTTTTGTAGCGGTTACCCAGCCATTGGCCATAGGTACGTGCATTTTTTGGGTTAAATATTTCAGGGCCATTACCCCATGAACTCTTAAAAAGTTTATCGCCCCAAGTCGGGAGGAAACCAATAACAAGATTATTCTCGGCAGCTTTATCTACGATATAATCGACGTGTTTGAAATACGCTTCGTTGGGCGTGGTTGGGTCATTGTTCAATAATGGTTTGTCGCCAAGCGCGTTGGGAGTATTCAGGCCATCAAATTCAGCCAGGGCTACCGTCTGAATAACGGTAAATCCTTGTTCAGCCCTTCGTTTGAGGTATCGATCCGCTTCTTCGCGATTTAGCCGGTGAAACAACTCCCAGGCCGTATCACCCATGTAAAAGAACGGGGCTCCATCCTGATGGACCAGGTAACGGTGATTATCTGAAACCTTCAGAGGCCCATTTTTGAAGGAACTCTGTGCAAAAACACTTAACACCTCCAGCAAGAGTGCAACTATATGTACGATCTTTCTCATAAGCAGTTAAGTCGCTTAGAGAGTCAATCTAATCACGGATAATCTCAAAAAATTTCACATCAGCCTGTACTTTTTCGAGCAACTCACGCGTGCGTTCTGGCCGCGCATCTGTGATAAAAAGTTGACCAAATGCGCCCTCATCCATTCGCTGAATGAGCTTACCAATACGTCGGTCATCTAGTTTGTCAAAAATATCGTCTAATAGAAGAATCGGCTTGATTCCTTTTTCGGCCTGCAATTGATCGAACTGTGCCAGCTTTAAGGCTATTACAAATGTTTTTTGCTGTCCTTGTGAGCCAAATTTCTTCAGTAATACGGGTGCGGGGCCATCTGGCCTGGCCTCTCGTTCACCAATCAGAAATGCATAATCATCCTTATGGATACCCATTGTGGTTCGTTGCAATACTGTGTCGCGTCGACGAAAATGCCGAAACTCATCCGCAAAGTTCGGGTTGCTCACTTCTGATTCATACACAATTGTAACACGTTCACGCTCATCGCTCAAGTAGGCGTAGTGGCTGCGAAAATCGGGCAAAAACTCCTCGACGAATTGCTTTCGTCGATCGTGGATTTTCTGACCAAGGTCGAGTAGGGGCTCATCGTAGGTATCCAATAAGTCATTATCCACCTGGCTCCGCTCTGCAAAAAGTTTGAGCAAACTATTCCGCTGCTTTAGAACCTGCTGGTACATCAGGTAATTTCGTAAATAATCAGAATCAAGTTGAGAAAGTACACCATCGAAAAAATGTCGCCGATCCTCACTATGCTCTCGTACCAGATCGGTATCGTTAGGCGCCATTAGAACAACCGGGAATCGGCCAATATGGTCGCTGAGTCGATCGTACGGTTTTTTATCAGCCATGAGCACCTTCCGTTGGCCCCGCTGTAAGCTTATTGTAATCTGTACCAAACGGCCTGTTGTAGTAGCACGATCATTTTCTTCAAAAACCCCGTCGATGATGAAATAGTCGGCATCATGCTGAATACTAAGAGCATCCTGACTTTGGAAAGCGCTTTTGCTGAGAGCCAAAAAATAAATGGCATCCAAAAGATTGGTTTTTCCGCTTCCATTCGGCCCAACAATCACGTTTACCTGCTGCCCGAACACATACCGGCTATCTTCGTAATTTTTAAAATTGGTCAGGCTCAGTTTTTCGAGGTGCATAGGTATAGCGTGTAACGCGATAATGCGTAATTTCGCGGCAGTCAATTGCAACAATCAATTACCAATTTGAATGAACAATTGATATTGGCAACAAAGATACGGTCGGTTTGTTAGTAGAAACAGCCTCTGTATATAGTTGGAACCACTCTGACAGCTCAGCGCTTCGGTGGCCGGTTGCCAGGCAGCGATTATTGATTTTATCGAACTTCATTCCTCATGGCAAGCGTCAAAGAGAAATCCAAACAAAATGGTAAGGCTCCGGCAGCCGCGAAAACGCAGCATCCCAAAGAGCGGTATATGTACTGGTATGAATCCATGCAGTTGCAGCGGAAGTTCGAAGAGAAAGCCGGTCAATTGTATGGTCAACAAAAAATCCGGGGTTTCTGCCATCTTTATATAGGTCAGGAAGCTTGCTCCTCAGGTTCCTATTCTGCCCTAACCAAAGACGACAAGTGGATTACTGCTTACCGCGATCATGGCATTCCACTTGCCCTGGGCTCCGATCCTAAAGCGATCATGGCTGAATTGTTCGCGAAACAAACCGGTTCATCAAAAGGCAAAGGTGGTTCTATGCACATCTTCGATAAGTCGGTCAATTTCGTTGGTGGACATGGTATCGTCGGTGCGCAAATCCCAATGGGAGCTGGAATTGGTTTTGCGGAGAAGTACAATAAGACTAAAAACCTTTGCATCACCTTCATGGGCGATGGTGCCGTACGTCAGGGTGCGCTGCACGAAGCCTTCAACATGGCGATGCTCTGGAAAATACCCGTCATCTTCGTTGTTGAAAATAACGGCTATGCTATGGGAACATCTGTAGCTCGTACATCCAATGTAACTGACCTGTACACCCTGGCCGAAGCCTACGATATGCCTTCTGAACCGGTTGATGCTATGAGCGTTGAAGCGGTTCACGAAGCAGTTAGTCGGGCTGCTGAGCGCGCTCGTGCTGGTGAAGGCCCAACTTTTCTGGAATTCCGTACCTATCGCTATCGGGGCCACTCCATGTCTGATCCCCAGAAGTACCGTAAAAAGGAAGAAGTAGAAGAATACAAGATGCGTGACCCCATTGAGCAGGTAAAAGCCGCTATTCTGGAAAAAGGATTTGCTACTGAAGACGACTTAGCTGCCATTGACCAGAAAATAAAAGCTACTGTTGATGAGGCTGTTCAGTTTGCAGAGGAGTCTCCTTTCCCACCTGCCGAAGAAGCATTCAAAGATGTTTACATGCAAAAGGATTATCCATTCCTGATGGAATAATTCTTTCCTTACTTCCTATGCTATGTTTCAGCTGATCCATCGCATTAACAAAAAGGTCCGAGGTAATATCTCGGACCTTTTTGTTTGAACTTTCTGATTATTTTAAATGTATATACATTAAATGTAATAACATTATAATTTTAGCAACTCGATTTTTCACCCATTAACTCGTTTCAATTGTATGGAAACCCTCATCAATGGCCTTCATCACGTTACAACTCTGGCAGGCGATACCCAACGTAATGTCGATTACTATACCGATATTCTAGGTCTTCGATTAGTAAAGAAAACGGTCAACTTCGATGCGCCGGATGTCTATCACTTATACTATGGTAATGAAACCGGAGATCCTGGTACGATCCTCACATTCTTTCCATATGGTGGTATACCACGTGGACGGAAAGGTGTTGGTCAGTTAACCTATATAGCGTTTTCTGTTCCAACAGCGTCGCTCCGTTTCTGGATGGATCGGTTGCATGAACGAAACATTCCATATGCTGGTCCATACAAACGCTTCTCAGAAACATTTGTACGGTTCGAAGATTTTGATGGCATGGGCATTGAACTCGTTTTTACAGACGACGACCAGCGCACGGGTTGGGATAACAGCCGAATCCCGGCAGAGTTTGCTGTGCGTGGTTTCCATACTGTAACCCTGAATGAGGTAAATCCAGACAAGACGATTAAACTCCTGACTGATATCATGCAACACACCCTAGTAGGGGAGGAGGAAGGCCGTTTCCGGTTTAAGGCGGGAAAAGGCGGGTCCGGAAATTTTGTCGATGTTTTATATTCACCAAAAGATGTTCATGCCTTGCAGGGAGCAGGTTCTGTTCACCACGTTGCCTTTTCAACGGATACGGATGAAACCCAATTGGTAATCCAACAGCAACTGGCTGAGTCAGGCTATCATGTTACACCCGTTCAGGATCGTAATTACTTCAACAGCATTTACTTCCGCGAACCTGGTGGAATCCTATTTGAAGTGGCTACTAATCCGCCAGGCTTTGCCGTTGACGAACCCGTTTCTGAATTAGGCACAGCTCTTAAACTGCCTCCTCAATACGAATCCCGCCGAACTAAAATTGAAGCTGAATTACCAGCAATCGTATTGAAATAATTTTTTAACACAGAGAGAACTGAGTATTTACTGGGATAACTGAGAATCAAAAATTCTGTTTTCTCTGTATCAACCTTTGTTCTCTTTGTGTTTACTCTTATACTATGATACATAACCCTAACAATATTCGCACAGCTGGAAAGCCTTTGGAAGAAGCCTCCAAAGTAATGATAATGGTTCATGGACGGGGAGGATCGGCTAGCGATATTCTTTCCTTATCGAAATACATTGAGGATAAAGAGTTCGCCTTTATTGCCCCCGAAGCCGAAGGAAATACGTGGTATCCCTATTCGTTTCTCCGGCCACTTAACGAGAACGAACCTTATTTGTCTTCGGCATTAGAAGTTCTGGCAAGTCTGCGCGCCAGGCTACAATCTGATTTTAATTTCAAATTACCTCAGATTTATTGGTTGGGTTTCTCTCAAGGTGCGTGTTTAACGCTTGAGTTCGTTGCCCGAAATGCAGTTGAGTATGGTGGCGTATTTGGCTTAAGCGGTGGACTCATTGGCCCACCTGATTTAGTTCGTAATTACGAAGGCTCTTTGGACAATACACCAATTTTTATGGGATGCAGTGATCGCGATCCGCACATTCCCAAAGAACGCGTCTTAGAATCAGAAAGCATATTTCGAACAATGGGTGCGAACGTGACTGCGAAATTGTATCCAAATTTTCCGCATTCGATTAACGAAGATGAGCTAAACGTTGTTAATTTGCTGATAGCCGGAGCCCAATAAACTCAGGTCTTTACTTAACAGCAATGCCTATGAGCCAATACATGGTTGAATTTGACCTTCCAGCTGTAATGGATGAAGGTTTCGAGAACCGGATCCCAGCCCAACGGCTCAAAGTGGAGGAATTAATGGAAAAGGGGTTTTTGTTATCTTATTCCCTTTCGGTCGATCGTCAGAAACTCTGGTGCATCTTCAAAGCCGATTCGGAGTTGGAAGTAATGGAGTCGATTTCGGAATTTCCCCTCATCAAATATATGACACCATTGATTACTGAGTTGATGTTTCATAATATGGTGGCCGCTCGAATTCCTCTCTTTTCATTGAACTGAATTAAACGAAAAACCCTCTTACTCGGAGGGTTTTTTCATAAATACAAATTGTACTTTTGCAGGCGTTTCAAAACCAAAAACACTTAAGTAACCAGGGTTTAACTGGTTACATACGCTTACAACTAGCTGATAATCAAGTTTCACGTGAAACTTAGCTCATTACCAACTTTGCTCCAAAATTTAGAAAAAACATATGACGCCCAACATTCTAATCTGCCAGTCGGAGCGCGAACTTGAAGCACATTTTGCCAATGATTTCATTGCTCATATCGATGGTAAGCATACACAAACATTGCGCCAGTTTTATGAATACATTGCCGACTTACTTGAAATCCCAAACTTTGGTTTTACACTGGAAGCGCTAAACGATTCACTTAATGACTTACAGTGGCTTGAAGATGATAGGATCATACTCTATTTTACAAATACAAATGAGCTAGTTAGCAAGGAACGGGATCCAGCTAAAATGGGAAGTATATTAAGTGTTTTGGATGCAACGGCTGAGGATTGGAAATGGGTCGATGAAGAAGAGGAGATCGATAAGAAAGAGATTATCCTGGTATTTGAAGATAGCCCACGTATTCGGAAATTATTAGAGAATGAAACCATTGAGTATGCGCTATTATCAGCTTTAAAATAATTGACTGACGCAACAAATTTTCAAAACCTGCTGTTACCCTATTGTGCCGCCGGAATGTCCTTCCAGCGGCTTTTCGTGTTTGACATACAACCTGACTAAGCTTGAAACCAGATGAATTGCTCGGCCTATATGCCGAAGATAGTTTTATAAAATTACTGACTGAGCCTTTCAGTCGGAAAGTATCTACAAGCGATCCTCAACGACTACAGATTAAAGGTTTAGCTGGGAGTCTGGATGCTGTGTTGGCTTCTTCCATATTTAAATCGGTCGGTGGAAATCACCTTTATATTCTGACCGACCGCGATGAGGCAGCTTACTTCTTCAATGACTTGCAAAATCTGCTTAGCCAGGAAGTATTACTATTTCCAATGTCCTTTAAAAAGCCCTATCAATATGAAGAAGTAGAAAATGCAAACATATTGATGCGGGCAGAAGTGCTGAATAAACTTAACCCAGCTCCAAAAGATGGTTTATTAATGGTAACCTACCCCGAAGCATTATCGGAGAAGGTCATCAATAAACGATCCTTACAGGCCAATACACTGACCATACGGGTAGGAGAGAAGTTAGATACCCATTTCGTGGCAGAACTACTTCAAACCTATGAATTCGAGAAAACAGATTTCGTATACGAAGCTGGTCAGTTTTCTGTTCGAGGGGGAATTATCGACGTTTTCTCATTTGCCAGTGAGTTTCCATTTCGGATTGATTTGTTTGATGACGAGGTTGAGAGTATTCGCAAATTCAATCCCGAAACCCAGTTATCAACAGACTCGGTAGCGTTTATTAACATTATTCCGAACATTCAGACAAAACTCGTTGAAGAAACCCGCGAACCATTTTTCAGCTTTCTACCTGAAGCAACAACTATCTGGGCAAAAGACATTGAGTTTACACTAGAAATCATCGAGAAGTGTTACGAGAAATCAGAACAAAGCTTCGAATCAGTGGTCGCTGGCAGTGGAGGAATCCAGGTGGTTTCAGATCCCGGAAGTTTGTTCGAAACCCGACGATCATTTCTGAATGAACTAAAGCGGTATAGAACAGTTGAGTTCGGACGTAAGTTTTACTTCAAAACAGAAGGCAAACAGCAGTATAATTCAAAGCCTCAACCATCGTTTAACAAAGATTTCAAACGGCTGGTTGATACATTAGGGGATAATCAATCGAAAGGATTTACCAACATTATCTCGGCTGAATCCTTTAAGCAACTGGACCGGCTTCGAACAATTTTTGAGGAACTTGACCCATTTGTGAAGTTTCAGCCGATAAATATCGGTTTACGGGAAGGCTTCGTGGATGAAGCATTAAAAATAGCCTGTTATACTGATCACCAGATTTTTGATCGCTACTATAAATATCGTGTTCAGGACAAGTTTTCGAAATCGAAAGCACTTACACTGCGTGAACTAAAAACACTACAGCCTGGCGATTATGTTACGCACATAGATTACGGTATTGGCCGGTTTGCAGGTTTAGAAAAAGTAGACCATGCGGGAAATGAACAAGAAGCAATCAGGCTCATTTATCGCGATAATGATATTCTGTTAGTTAGTATTCACAGCTTACATAAGATTGCTAAATACAGTGGTAGGGAAGGTGGGCCACCCACCATGAGCAAGCTTGGTTCTCAGGAATGGGAGCAGAAAAAATCCCGGATTCGCAAGCAGGTAAAGGATATTGCCCGTGAGTTGATTGCACTATATGCCAAGCGAAGAACAGCACCAGGATATGCGTACAGTCGCGATAGTTTCCTTCAGGTCGAGCTGGAGTCGTCATTTATTTATGAAGATACACCAGATCAGGCCAAAGCAACCAATGATGTAAAGGATGATATGGAAAGGCCTCACCCGATGGACCGGCTGGTGTGTGGAGATGTAGGTTTCGGTAAAACGGAGATTGCTATTCGGGCGGCCTTTAAGGCAGTGACGGACAATAAGCAGGTTGCCGTGCTGGTACCAACAACAATCCTGGCCATGCAGCATTTCAAGACGTTTAGCGAGCGCATGGCCGATTTCCCTGTCAAGATTGAATACATCAACCGATTTCGGTCTGCGGCTCAAACGAAAGAAATTCTAAAAGGTGTAGCCTCAGGTGAAATCGGTATTTTGATCGGTACTCACCGAATAGTTAATAAAGACATAAAATTCAAAGATTTAGGACTTCTTGTGATAGATGAGGAGCAGAAGTTTGGCGTAAAAACCAAAGACAGACTCAAGGAAATGCGTGTGGAGGTCGACGTATTAACACTTACAGCTACGCCAATTCCCCGAACACTACATTTCTCACTGATGGGTGCTCGTGACCTCTCCGTAATCGCAACGCCCCCACCCAATCGGCAACCCGTCACGACAGAAGTTCATCCCTACAACGAAGCAACGATTCGGGATGCGGTGAGCTATGAAATCAGACGAGGTGGTCAGGTATTTTTCGTTCATAACCGAGTGAATGATATCGAATCTATTGGTAATCTAATCATGCGACTTGTACCAGAGGCCCGAGTTGGTGTAGCCCATGGACAAATGGAAGGGGATAGATTAGAGCGAATTATGACTCGATTTATCGAGGGTGATTATGATGTCTTGATCTCTACAAATATCATCGAATCAGGACTTGATATTCCAAATGCGAACACGATTCTAATTAACAATGCCCACTATTTTGGGCTTTCTGATCTTCATCAGATGCGGGGTCGCGTGGGTCGTTCGAACCGGAAAGCATTTTGTTATTTATTGACGCCCCCCCCTTCAGTCATGACGGCCGATGCCCGCAAACGTCTACAAACACTAGAGGACTTTTCTGACTTAGGCGAAGGTTTTAAGATCGCGATGCGTGATCTTGATATTCGAGGTGCTGGAAATTTACTAGGTGCAGAACAGAGTGGGTTTGTTAATGACCTTGGCTTTGAAATGTACCATAAAGTGCTTGACGAAGCAGTCCAGGAATTACGTGAAAATGAATTTAAAGAACTATTTGAGACAAAACCTGGTGACCTAAAACTAACATTACCTGATACAGTTATCGAGACTGATTTGCAGGTTGTTATCCCAGAACGATACGTCTCAAATATATCGGAACGACTAGCGTTATATACACGCCTGGATAGTCTTCAGAATAACGAAGAGCTACAGGCATTCAGACAGGAAGTGCTCGATCGTTTCGGACCGATGCCCGAAGAAGTCGAAAACCTGATAAAAATGGTCAACGTTCGCTGGAAAGCCGAACAGTTATACCTTGAAAAACTGACGCTTAAGAATAATATCCTGAAAGGATACTTCGTTTCTAACGGGAACGACGACTTCTTTAAATCCGATCAATTTGGCAAGGTAATTGAGTACCTCAAGCGAAACCCAACCAAATGTTCGTTGAAAGAATCGAAGGGACGACCAATTATCACCCATGTCAATGTGTATTCCGTTGAGCAATTGGATGAAATATTGGGCGCATTGACGAATTAATTACGATTTTTGTACCTACGTTTTACACAAAATAGAGCAATGATTCAAAAGTTTCACCTGCAACGAGCGGCTTATGTGCTACTGGCAATGACGGCCCTGGCATCCTGTAAGTCCAAGCACCCGACCAGTGTGCAGCCCGGTAAGAAAAGTACGGCGACGGGTATTGCTTACAACCAGAAAGAAGGTTTTCAGGTAAAGAAATTTGCTGGGCAGAAGGCAGGCCCAAACCTCGTTTTCATTGAAGGGGGCCGATTCACCATGGGCGCCCTGGAAGAGGACGTTATGAATACGCGTGATAACCGCGAACGAACTGTTTCGATCCAATCGTTTTATATGGATGAAACCGAAATGGCAAACGTCCACTATCTGGAATACCTGAATGCAATTCAGCGTGATTCATCGGAGGAAGTTGTAAAAGCAGCCTTGCCAGATACAACCGTTTGGTCAAATCCATTATCATTTAACGACTCCTACGTTACACAGTATCTTCGTTATCCTGCCTTTCGATATTATCCTGTTGTAGGTGTTTCGTGGGTCCAAGCTACCGATTACGCAACCTGGCGATCAAATGCTGTCAATAATGAGCTGGCAAAAGGAGGGGGACCGAAAAAGAAGGGGGGAGGTTTCTCTCTAAAGCGGAAGTCTAAAAAAGCGGATGATGCAGCTTTGGCTGAAGCAACTTCAGCTGCACCTGCCAAACCGAGCCTTGAGAGTGGTACAATTCTGCCAGATTATCGTCTGCCAACTGAAGCCGAATGGGAATATGCTGCTAAAGCATTGATTGGGACTCAATACATGGACGAGAATCAAATCAATCAGCGAATCTACCCTTGGGATGGTTCATCAGTCCGGAACCCCAAGAAAGGTCGCAAACAAGGTCAGATGTTAGCAAACTTCAAACGTGGTCGTGGAGACTATGCCGGTATTGCTGGCCGTTCGAATGATGGTGCTATTATAACGGCTGAAATCTATGCTTATCCAGCAAATGATTTTGGTCTGTATAACATGGCTGGTAACGTAAACGAGTGGGTAATGGACGTTTATCGGCCTCTTTCCTATCAGGACGTTAACGATTTAAATCCAGTACGTCGTAATGGATATGTTGATGATGCGAAGAATTATGATAGCAAAAACAAACAATCATTAATTGACGATAAACTTCGTGTATACAAAGGCGGCTCCTGGAACGACGTTGCTTACTGGCTATCACCAGGTACACGTCGATTCTTAGACCAGGATTCGGCTACAGCAATGATTGGTTTCCGTTGCGCTATGATTGGAGTGGGCCGGAACAAATAAGTCAAGCACTATCCTTTCCTAAAAAAGAGGTCATCCAAATTTGGGTGACCTCTTTTTTATGGAATTCGAAAAACAAACCGAACGGCTATCGATCAGCAACAGCTAGAGTTATTACGCTGATAGACTTGCAGCCAGCTCTAACTAATTCAATAGCGCAGGCTTCAATTGTAGCACCAGTAGTCAGCACATCATCAACGATGAGTACGTTTTTATTCTTAACGAGATCTGGCTTCACAATGCTAAATACTTTATTTACGTTTTCCCATCGTTCAAGTCGATTCTTGTTTGTTTGCGATTCATTAAAGGCATTTCTAATTAACACATCTATTACCATTGGCATGTTAAGTGCTTCAGCCAGTCCCTGAGCTATCCAATCTGCCTGATTATACCCTCGTTGTTTGTAGCGGCTCAAATGCAACGGAACACCTAGGATTACGTCTATTTCCTGAAGCTGTTTACTTTCTATTTTGAGTTGACTTCCGTACCAGCTTGCTAGTTCTTTAGCTGCTTCTTTTTGGTCTCTGTATTTAAAGCTGTGTATTAGATTTTGTACAACACCACCCTTTGTAAAATGCAGGTAAGAAGCTAAAAAGCGCACAGGTACTTTTCCGGCAAACTTATTGAGGAGATTTTGATCGTAAGGTTCCTGATGTTGATTTGTCTCCGGAAGATTGATTCTACAAGCTGAACACAAAACACGCTCATTAGCTATTAAAGACTGTTTACAACCTAGGCACAAAGTAGGAAAAAGTAGATTGACAAAATCGTCTATTAATGGATGAATAAACCGAAACATAGTTCGTGTTCGTTTGTAGTATAAAACGTTGTAATTTAGGGAGAAGAATAATCGGGGAAGCACTGTGGAAGAAAAAAGTATAGATAAATCCTGGGAAGAGTTACTTGACCAAATTCAATCTTTGGTTGGTAAGCGTCCTGCCGATCTTAACGCCGTTCTATTTTTAATTGGCGTTCAGGAATTAGGTACGGGGCCTAAACGCTTTTCTAAAGAAGCAAAACAAGACCTAATGCATATAGCCGTTTGTCGTGTGCTGAGTCAGTCAGGCTATTATGAATTAGATGGGCTTGATAAAGATGGTTGGCCACGGTGGTTGCTAGCTAAGCCAATTCCGCATGGTGACCTGCTGGCGCAGGAAACCTTTTTAAAACAACACGTTATTCAGTATTTCGAGACCCTTTCAGTTTAACTACTCAACCTGAATTCCTATGCAATCTTCAACAGCTTACACAACACTATTACAACGCATAGACGAGTATAAAAAACGCTACTTTCAAAATCAACTTGTGAAAGGAAGTCTTTTTTTTATAGCTCTCCTTGGAAGTGGTTATCTCTTCATAAACACAGCCGAATTCATTGGTCAATTTAATTCTGTTGGTCGTGGAGCCTTATTTTTCGGTTTCTTGCTCACTACCTTAGTCGGGCTGTATCTGTTTATAATACGCCCTTTGATGAGTTTATATGGGCTAAATAAACCATTGTCAAATGATGAAGCTGCTCGACAGATAGGAACCTTTTTTCCAGAGGTAGGGGATAAGTTGTTAAATACACTTCAACTCCAACGTATAACATCTGATCAGAGCGATTTGCTCCAGGCTAGTCTAAATCAGCGGTCACAGCAATTACTTATAAATCGTTTCTCTAACGCAATTCAGATTAGCCGCAACCGAGAATTTCTTAAATATGCCATTCCTCCGCTTGCACTTATCCTTGTAATTCTAATCGTGAATCCAACATTTTTCACAAAGTCGTCAACACGGCTTGTGAATTACAATAAAGAGTTTGTTGAAGAGGCTCCCTTTCGATTTGTGGTGCAAAACAAGTCACTGAAGGCGTTTCGGAACGAAGATTTCCCATTAAAAGTGAAGCTTACTGGTGATGCGCTACCACAAGCCGTGTACGTAGTTGCGAATGGGACTCGCTTCAAACTTGAGCAATTGGGCGACCAGTTTAGTTATAACTTTGATAATCTTCAGCGCGACTTAGATTTCCATCTGGAGGCTGCTGGCTTCAATTCAACAGAATATAAAGTTTCACTAATTGACCGACCTGCAGTACTCTCGTTTAACGTTAAACTGGATTATCCAGCTTATTTAAATAAGCCAACCGAGCAGCTTTCAAATGTTGGGAATCTTCTTGTTCCACAAGGCACAGTGGTTAACTGGGAATTTGCGGCTGATCATACAGACTCCCTTCTTCTACGGTTTAATTCAGATGCAAAGCCATTGGTAGCCCATTTGATAGATAATAACACGTTTGCTCTGAATAGAAGGCTAATGCAAAACGCAACCTATACTGTGTCATTGAAGAATGGTCAGATTGCTGCACCATCGGTCATTCAGTATAATGTTCAGGTGATTCCAGACCGGTATCCTCAAATCTCCGTAGATCGAATTCAGGACACAGTTACCTATAATTATATAGCACTATCAGGTTTAGTTTCTGATGACTATGGGTTCTCGAAGCTTCGGTTAAATTATAAGATAAACCGTAATGGCAAGGAGTCTCCTTCACACGTTATAGACATTCCAGTAAATCGCTCTACTACGTCACAAAACTTTGTTTATAACTGGTCACTTGATAGCCTAAAACTAAGCCAAGAAGACAAATTAGAGTACTTCGTGCAGGTTTGGGATAACGATGGAGTGAACGGTCCCAAATCAAGTCGATCAAATCAGCTGAATTTTGTAGTTCCTTCGAATGCTGAAATTCAGAAGCAGGTTGATAAGTCAGCGGAGAAAACCGAGCAACAAATTGACAATGCTCTAAGCAAAACGCAAGCGATCAAGAAAGAATTAAATCAAATGGAAGATCGGATGCGAACCAAAAAATCCTCCGATTTTCAGGATAAAAAACAGTTACAGGATGTCCTGCAAAAGCGAGAGGAGTTACTAAAGGAAATCCAAAAACTCCAAGAGCAATTCCAGAAAACGAATGATACGCAACAGCGCTTCGCCGAAAAAAATCAGGCTATGCAGGATAAGATGGAGCAGCTAAAGAAGTTGTTTAATGAACTTCTTGATCCTGAATCAAAGCAGTTGTATGAGCAATTGAAACAACTATTGGAACGTAAGCAGGATGAAAAAGCCTCGGATATGCTTGATAAACTCAGCCGTAAAGAAAAGAACATGGAGCGCGATTTGGACCGTGCTTTGAAGCTTTTCAAACAAATGCAGCTCGAGCAAAAGGTTAATAATATTGCAGAAAACCTTGAGAAGCAAGCTGAGAATCTTGAGAAGCAAGCCGAAGAGAATGCTAAGAAAAATGAGACTTCTCAGGAGCAACAGAAGCAACAGGAGAAGTCACAGGAAGACTTCAAGAATACGCAGGAGCAATTAAAGGAAATTGAAAAGCAAGCTGAAAAAGACGACCTAAATAAGCCTGAATCTTCCGAAGAAGAGCAAAAGGAAATTGAGAAAGAGATGGAGGAAGCCACGAAAAACATGAAGAGTGACCAAGGAAAACAGGCCTCCTCAAAACAGAAAAAGTCGGCTAAATCTATGAAGGCGATGAGTAAGGCCATGAAAGAATCCATGCAATCTGCTGAAATGGAAGAGATGCAGGAAAACATTGATGACTTACGAAATATCCTCGACAACCTGATTACGCTCTCGTTTGGACAGGAAAAAGTCATGAAAGATTTCCGGGGTATGAGCCTTCAGGACCCCAGGGTTACCAAGCTATCACAAGAGCAATTAAAACTACAGGATGATGCTAAAATAATTGAAGACAGTTTAAATGCTCTAGCTAGCCGAGTAGTACAAATTCAGTCGTTTGTAACACGTGAGTTGACTAATATGAAATCCTATATGGATGAAAGTGTACAGCAATTGCGTGACCGTCGGCTAAGTATGGCTTCATCAAAACAGCAGTTTGCAATGACATCTATTAATAATTTGGCTTTGATGTTGAGTGATGTGTTAAAGAATATGCAACAGCAAATGAATGCTATGGCCATGCCTGGCAAAGGAAAAGGCGGCAAAAAGGGCGAAAATCCCAGTGGTATGGGAGAGATGCAAAAACAACTTAATGCCAAGATGCAACAGCTTCAGAAAGGCGGTAAATCGGGTAGGGGATTATCAGAAGAATTATCTCAGATGGCTGCTGAGCAAGCTATGATTCGGCAAATGCTGAAAAAGCTTGAGGAAAATGCGAAAGGAACAGAGGCCGGAAAGCAACAGGAAAAACAAGTAAAAGACTTACTTGAAAAGATGGATGAATCGGAGACAGACTTAGTGAACAAGCGAGTCAACCCTAATCTTATCAATCGTCAGAATGAGATTCTCACCCGGTTACTGGAATCTGAGAAAGCCTTGAAACAACAGGAAGAAGATCCAAAGCGTCAGGCAGAAGCAGCAAAATCAATGAAGCGTAGCACACCTGCTTTTTTCGATTCGACAAATTTGCAACAGAAAACAAAGCAAGTTGAAGTCCTTCGTTCAGTTACACCAAATTATAATCTTTTTTACAAAAAAGAAGCAAATCAGTATTTGCAGAAAGTAAGTAAGTAGTTTTAATCGTTTTTCTATTTATCCGCTCACCTGGCACGAAGGTGAGCGGTTTTTTGTTACACAACCACAAGATTTTTATCACGTTTCATCTTTTCAACAACTTTCAACAATTTTGTGAAAAGTTTCCACGTGAAACATTTTTCAAAAATCATTAAAAATGTATTCTTCTTACGATGTCATTGTAGTAGGTGCAGGCCATGCAGGATGTGAAGCAGCTAACGCTGCCGCCACAATGGGCTCAAAAGTTTTATTAATTACAATGAATATGCAAACCATTGCACAAATGTCCTGTAATCCAGCTATGGGTGGTGTGGCAAAAGGTCAAATTGTGCGAGAAGTTGACGCGCTGGGCGGACTATCGGGAATAATCAGCGATAAAAGTATGATTCAATTCCGCATGCTAAACCGCTCAAAAGGCCCTGCCATGTGGAGTCCTCGCTGTCAAAGCGACCGGAATTTGTTTGCATGGGAGTGGCGAAAGGCATTAGAAGAAAATAGAAATATTGATTTCTGGCAGGATACAGTTACGGAAGTCATTGTAAAGAGTGGACGAACGGCCGGTGTAAAAACAAGTTTGGGTGTAGAATTTTTAGCCAAAGCGGTAGTACTAACAAACGGTACGTTCTTAAACGGCAAAATGTTCATTGGCGAAAAAGTGTTTGGTGGTGGACGAACAGCCGAGCGTTCTGCCACAGGCTTAACCGAGCAGTTAATGAGTTTGGGCTTTGAAGCAGGCCGTATGAAAACTGGCACTCCTCCACGAGTAGATGGCCGCAGCCTGGATTTTGACCGTATGGAAGAGCAACTAGGCGACGAAAATCCTGGCAAATTTTCTTACACCAATACACCTGTTTTGAACAAACAACGTAGTTGCTGGATAACATATACGAATCAGGCGGTGCATGATGAACTAAAAACTGGCTTTGAAAAATCACCCATGTTTACGGGTCGAATTAAAGGATTAGGACCTCGTTATTGTCCGTCAGTGGAAGACAAAATAAACCGCTTTGCGGATAAAGATCGGCATCAGATTTTTGTAGAACCAGAGGGATGGGACACAGTAGAAGTGTATGTAAATGGCTTTTCCACTTCATTGCCTGAAACAGTTCAATACAATGCCTTAAGGAAAATTGAAGGTTTCGAAAATGTCCGAATGTTCCGGCCAGGCTATGCTGTAGAGTATGATTTCTTCCCACCAACGCAATTAAAGCCAACCTTAGAAACACAGTTGGTGCAAAATTTATTTTTCGCTGGCCAGATTAATGGTACAACGGGCTATGAAGAAGCAGCATGTCAAGGATTAATGGCCGGTATAAATGCTCACCGAAATGTAAATGAGGAAGCCGAGTTTACAATAAAAAGATCGGAAGGATATATAGGTGTGCTAATTGATGACCTGATAACAAAAGGTACCGAGGAGCCATATAGAATGTTTACGTCTAGGGCCGAATACAGGACCTTATTACGACAGGATAATGCGGATTTACGACTCACTGAAAAAGGATATGCTATTGGTCTAGCCTCCCAGGAACGCTATGATAATATGCTAGTGAAGCGAAATGGCGTAGCCAAACTAACAGAAGCGATTCGAGGGACTAAGTTAAAACCAGATGAGGTCAATGCCTGGCTCGAAGGTAAAGGAAGTGCACTTCTGCGTGAAAAAAGTAGTTTTTACACATTACTAAAACGCCCAGAAATTGATCAAGCTGATGTGAAAGAGCTATTAAAAATGATTCCTGACATGCCTGGGGTAGGGGAGGAGGTCTTGGAACAAACAGTGATAGAAATTAAGTACGAAGATTATTTGAATCGGGAAAAGCAAAATGCCGATAAGCTTGATAAATGGGAAAACCTATCAATAAATCCTACATTCGACTATGATCGGCTTAAAGCCCTATCCTTCGAAGGTAAAGAAAAACTGAAGCGGTTACGGCCATCAACTATTGGTCAAGCATCAAGAATTAGTGGTGTAAGTCCATCCGACGTTTCGATTCTACTGGTCTACATGGGCCGTTAATAAGTAAGTTCTGGCTAAATCTCGAGCGATTGAAGTCAGAACTTTTTTTGTGTCTATACAATTCAAACAGCTGTTTTGGAAACAATAACTGAATGCCCAGTATGTGGCAGTAGCCACTTTAACCCATTTCTGGTCTGTAAAGATTACTTAGTAAGCCTGCAGAATTTCACCATTCAGGAGTGCCAGGCATGCGGATTTCGCCTAACAAATCCACGACCTGATGCAAATTCAATTGGCTCGTACTATAAATCGGAAGACTATGTATCGCACAATGACGAGGGAAAGGGAGTGATCAATATGGCTTACCGAATCGTTCGAAATTATACCTTAGACTCAAAACTAAGACTTATAAATAAGTTAAATGGCAGACAAGGCCGAGTGCTGGATGTAGGTTGTGGTACTGGTGCTTTTCTGGAAAGTTGTAAGAAAGGTGGCTGGCAGATAATTGGTATGGAACCAGATAGAGATGCACGTACTATTGCCCAGAAGAAATTAAAGGCTGAAATAAAACCAAACCTGAATGCATTAACAGGTACGAAACCTGTTGATATTATTACCCTATGGCATGTACTTGAACACATTCCAAACTTAAATGAAGTTATTCCTCAGCTTCATCAATTACTGGAGCGTAAAGGAACGCTATTAATTGCGGTTCCAAATTCGGACTCCTATGATGCACATTATTTTAAAGAATTCTGGGCAGCCTATGATGTACCTCGCCATTTATATCATTTTACACCTACAACTATAAAACCATTATTCGAAAAACATGGGTTTAAATTGGTGGAAAAGAAGCCAATGGTATTTGATGCTTTTTATATAGCCATGCTAAGTACACGTTATCAGGGTGGTAAAACAGACTATTTAAAAAGTGTCCGAATAGGTTTAGCATCAAATACAGAAGCCAGCCGAACAGGAAACTCATCAAGCCTAATCTACCAATTCATTAAGGCATAATAAATGCAACTGTCCAAGTGGTCCCACTCTTGTAAGGCCTGTTCGGCAAAGGTCTATTCTAAATTAAAAAAGTGAAATTTTTGTGTGAATAACACTGTGCATAAGTAAACAGTATGCGTGGAAAACCTGTTTATAAGGGTTAAATCAAGTGTGGAAGGATGAGATAGTAATCCACAATCGAAATCAAAAGGCTGGTATATGTGGAGAAAGCCCTACATATCACAAGTAACTCCACAAATTTTCCCCACCTGAAACTGTGCACAAATTTTATGCACAAATCCACAAATATTTAACAAACAGAATGTGGATAACATGTTATTTACTTAAATATGAGTAAATTAAGTGTGGATAACGAAGCCATGATAAGTGGATAACTTATCACCGTTGTCCACACCCGTTTAAAATAAAAGTGGACAACTTATTTATACACATTTCCACATGACTAATGGTTATAATAACGTTTCTTTTAAAAAGCCTTTTTATAAAATGTTAATAAGGTTAAAAGTCATTATTGCACTGACATGTGTGTTGTCGGCTGGCCTCGTGTATGGGCAGGGAGGAACAACGCTGGCTGAAGAATATTACAAAGCGGGCGAATTTGAAAAAGCAGCTAATGAATATGCCAAGCTGTTAAAGACCGAAGTTAGCTGGGTGAGGGTGTCGCGTTATGTAACCAGTCTCCAAAAAAGTAATAAAGGAGAGGAAGCCGCAAAATACCTTAAGAAGCAGCAAAGGAGCGATGATGCTAATCGAGCTTACTATGAATTGCTGAGTGGACAGCTGGCAGCTCAACTGGGTGACACAATTCAGGCGCAAGCGCAGTATACAGCTGCATTACAATCCAGCAAATCATCGATTGCAAAACTTGAAAAATTAGCGACAGCCTTCAATGAGGTCGGAGAAGCTCGCTGGGCTGTCCGAACACTCGAAACCGCTAGAGAAGTTAGCAAAGATCCAACGTCGTACAGTGAGGATTTAATGGCTCTGTACCGGTCAACAGGTCAGACTGAGAAAGCTATTGACGAAATCATTATAACGGGCAAGCAAACGGATAAGAAAGAAACAGTATTAGCAGCTTTACAAGGATTTATCAACACAAAAGATGAGCCACTTGTGGAAAAAGCACTATATACAAAGATCCAACAGGAGCCAAACGAACTAGCATATAACGAATTATTGATCTGGTATTTCGTTCAAAAACAAAAGTTTAGCAGAGCTTTACTTCAAGAAAAAGCAACTGATAAACGCCTGAAACTAAATGGGAGTCGGGTATACGACCTTGGCATGCTGGCGTTAAATAATAAAGAGTACAAAGCAGCTGCCGATGCTTTTGAGTATGTGACAACAACATATCCACAGGGTCAACTATACCCGTTTGCTCGACGACTAGTTATCAATGCTCGTGAAGAGCAGGTGAAAAATACATATCCGATTGATAAACTTGAAATTCGAAAACTAATCGCTGATTACCAGCGTATGCTTCAGGAAATAGGTACAAATGTCAAAACATTAGAAGCTCTTCGGAGTACCGCTAACCTGTATGGTAATTACCTTGATAGTAAAGACACAGCGTTAACCGTCCTTGATTTGGCTATTGATCTTGGGAAAACAGACAAGAATTTCGTTGACCGTTGTAAGCTTGACAAAGGGGATATCTACCTTCTTAAAGGTGAGCCTTGGGAATCTACCTTATTATATTCCCAAGTAGAGAAGTCTCAAAAAGAAGAATTGTTAGGGTATGAAGCCAAATTGAAAAATGCTAAGCTACATTATTATAAAGGCAACTTTTCAGTAGCAAAGGATTTGCTGGATGTGTTGAAACTGGCGACCTCCCGTGAAATTGCCAACGATGCAGAGCAATTAAGTTTATTGATTGTGGATAACACAGGTATGGATAGTACAGAAGCAGCCATGCGCTGGTACGCTGATACAGAATTACTTCTGTTACAAAACAAAACCGATGAAGCTGTGGATAACCTGAATAAAATGTTGGCAAAGTATGGTGACCATAGTATTGCTGATGAAGTACTCTGGCTTCGGGCTAATACGTATATGAAACAAGGAAAGAATGCAGAAGCACTGGAGGACTTGAAAAAAATCGTAAGTGCGTATCCAACTGATATATTGGGAGATGATGCCCTGTTTACACAGGGGAAAATCTATGATGAGCGACTAAAAGATAAAGCTGCAGCTATGGAAGCATACCAAAAAGTGCTTACTCAATATCCAGGAAGCATTTATGGAGCTGAAGCTCGTAAACGATTCCGCGCTTTACGAGGAGATACATTGAATTAATAAATAACCAGTTATCCACAAAAAAGCCCGAAATCCACAGATTTCGGGCTTTTTTGTGGATAACTGGTTAAGATACAGTTTGTAACAATAATTCTTTAAACACTTCGTATTGAGCTGGAATATGAATGCTTTGCTTAGTTAGGTTAGCCATTACAGCTAACCGCTCGGGAACATCTATAGACTGGTTAAGTACTTCTTCAACTAACGGTTTAAACTTTGAAGGATGAGCAGTCGCTAATGCCACACCAACAACGTCTTTATTCGAATCAGCCAAATACGATTGTAGACCCAGTATACCAATGGCCGTGTGAGGACAAGCAACGTAACCAAATTGCTCATAAATTTTTAGCATACCAGCCCTTGTTTCAGTATCATCAAAGAAGTAACCAGAAACATTTGCGTTAAACGTTTCATAATCATCGCGATACAAATGAGCTAATCGGACAAAATTGCTTGGGCTACCAACATCCATGGCATTTGATATAGTGGCGACAGAAGCTGCTGGCGAATAAATACCTGTCTTCAGATAAGATGGAACAACATGATTAAGATTGGTAGCAGCGACAAAATGAGCAACAGGTAAACCCATCTGCTGAACCATAGCACCCGCGCTTAGGTTACCGAAATTGCCACTGGGCGTAGAAAAAACGACGGGTTTACCGATATGACGAACTTGGCCATAAGCTCGGACGTAATAAAATCCCTGTGGAATCAATCGGAAAATGTTGATCGAATTAGCAGAAGAAAGAGAAAGATGGGTAGTCAGTTCAGAATCCGTAAAGGCCTGTTTGACAATTGCTTGGCAATCATCGAAAGAACCATCAACTTCAAAAGCCTGTACATTTCCGCCAAGAGTGGTTAGCTGTTTTTCCTGCAAATCACTTACTCGCCCGCTAGGATACAAAATCGAAACTCGAACACCAGGGACATTATGAAATCCCATTGCCACAGCTCCACCTGTATCACCCGATGTAGCAACTAGGATATTAATCTCCTGATCACTTTTCTTCGAATAATAGGACATAAGAGCAGCCATATAACGGGCTCCAACATCTTTAAACGCAAGAGATGGACCATGAAATAATTCCAGAACAGATGTTTTTCCCGCTACAAGATCAACAACAGGCGTATCGAATGGAAAGGCACGATGTGTAAGCTCTTCCAGATCAGACTTACTAATTTCTTCACCAAATAATGCCTTACTGATTTCAAAACCAATATCTGCTAAAGATTGGCCAGCGATAGTCTCAAAAAAGTGAGTGCCCAACCGAGGTAAGGGAGTGGGCATATACAAACCCTTATCAGCGGGCATACTATGAAAAAGAGCTTCCTTAGTTGAAACAGTTAAGTCTGGATTATTCGTGCTGTAAAAACGCATAAGCAAAAAGTCAAAATAAGGCTACAAAGTACGGTAAATCAGACCAATGAATCGAAACCAAGCGCTTTAAATGTGGAAAACTAATGTGGATTAGTGGATAAGTAGGGCAATACGTAAATTTGTAAAAACTTGACACTTCATTATGTCCTTTGGATTTTTCAATGCACCCACACCGGCGAATGAGCCGGTCAAAGAATATCGACCAAACTCGCCTGAACGTGAGTCGCTCAAAAACGCACTAGCCGTATTCCGGGCTCAGGAAACTGATATACCCATGTATATTGGGGGCAAAGAAATACGTACAGACCGTAAACTTCGCGTTGCTCCTCCTCATGACCATCAGCATACACTCGGATACTTTTATGAAGGCGATGCAAATCATGTTAAACAGGCAATTGAGTCGTGTTTGGCAGCAAAAGAAGCTTGGTCGAACTTGCCATGGGAACAACGGGCTAGTATTTTTCTAAAAGCAGCAGATTTGATAGCCGGGCCGTATCGAGCTATACTAAATGCAGCTACAATGCTTGGGCAATCAAAGAATGCCTATCAGGCTGAAATTGATTCCGCTTGCGAACTTATCGACTTCCTTCGATTTAATGTTCATTATGCAACCGAAATCTATCAACAGCAGCCAAATTCATCGCCTGGTGTTTGGAACCGATTAGAATATAGGCCGCTCGAAGGTTTCGTTTTTGCATTAACACCATTCAATTTCACGGCTATTGCTGGTAACTTACCTACATCTGCTGCACTAATGGGAAATACCGTAATTTGGAAACCCGCCTATTCACAAGTGCTTTCGGCAAAAGTGATCATGGATGTGTTAAATGAAGCGGGTTTACCGGCAGGTGTAATCAACCTGATTTATGTAGATGGACCGGTTGCGGGCGATATTATTTTTAACCATTCAGATTTTGCAGGCATACACTTCACTGGTAGTACAGGGGTATTTCAACAAATTTGGGGTACAATAGGAGCGAATATCCACAAATACAAAAGTTATCCACGAATTGTTGGAGAAACAGGGGGAAAAGACTTTGTATTGGTTCATGAATCTGCCAGTGCGGAAGAAGTAGCAACTGGATTGGTTAGAGGAGCTTTTGAATATCAAGGGCAAAAATGTTCGGCTGCATCCAGGGCTTATATACCTTCAACCCTCTGGCCAGCAGTTGAGGCAACGATGAAACAGTTTTTGTCAGAGCTAAAAATGGGAGGAACAGAGGATTTCTCTAACTTCATTAATGCTGTAATCGACGAACGAGCCTTTAAAAAAATAACCGCTTACATCGCTGAAGCTAAACTGAATGACCAGGTCCAACTAATTGCTGGGGGAAATTACGATAGTTCGAAAGGGTATTTTATTGAGCCAACCGTATTAAAAGTCAATGATCCAAGGTACAGAACCATGTGCGAAGAGATCTTTGGTCCAGTGCTGTCAGTATATATTTACGAGCCTGGGGAATTTGACTCCATGGTTGAAGTCATCAATTCTACCTCACCTTATGCTCTCACCGGATCAATTTTTGCAAAGGACCGATATGTAATTGAACAAGTTTCCAAACAACTTCAAAACGCTGCTGGTAACTTTTATATTAATGATAAACCTACTGGAGCTGTAGTTGGTCAACAACCTTTTGGGGGAGCACGTGCTTCTGGAACAAATGATAAAGCAGGATCGGCTTTGAACCTATATCGCTGGGTTTCAGCTAGAACCATCAAGGAAACATTTGTTTCACCGAAACGCTATGAATACCCATTTCTGGAGGCTGAATAATTTTTAAAAAAAGTTTGAGGTAAGGCTTGTGTAAAGAAATAAAAAAGTATAATTTTGCACTCCCAAATCAGGAGAAAGAACAGAACGTGATAACGTAATTGTCTTTTTATCAATAAGTTAACCAAGGGAAAAGTAAAAAGTTGTTTAAATTATTTTTCAACTTTTTCTTGACAAAGCAAATAGAGTGTTGTACCTTTGCACTCCCAAATATAAGGAAGGCCAACAACGGTTGGCCACCATCTCGAAAGAGAGACAGTTCTTTGACGTATTGACATTAATAGGTTAGCACTATTAAGGCTATAAACATCGAGATTAACTTTTGTTAGTCTCACAATTATTTACGATGGAGAGTTTGATCCTGGCTCAGGATGAACGCTAGCGGCAGGCCTAATACATGCAAGTCGAACGGGTCGCAAGACCAGTGGCAAACGGGTGCGTAACGCGTAAGCAACCTGCCTCCTACTGGGGGATAGCCCGGCGAAAGCTGGGGTAAACCCGCACGGTCCCCTGAAGTCACCTGGCTTTAGGGGTAAACATTTATGGGTAGGAGAGGGGCTTGCGTCTGATTAGCTAGTTGGGGGGGTAACGGCCCACCAAGGCGATGATCAGTAGGGGTTCTGAGAGGATTGGCCCCCACATGGGTACTGAGATACGGACCCAACTCCTACGGGAGGCAGCAGTAGGGAATATTGGGCAATGGACGCAAGTCTGACCCAGCCA
>NZ_BAAHBG010000001.1:300214-310081 GCF_054776855.1 Spirosoma migulaei | reverse complement strand
TTTACTGAATTGTCTCTTCTCATTTTCACCCCTTTTGTCCACTTTTACTTGACGACGTACAGTCAGTAGCTCTATTGCAATTCCTTAGTTCTACCAGATTTCGATTCAGCTTATCGAGCGATTTACCTACATCTTGAGCCAAGCGTAATACTGATTCAGATGGTGCAACAGCCAAGCAACTTCAGTGAGACACTGATAATGGAGTTTTACAAATCATGACATGTCATAGTCTCCTGGACTCTTTGAATGAATCAGCCACACAGTAGCTTAGTCAAATTGAATTTGGCAGCAGATAACTACGAAAATAGACTATCACTCCGGCATCCATCTGCTTATTCTCTAAAGCTGCGTTCGGATTTGCCCTCTGAACATACAAGCTTTTTGTGGACGCAGTGAAACTCAATCCCCGATATAAAACAAGTTAATTTCGTGTTTTCCTTTCAACAAATCCTCAATTAAGTACTTTTACCTACAGTATAAACTAAATTTTTATGGATATTTTAATCCTGACCATGTAAGGCTTTATTAATTTTAGGCGTGAATCGTCAACTTACACAACTATCGCCCCTGCTCACTCTCCTTATTTCGGCGCTCCTAATCGCTGGTGCATACCTTTTCCCCTTTGAGAGTCATTACACACTGCTTTGCTTTATTACTTCATTAGGCTTTTCTTTATTAAGTATTTTCCTAAAACGCAAGCTGTAAAGTACATCCCATTTTTCGTGAGCCTATCAATCTCTTGCCTTTCCGGTCTCAAGCGGGTTAAATAGTAGCTGGGTATTTTTCACCTTTATTCGTTCGTAGTTGCCAGCCAGTAGTTGAAGCCACTAGATAAAAGTTTGCGTATCATTCACCTAATAATGCATTGACATTTAATGATTTTGTATTATTTTGAACCGAAATATTACTCGTTATGCACTAACATGTTACTTGCAATTGCTTTTCTTTTCGCCCTTGGGCTTGTTGCCCCTAAGCTAGTTACCCAGTCCAGATTTACGCTTAAAGGGCGTTGCCCAGAATGTAAATCGACTGAGCTAAACCGGACGCATAGGCCTCCCCTAGCTAAACCGTTCCCAATGAAACGCTATTCCTGCGACCACTGCCGGCATAAGTTTTACCAGGTTTTCACAATGCCCTAAACAGATAAAGGTTACTAGGAGTAATCAGCGCATATAGTCCCCAACTGGTAATAAACATTGGGGATCAGCTCATCTGTGCCTACATTCATTAGCCTATGAAAGTCCTCCGGCAATCAAGTCAGACTTTCATAGGCTAATTGGTAGCTAACTTATTTCGATTAAGATGCGGTAAGAGCAAGTTCAAGTTCAATACTCTTTCTGTAAACGATAGCTTATTGGTTTCCACGGATTCACCACTTTGTATCCATTGATAACTGTTTGACAAATTAGGAATACCATCCTCACTATTTACCTAGCCTAAAGGGAATCTCTCACCTGATGCCGAAAAAATCGGTCATGTACTTTTTTAATTGTTCTTCGTTGTGAAGCCTTTTGTTACTTAAATAAAATAATAAAAAACAAAGTAACTATATATTGTTTACACTACTTACATTGAGCACACAAACATCACAAAATGAAATAAGCAGGAGTTCAATGAACGCTATCCTGTTGAATTACAATAGATTCCTGATCAGATTTTAAGAATTTAGTTAAACTATCTTATTGGCTTCACTTTAGGCTAAATCTGGTATAATTTCTAAACAGATAAATTACATTTCTAAGCCAGCTAATTTTATACTAGTAAAAATTTAACCAGAGTTTATTAACGCTTTTAAATCTTATTTTTCCGTTTTTCTTCCTATCAAAAAGTTCATTTTAGGCTTAAAATTTCACAAAATCTACATATCATAGTTAATTATAACTATGATATGTAACGCTCAGTAAATTTCGCATAAGTACATCTTCTAAATGAATAAGTTTGTACTAATCATTCACCGTAACATAACTCATGAAAACGAATTACCTCATCTCAGCTACTTGGTTAGCAGTGCTTCTCATTGCATCCTTCCTCTTCCTGTTTGCCTTAAAAGGCCTTTTTAACCTCATTTTCATTTAGGTTTAACTCCGACAAATTAGTCAGGCGGGCCAGCTACAGCTAGCTCGCTTATTCTCCTATTCTACCTTGTATGGAAATCATCTCCGGTTATGGTCGCTATTGTTCTTCGTTGCCAGTAAGTTGTACTGGATCGCTTTGGCAAGGTTATGGAGGTTGGCTATATCGGGTGTGCTCATTTTTACTTGTAGAGCCACCCCGCCGTCAATCTAGGCTAACTCGTTCCGCTTGTCAGGCAGTACCCGTCCATATGGAGTACACTATTCTTAGTTATTATTCCCATTGCAGTATAACTCCTTGCACTCCCATATTGTCAATATGCCCACAGGTAACTTTATTAACTACTGTAGCCAGACTCCGACCGGCAACCGGTAGAATTCCTTATAGTATGTTTGCTCCAGTGAATAGACTGATTGCTACTGTATAGCTGAGCGATCAGTTTCGCTGCTTCACTTTTTCGTTGCCGGGATTTAAACGAATACAGGTCACGGAGGTCTGTATTCGTTCGTTTTTGCTTTATAAAACAACTAAATAAGGGGGTCTGGAAGCTATTTGCGTACTGGTTAGCTATTTTCCTACATCCTGGTTACTTGTCAATAACCGGATGGCTTCTACCAGTTCTATACGTTTACGAGTGTAATAAACCAGTTCCTGGGCCGCATTGGTGTGCATAGTCCCATCTTCTGACGATGCACCACCTAATGTAAATAACTCAATGGTATCGTACAGTTCGTCAATCAAAGCGTCACACTGACGGATCATATCCTCTAGTTGCTTCCTCTGGTGGCCAACATTCGGGTCGTTTTCATGGCTGAGCTGGCTCATAGTCGTAACTGGAATGCCAGTTTCTCTCATCTGGCTTTATTACTATTTTTGAGGCCCGCCAGAAACAGTTGCAACCAGAGGCTCTATGGCCAACAAAGAGGTCAATGATACGAAGCTACTCCCTACAGCTAATGAATTGATCAACAGTAGGAATAGTATCCAAAAAAGTCAATTAGCAGCTATTGATCATAAAATTTTTCTGTTAATTAAAGGACTCAATTAACAGAAAGGCAGAACGCTATATTATATGACTATCAAATATTATAAACTAAAAAGCAATAATTATTAAAATATAATAGCGATATAACTAATAAATAGGCAATTATATGTAATTTTGGTAACAAATAACAATACGTATAAGCCCATTCAATTAGCTTACTGGTATTGTCCGGATTTCCTGCTCATGCAGACTTATGCTTCAGCATTGACTTATTGACAAAATGCCAGCAAACATATCAAGTAGAAGTGTACAAATTTGTAGTGTATCTCAGACAAGCTACAAGCGGTTGCATCTTATTTTAACAGCTATCAGAAATTATACAGTTAATTAGCACTCTTATTTATATGGATCTTTATAGGTTGCAGAACTATTACAGCTCAAAAAATCAAAAAAACTTTATCCTAACCCTGAGTACCTTATCTTTCTCTCGATCAACTGGAAAGAGGCAGCCTTGCGCCTAAAACTGCGAAAAACTAAACTTCTGTCGTCTAAAGTTACCACTGGCAATTTGTAACCTATGAACTCACCTCTCCAACGCCGATTTAATCGTCTTAAGCACCAGTTGGCATGCCAGCAAAAGGAGCAACGGCGGATCGAGCGACGGTTGAACATAAAGAAAATACAGCTTGATAAGTCAAAAGAGCAATGTCGCCTGCTCACTGCTACCTTGAACCAGCATCTAGAAAGTAAGTGGGAGCAAGAGCGGCAAAGTGAATACCATTACCGCCAACTTATCGATTCGGTTCGGGATATAATTTTTAAAATTTCACCTGAGGGTTATTTCACCTTCGCAAATTCGATGATGGAGAGCTGTTTCGGCTACGCTCAGTCGGAATTGATAGGTCGGCATTTCGTCCATCTCGTATTACCAGATTATAGAGCCAGATTGATCGCATTCTATCAAACAATGCTTCAAACCGGGCAGCCACACACCTATATTGAGTTCCCGGCCCGAACGAAGGATGGTTCGACTATTTGGATTGGCCAGACGGTTAGTTTGGTTAAAAATGATCAGCAGGTTCTTGAACTGGTGGCCGTTGCCCGGGACATTACCCAACGTAAATTAACCGAAGATTCTTTTCAACTCACCCAGGCTCGCCTGGAGTCACTTATTACAAACCTGCATACGGGTGTGCTGGTGGAAGATGAAAACCGAAAAATCATCCTGACCAATCAGCTCTATTGTGATCAATTTGGCATAAACCGAACACCCGAATCGCTGGTTGGCCAGGCGTTCTTATCCGTGGCCGTTCCACCCGCCAGTTTGTTCAGGGATGCCGATCAGTTTTTGGATCGGATGAACGAAGTAGTAGATAACCAACTCGCGGTCAGGGATGAGGTGATTCATCTGTCCGACGGGCGAATCATGGAGTGGGATTATATTCCTATCTGGCTGACTGACCACTACCGGGGGCACCTGTGGAAGTATAGAGATATCACTCAGAAGTACCAGTCGGACGAGCGTATCCGCAAGAGCGAAGAAAAGTACCGAACCATCATGAATACGATGGAGCTCGGGTTACTCGAGGTCGACAACAATCAAACGATTTTGCGCGCTTACGAACGCTTCTGCAACATGATGGGCTACACCCAGGAAGAACTTGTGGGCAAAAATGCAGCCGAATTACTTGTCCATCCTGAGTTTAAGCCGGTGATTGACCAGCAGCAAGGGCAACGAGAACGCGGAAACGCGGGTTCTTACGAGTTAGCATTAATTCGTAAGGACGGCACACGGGTATGGGTACTGGTAAGCGGTGTGCCTATCTTTGATGAGCACGGTGTTCTTGTTGGCTCAATGGGTATTCATTACGATTTGAGTGAACGTAAACGGCTTGAAGAGGAATTGGCCCGAGCCCGACAAATAGCAGAGGAGGCCCGCCATACTGAAAAGCAGTTTTTGGCTAACATGAGCCACGAAATCCGAACGCCCCTGAATGCGATTCTCGGCTTTTCAAACCTTCTGGAAACGACCTCGCTCACGATCGAACAAAAAGAATTCGCCAGTTTCATCCGGACTGCAGGCAAAAATCTGCTTAATATCGTCAATGATATTCTCGATATTTCCAAGATTGAAGCGGGCATGTTGCCGTTAGAATCGATTCCTTTCAGTATCCCTTCACTAGCGGATTCCATTCGAACTATGCTGCATTCAGCAGCCATCGAAAAAAATCTGTGGCTACTTGTTGAAACAGATCCTACCCTCCCACCGGTTGTATTGGGCGATCCAACCCGACTGACGCAGATTTTAGTAAACTTATTGAATAATGCCATCAAGTTTACCCAGCAGGGTGGTGTTCGGGTTCGAATTGATAAGGTAGCAGAAACAACTGATTCTGTGCGGGTTCGTTTCAGTGTACAGGATACCGGTATTGGCATGGCTGCAGACATCTTACCGTTCATTTTTGAGCGGTTCCGCCAGGCCAGCGACTTTACAACCCGCTATTATGGTGGCACAGGATTGGGGTTGAACATTGTAAAATCACTCGCGGAAATGCAGGGCGGTTGGGTCAGCGTAGCCAGTACACTCGGAGAGGGTTCTCGGTTTACGCTGGAGATTCCTTATAAAGTGGCATCCATACCGGTTGAACTGATTACGGAGGGGTCGACAATGCCCATTAACCCCGACCTATCCAATCTGCGTATCCTGATCGTAGAGGATAACCTGATGAATCAGAAACTCGCTCTACAAGTCCTGAAACGGCTAGGGTATTCCGCTCAGGTTGCCGAAAATGGTCAGTTGGCGCTCGACCTATTACAGGACGATGAGTTCGATCTGATATTGATGGACATTCAAATGCCGGTCATGGATGGGTACACTACCACCCGTCATATTCGAACAACCTTGAAAAAAGACGTGCCTATTATTGCGATGACAGCACATGCCTTAGCCAGCGAACGAGAGCAGTGCCTACAGGCAGGTATGAACGACTTTCTGCCCAAACCGTTCCAGATTGAGGAATTGCAGCGTATTTTACGGAAATATACCCCCCTCTATTGGTCGGAGGTGGTCTCGTCAAGCAAACCTAAAGTGCTGGCTGAGACTACCCCTAGTTTCTCGGTAGAGGTCTTGTTGAGCGCTTTGGATAACGACCGGGATTTTGCGGCCGAGGTCATGGAGTTGTTTCTGGCCCAAACACCGGGTGAGATTCAGCAAATCCGGCAGAGTCTGGAGCAACATGACTTGCCCACTATTGGCGGGATTATTCATGCACAGAAAGTTGCGTTTCAAATGTTCGGTTTAACCGAGATGGTTCGTTTAAGTCAGACACTCGGAGCTCGTATTGCCGACAAACAACCTGTGAGTGAGGTAAGCCCACTAGTTCATCAGTTTCTACGAACGCTTGAAGCAGAATTACCTCTTATTCAATCTGTTCTGGAGACATCCTTCAAACTAGATTGACTGGATTGAACTAGTGCCTGGCCAAAATAGATTCCAGTGGATTCTACAGATTCTAAACGGGACAAGTGCTAGTGGTTTGGCAAACTTGATTGAAGTGGGTATTCCTATAAAGCGTGGTAGGATAGCTGAATCCAATGAAAATTATAGCTTAATTATGCGTTTAACTTATTTACTGCTTGGTGTTGGCGTTGCCCTCATTTTGTACTTAAGCTGGCAACCTCATTACGATTTTAAACATATTTGGTTCATACCGAAATGGGTGTCCGACTGGACCGATGTTCATGCCAATGGAAACATACGTACAGCCGTTCCTTTCGTATTTATGGGCATGTTTGCAGGCTTTTTACCCACACCTCGCCCTCGGTCCGTATACCAGTGGTTAATTCTGTGGTTGATTCTGATAGGTATTGTAGCCCTGGCAGAAACAGGCCAGCTTCTTATACCATCCCGTTACTTTAGCTTTGAGGATATTGGATGGGGAGCGGTTGGTGCACTAATTGGGCTGGTTTCCGCATTTACGCTTGTAACCACGCTAAACAAGATTCGTTCGCAAAGTAAATGACTTGCGCGTCGTCAGGAAGTCAGTAAGCATTAGTGCTTTGCAGGCTAGAGTTTATTGATACGTTGGATTCTCGGGGGTGTCGTGCAGTAGAGGCAACTTGATTGGTTAGTCGAATACTAGCTGCTAAGAATCCAGAAAACCTCAGCGTGATTACTGCCCAGTTTGCCAATAATTTCACCGCTGGCCTTTAAAGTTCTCTTGTCATTCGCTCGTTATACAAATCAAGCACATTATCACTCTTCACCTTTGTCGCATACGTTAAGTCCATAAGTGCTGCCCACTTACGATCGCCTGTTGCAGCAGCAAATGCTTCAAATCGTAGTTCCGTTAGCAGCCAATTAATTGGACAGTGAATATCATCAGCGAGTGCAATGGCGACTAAGGAGTCATAAACGTCGCGGGCATGGGCTTCACTTGGGGTAGATGCCCATAAACTGGTATAAGCTTCATACACATCCTTTACTTGAGTGGCAGTAGCGCCCCAAAAACCAATGAGGGGCTGGCTAATAGAGGAGAAAACAGTACCCGTTCGTTCGTCAAGCGTCATAAACTGACTTTTTATGAACGTTTACAGCATCAATCATGCCAGCAATTTGACCAATAATGCCATTTAGGTCTGCAATTTCTCATTTTTTTGCTCGCATACTGAGTCAATCGACCTAATAACAGGCTACGCAGTTGACCACTAGCCTAGGTCAGTTATATCAACTTGAGGTTAGTCCTCCTCCAAAGATGAGCTCAACTACCGACGATGCAGATGTTCAGTACAACCAACTACCTTACTTCCTAAGCCTCTTCAACGTCAAAAACAAGACCGTAATAAACTACCCTGTTTTTAACGTTAGCTGGTAAGCTAACTTCCTTTAGCGTAATTTCCCCCCGTTCTTATTACTAGCAACACCCTGCCTTGCCCGTATTCTTCAGGCTTTTACACCTGTAGAAACAAGCATTTCTAGTTAGTTCCCAATACGCATATACATTCCTGATTAGCCAGCAACGGAAATTTTTGATGTTCTTACCGTTGGCCTATCTTTAAGCTACCCACCAGATAAAAGAATATGAAACAATGAGCCTGTTCAACAAAAGAAAAAACTGGACTATCTTCTGGTGGCCCAGCTTATTAAGTATCTTTTCTATCCCTATTCTCCTTTCTGCTCAACCAGCTACATTCTCCCGCCCCCAAATACTGACCGAAGAAGAAGGATTACCGCAGGCGTTTGTTTCCGATATTTTGCAGGATCAAAAGGGGTTTATCTGGATGGCTACCCGCGATGGGCTATGCCGTTACGATGGCCAACGGTTTAAAGTTTTCCAACCCAACTCCGACGCAAAAACCTCGATCTCATTTCCTGATGTATTATATCTGAAAGCAGATTATAAAGGACGAATCTGGATTCGCAATACCTATAACGAACTTGATTTATTCGATCCGGTACGAGAAACATTCCACAGCCTTTCGCGCCAATCCTTTTATCAGCAGGCGTTTAGTCGTGATTCCCTCCAGTTCTTTTGCCCAGATCGGCAAAATCATCTGTGGTTGTACTTCCATTATGCGGGCTTAGTTTCTATTAATCTGAATATCAATCACATACAGCATTATAAGCATCAGCCTGCTACTATAAACTCTATTAACAAAGGCGTTATAAAAGCTATAATTGAAGGCCAACGGGGGGCTATGTGGTTTGCAACTACGGTAGGGCTTGATCGGTACGACAGAATAACAGGGAAATTCACGCACTATCAACATCAGTCAGGAAACCCAAATTCACTCCCCGATAATGAACTAAACAGTTTATACCAAAAGCCAGATGGTAGCCTGGTTATTGTATCACGATGGCATTTGACACTCATGAATCCAACTACAGGAAAATGCCAGTCATTTCCTCTACCCGTATCGAGTTATTTTGACCATTTTCCTCAATTTGGTACAGATGCCAAAGGCACTGTTTATTTCTACTACTCTACAGGACTATATTGTTTTAACGAAACATCTGGCATCCAGAAATTGGCTCGATTTGCGGGTAGTTCACACTACCAAAGCCTGTTAATCGACCGTTCGAATGTGCTTTGGATAGGAACGAACGGGCACGGCGTTCGAAAGTTCGACCTCACGGCGAATCAGTTTCAACGATATCCTTATCGAGCCAATTTCCAAACAGACTTACTAACAAATCAGCTAGGCGCATCGGTAGATCAGTTTCCTGCTTTCAACCGATTTGATCTGGCTTATTTCTTTCGATACACATTCGATAAACAAAATCACCTGCTCTTCAACATAGGCAAAGGCTCGCTTTATCAACTTGATCTTCAAACAAAAAAACTGGTCTCACTACCATTCCCACCTGGACAAGATGGTCCTCTGGATGAGCAATCGGTTCCGCTAACGACCTCCCCGCAGGGAACAATTTGGGCCTTATGCAATGCCCATCTGTTCCGGTATTCAGAACCAACCCAGACATGGACACCTGAGTTAGACTTATCCACTATCAATTCAACTATGGTTCAGTTGGTTAGTGATGATCAGTCATTTTGGGTAGGAACCGAATCGAAGGGGTTATTTAGGATCAATAGCAGGACCAATGCCATTCGGCAGTATGCGTACACCCCCACCGATACTACTTCGCTTAGTAGTAATATCATCAATTTTCTGTCTATCGACCGCTTTGATAAAAACATCCTTTGGGTGGGTACCTTCGGCAGTGGACTATGTCGCTTTGATAAACGTACCGGAACGTGTCGGCGGTTCACCACTAGAAATGGGCTGCCCAATAATGTTATTTATTCGGC
>NZ_BAAHBG010000001.1:256925-300057 GCF_054776855.1 Spirosoma migulaei | reverse complement strand
TGAATGAAAGAGTAAACTCCTTCGTCCTCTACCAAAATGCCTGCCCAATAATGTTATTTATTCGGCCATTCCCGACCGGCAGGGGAATCTGTGGGTTGCCACCAATAAGGGAATCTGCCGATTCAATAGACAAACCTTCCAGGTACAGAACTATACTATCGAAGACGGGCTGATGGCCAATGAATTTAATCGGCATCATATTCTGCAATTGCCGGATGACCGAATTATTCTGGGTGGAATAGAAGGGATTACAACGTTTAATCCTTCTCAGGTCAAAAACGACACGTTTCAACCCAGGGTTGAACTAACGGGCATACAGATTAACAACCGCCAAATTGAACCTGGAAAGGGCTCACCACTGGGCGAATTGCCCATCCATGCCCTTTCTGAACTCTCCTTACTGTCTAATCAGAATTACCTGAATTTTGAGTTTGCATCTTTACAGTACAACAAAGAAAAAAAGACCAGATATCGATACCGCATGGAAGGATTGGATGCTGATTGGATCGTTGTCAATCGGCCAATGGCAAGCTATACCGATCTAAAGCCAGGATACTATACCCTGTTTATCAATGCGTCCAATTCGTCCGGGGTCTGGAGTAAACACGTACGAACATTCAGGATCAAGATTCATCCACCCCTATGGGCCACCTGGTGGGCGTATACGATATACGGACTTTTACTCGTAGCCTTACTTTACGGCATATTCCGAACCTATGCTAACCGATTGCAGCTACAACAGTCCGTAATTCTAAAACAGAATGAGGTAGAATTAACGATAAAAGAAGCCCAGCAGCTTAAGAATATCGACGAAATTAAAACCCGTTTTTTCACCAATATAACCCACGAATTTAAAACCCCACTTACATTAATAATAGCCCCCACACACTACTTGATCAATGAGTTGAGTCAAACTAAATATGCTCGTCAGCTAGCTTCCATTGAGCAAAATGCGAATCAGTTACTACGGCTCATCAATCAGTTACTGGATCTCTCGAAGATCGAAGCCAGCGCTATGGAGGTACATGAATCACGCGGTAATCCAGGAGTATTTATCGGGCAAATTCTCGACTCATTTACTGAGTTGGCTAACCAAAAAGGGGTTGAACTAACCTATCATAATCAGGCAACGAGCGATTATCTATTCGACGCTTCGTTACTCGAACGAATTATATATAATCTGGTATCGAATGCCCTGAAATTTACTCCAACGGGTGGAAACGTAACTGTCCAGCTTAACGCAGCGAACGGTATCACGCTGGTAATTGCCGATAACGGAATTGGCATACCTTCCGAAAAAATAGCGGCTGTTTTCGAGCGTTTTGTTCAGGCAGATACGTCGTCGACCCGTACCCATGAAGGTACGGGCATTGGATTGGCACTGGTGAAAGAACTGGTAGACTTGCAGCAAGGAACAATTCGGATAGACAGCGAAGTGGACTCGTTAACGAACCAACATGGAACCACTATAACCCTTCAGTTGCCTTATCGGCAGGTTGAACCGTTAACAGGTCCTATTGATAAAGCGCTCGATATACGAGAAAGCCGATCAGAAGCGGTACCTATTGTGCTGCTGGTTGAAGACAACCCAGATATGGCCACTCTTATCATTGACTGTCTGCCCACAACTTATCAATTCATATGGGCTAAAAACGGAGTTGTCGGGCTGGCTCAGGCTGTCTCACAACTTCCCGATTTAATAATCAGCGATGTGCTTATGCCGGAAATGGACGGCTACACGCTCTGCCAGACGTTGAAAGCAGATGTCCGGACAAACCATATTCCCCTCATATTGCTGACGGCCAAATCATCTGTCGAAAGTCGATTAGAAGGCTTATCAGTAGGTGCCGATGATTACCTGACCAAACCGTTTTTATTGCCCGAGCTGCAACTACGAATCCGAAACCTGCTGGAAAGACAAAAGCTATTACGGGAGTTGATCCGCAAGAGTTTTATCAAAATTGATCAGGACGACATGCAACTAACGATCGTCGATCCTTTTCTGGCAAAACTCTACGCATGCATCGACGCTAAATTGGATGATTCAGCTTATGGAGTAGAAGAACTGGCAAATGACATTGGCATGAGTCGCTATACACTGCACCGAAAAACAAAAACGCTCACTACCATGCTGCCCAATGAGCTTATCCGAAACTATCGATTGAAACGCTCACTGTCTTTTCTCCGCAAAGGCAATACAGTAGCCGAAACCGCCGTGCTGGTTGGCTTTGATAGCCCTTCCTATTTTACCAAGTGTTTTCGAAATCACTACAACATAACCCCTAAACAACTGCTGCAACAAGCGGGCACCGAAAACAACATCGAATAAGGTATTCTCATCATTTACGAACGTTGCCGCAACGACTACGATTAGAGGCTTTGTATGATTTTGTAGCTGGTAAGCTAACGCTAAACCCAAAGAATTAGCGATCAAAACTAGCCAATCGAAACGCCTGGATATCAAACATGGTCTGTTCCTGTAGGGCCAATTCCGCTAAAATTTGGCCAACGGCAGCTGAATGCTTAAACCCATGACCCGAACAGGCAGAAGCCAGCAGTACATGGGGATTAGCCGGATGCTGGTCAATGATAAAATCGCCATTGGGCGTCATGGTATATAAACAAACTGCCGACTTAACACAGCCAGGCCCAATTCCTACAAAATTAGGCGCAACAAACCGTTCGTACATCGCGTGTGTCTCGGCCTCACTCACTTCACGATTCACCGACTGGGGCGAAGTAGGCTGAGCATATACTTCTGTTGCTAGTTTAAGCCCGCCAGCCGGACCACCAACTGCCGGAAAACCATACACTTCCCGATCGTTCAGAATAAAGACCGGCATCCGGTCGGGCGTATAGTGCTGGTAGTTATCCTGAATGTCGAACCAGTACAGAACCTGTCGGTACACCCGAAGCAAATCAGCAAAAGGTGTATCCCGGAGCGATTCGCTTATCCAGGAACCAGTCGTAAGAATTAACTTCCGGGTCTGATAAGTAGTGTGGTCAGTCCGAACGGTAAGCACTCCGTCCTTCCATTCATAGGATACCATTCGCTCGTTGGTTCGGATGGATGCTCCATTGCGGATGGCCTGATCAAGTTGCACAGAAAGGTAGCGTTCAGGATTCAGAAAGCCAGCTTCCTCTTCATAATAGCCAATATCATCCGGGCTAGTCCTGATTTGAGGAAACTCGTGCCGAAGTGTCGCGGTATCCAGAATCCGATGAGCGATGCCATAGGTTTTAGCCGCGTCAATTGTTGTTCGGAGCCAACCGGGTTTATGGCGGGTTTGCACATCCGACTGCTCTTTACCAATAAACAGGCCACCTGTAATGGTTAGTAGTTGCTCGCCCGTACGTTGTTCTAACTCTCGCCAGATTTGATAGGACCGCAACGCCAATGGTACAAAATAAACGCCTTCGCCAATGGCCTGTCGGGTAATTCGGGTTTCCCCATGCGTGGATCCCAACGTATGAGGTGGCCTAAACTGATCAATACCCAGCACGTAGGGTGTCTGTTTAGAAAGCTGGTAAATGGCAGCGCTGCCCATTGCCCCCAACCCAACTACAATCGCATCAAGAATCATAAAGCGTCACCGTCTGTATTTACTGACGAATAAACACCGAATGGTTAATAACCCCAAAAAGTCCTCGTTAAAAGAGGAGCTGTGGAACAAAATCAGATGAAAATAAGGAATAAAAGAAGTAGCTACTACGTTTACACCAAACGTTAAATAAGCAAACTTTCAAGTACCGGTTTTCCTTAAACGTAAAACCTTACTTTCTATATCTAGTTATTCACCAAGATAAATTTACTTGTAATCACTGTGTAATCAATGACCGACGAGCAAAAGCCCTTCGATCAGGACATGGCCGCAGAACTTGAGCGGTTACAATTTACTTTACAGGCTGCCGGTATTGGCACCTGGGATCTTAATTCGAGCACTCAACTCGTTCGCTGGAATGATCGTTGTCAGGAATTATTCAACTTCCCGGGTAAAGACACCCTTCCGTTCCAGCAGGTACTGAGTCGAATCCATCCTGATGATCAGGATCGGGTAAACGCGGCCATACAACAGGCACTCACTGCACAGTCGGATGGACTCTATGACGTACTTTTCCGTACCCTCGGAACCGACCACACGCCGTCACGTTGGTTGAATTGCAAGGGCAAAGCCTATATTGATCAAGCAGGAGTGCCTCAGCGACTTTCGGGTATTGCCCAGGATGTAACTCTTCAGATTCAGCAACAAGCGCATTTAGCCACGTCTGAGCAGTTCGATCAATTAGCGAATGAAGCCGCCGGCATTGGCACGTTTCATCTTCATCTGGCAACCGGCTACTTAACGTATAAAGCGTTACTGGCTAAAATCCTGACAGGGCAGGAAACCACCCGCTTTGATCATACAAAACTAACTAGTTTTATACACCCCGATGATCGCTCTATTCGGCAGAAAGCCTTTGCTGATGGGTTACTGACAGGAAAAATTCGATATGAAGTTCGATTTATCTGGCAGGATGACTCCGTTCATTGGATCCGCATGCTTGGCACGTATATTTTTGATGAATCAGGTAATGCCCAGGATGTTATTGGCGTTGTTCAGGACATTACGGATCAGGTTCTTTCCCGGCAACGACTTGAAGACAGCGAAGCCCAAATGCGTAGCCTGATCGAAAGTGCCCCCTTCCCAATTGGGGTTTACGTGGGCCGTCAAATGCAGATCCAGTTTGCCAATCAGTCCATTAAATCGGTCTGGGGAAAGGGCGACGAGGTGGTTGGTAAGTTGTATTCCCAAATCTTACCGGAGTTGGCTAATCAAAACATCTATGACCAACTAGATAGCGTATATTCTACAGGTACTCCTTTCCACGCGAAGAATCAACGGGTAGATATTACTATAGATGGGAAATTACAGCCTTACTATTTCAACTACAGCTTTACACCGCTCTATAACGCGGCTGGCCAGGTATATGGTGTAATGAACACGGCCGCCGAGATAACAGACTTAATTTTGGCCAAGCAACAGGTAGAAAAAACAGAAGCTGCGCTGCTTGGCGCTATTGAGCTGGCTGAACTGGCTACCTGGAGTCTGGACATTGAAACAGGCATATTTAGTTATTCAAAGCGATTTATGGATTGGCTCGGCTTCTCCGAATCGACCAAAAGTATGGATGAAGCCTACAATCCACTGCCCGATGACTATCGTCAGTCTGTTGCGGATGCCATAGCCGCTACTGTTGCGCCAGGCTCATCAGGTTATTACGAGAATGAGCACCCAATTATCAACCGGCTCACCGGGCAGATACGTATTATTCATGCCCAGGCCCAGGTATTTTATGATACGGATGGCAAACCTCTAACGCTCACAGGTACTGCGCAGGACATTACTACGCAACGTCAGTTACAACTCGCACTAGAGCAGCAGGTGCAGGAACGAACTGAAGAACTAGCCGCCACCAATGAAGAGCTTTCGGCAATTAATGAAGAACTGGCAGCTACTAATGAAGAATACGCGGCTACCAACGAAGAGCTAGAGGAAGCCAATCAATTGTTTAGCCGGTCCAATGAGAATTTACAACGATTCGCTTACGTTGCCAGCCATGACTTACAGGAGCCGTTGCGAAAAGTACAACAATTTGGCGATCTGCTGAAAAGCCAGTATGCCAGCCAATTAGGGGATGGCATCGGTTACCTGGAACGGATGCAGGCGGCAGCCAGCCGAATGTCGAACCTGATTAAGGACTTACTAAGTTTTTCCAGAATCTCCACCCGGCAGGAAGTTTCTTCATTAGTATCCCTGAATGGGGTGCTCAGCAGCGTTTTGAGTGATCTAGACCTTCGTATACAGGAAACAGGTGCGCTTGTGACCGTTGATTCATTACCAAGAATTCACGGCGACAAATCTCAGCTCGAGCAATTATTTCAGAATCTGCTCAGTAATGCATTGAAGTTTCGCCGAACGGATAGGCCCCCTTTAGTTCATGTCCGGGCCCAGCTTATAGCCACAAACGAACTTCCACTTTCTATAAAGCCAACCCGGATCACATCAAATTACCATCGTATTGATGTATCTGACAACGGAATTGGTTTTGATGAAAAATATGTAGATCGTATTTTTCAGGTCTTCCAGCGACTACATAACAAAAGTGAATTTGCGGGAACAGGTATTGGACTGGCCATTTGCGAGAAAGTAGTTGCTAACCATGGTGGTGCCATTACGGCACATAGTAAACTGGGGCAAGGTGCCACCTTTAGTTTGTATTTTCCGATATAAATCCACGGGTAATCGTAAGTTGCACATGTGGACTTTACTGCCTCTTTCAGCCTAACTACAGCGTAAACATGTAGCTATCAGAACAGTAAAGCCTAAAAATATTAGTTGAACTTAATTTTGTTTGATTGTTTATATGCCCAATCAGTTTCCAATTTTATTGGTCGATGATGACCCCAATGTAGCCGAGATATTAACTAAGGCTGCCCAATCCAGCTTTGCTGAAGCTTCTTTTATTCATGTAAGTAGTTTCGAAGAAGCGAAACGGTACATTGAAGAATTGGAAGGCAAAGGGCCCAAAATTGTATTACTCGATATTGACTTACAGGACAAGGTTGACGGATTAGACTTTTTGACGCTATTACGCGCCCATCCAAAAGGGCGCATCTTACCGGTAGTAGTACTCTCAGCCAGTAAAACGGCTCAGTTAGTAGAACGGGCTTACTCCTATGGAGCGTCTTCATTTACAGTAAAGCCATTTAGTTACTCAGATTGGAAAACGTATTTGAGTAACTTAAAAACGTACTGGTTCGAGACGGTTACGCTGCTGGATGTCAGGCATTCCAATGACTAATAGGCTGCCTGATCAAAATAGGCTCAAAATCGGAGGACGAATAGCTACTTTCAGAACCAGGCTTAATCATCATAGCTGGTTTCAGATTCCAGGCCAAATCCAATTTTTTGCAGGCTCCTAATGGCATCCTGGATAAACCCTGTAGCCTCCGTGATCTGACGGGCATCTGGATGACTCCCATCTACATGGCCCACTAAGCTGTTTGTCTTCAGGCGAAGCACTTCCAGCTCAGCAATTAGTTCGCTAAGTACAGACTTCATTTCCGGGTTCATAATTTCCTGTGCTTTTACATTATTTCCCCAAAGATAACTTGGCAAAAGGACTCATAGAAAAAGGAAAAAGGATTTTTAGGAATCTTCCAATGCAAAAGAGCAACAGGAGTATGCCCAGAAAGCAATGGGTATAGCCCCAAACTTTACTATCCCGTTCAGCTTCACTTTCATAAACCCTTCCACTTGCTTTATAACTAAACAAGGGGTACGGCCGCTCACTTGATACTACTAGTTTGCCCCATAAAGGCATTATATCTGGATTAGCTAAAAAGATAGTTGCTTGAACTTTCTATATGATAGAATAGTTAACACTGTTATAGATACTAACAGCACCCCAAAATGGGAATTCTAGAGCGTAGGCAACGCCAAAAAGTAGAAGTAAAAACCAGCATTTTACAGGCAGCCTGGCAGCTGGTTCTGGAAGAAGGCTGGCAGGCACTCTCTATCCGTAAAATTGCCGACGCCATTGAGTATAGTGTCCCGGTGATCTACAGTCATTTTGAGAACAAGGACGCTATTCTACAGGAATTCACCCGAGAAGGATTCAGCCTACTAACCGAGGAGGTTACACGGCAACGAGACAGCCAGCCAGAAGCCAGTCTGCAACTGGAAGCAATTGCAAAAGGATACTGGAGCTTTGCTTTTGCGAATAAAGAGTATTACCAACTCATGTTTGGGTTGGGCATTCCTCAGTGCGAGCAGGTCAATCAGGTTGCTGAAATGAAGCAATTCTCGGATGTGCTGGTTGGGGTGATTCAGGAAGCCATTAGTCAAAGCAAACAGCCTCAGGTCAATGCCTTTCTGAAGTTCCACACGTATTGGTCTATTTTGCACGGATTGGTATCAATTCAGATGATTGACCGAAATGCATCCACGAATCCATGGAGTCAACTTGTGCTTCAGGACGCAATCAGTGGGTTTATCAAAGCACTAAACGGCTAATTTTTTTATCCTTACCCTAACAGTGTTAGTATTTATACCACCATTAAAAAAACTGCTAAACGAGTAATTTCTTTAGTACAAAAACCGAAAAAAGAGTCAGACAATCAATCAGTTACAAACCTAAATTAATCAATTACAAGTATGGCAACTACAAACTGGGTCGTAGACCCAATGCACTCCGAAGTACAGTTCAAGGTAAAACACCTCGTTATCTCCACTGTAACCGGCACATTCCGGAATTTTGAAGGGGGCGCTACCACAGCCCACGACGATTTCGACGATGCCGAAGTTCATTTTTCCCTGGACGTAGCCAGTGTGGATACCAATCAGGAAATGCGGGATAATCACCTGAAGTCAGCTGATTTTTTTGATGCGGATACCTATCCTAAAATTGCCTTCAAATCGACCTCCTTCAAGAAAGTGGACGATGATGAATACACACTAACAGGCGAATTAACCATGAAAGGAGTTACCAAACCCGTAACCCTGAAGGCAGAATATGGTGGAGCAGCCAACGATATGCACGGCAACAAAAAGCTGGGATTTGAGGTTACCGGTAAGATTAACCGGAAAGAATTCGGCCTGACCCATAATGCGCTCACCGAAACCGGTGGATTGGCTCTCGGCGAAGACATCAAATTGATTGCGAATATTCAGCTGGCTCAGGCTGCTTAACCTAAACGAACAATGGACGTAGAAATCTGGAGTGACGTGATGTGCCCCTTTTGCTACATTGGCAAACGGAAGTTTGAGAACGCACTCAATCAGTTTCCCCATAAAGACCAGGTAAATGTTGTCTGGAAAAGCTTCCAGCTTAACCCGGACATGAAAACAGAACCGGGCAAAAACATTAACCAGTACCTGGCAGATATAAAGGGCTGGAGCCTGGATGAAGCTAAACGCATGAACGACCGGGTTACAGCCATGGCCAGCGAAGTTGGCCTATCGTACGACTTTGACAAAGCCGTTGTGGCAAACTCATGGGATGCGCACCGACTCATCCAACTGGCCAAACAGCACGGCCTGGGCGATGCCGCCGAAGAACGCCTATTCCGGGCGTATTTTACCGAAGGTCGCAATACATCAGACCACGCAACCCTGCTTGAACTGGGCACTGAAATTGGCCTGGATGCCACTGACGTTGAGCAATTGCTCAATAGTAATCAGTTTGCAGAAGCGGTAAGTCGGGATATTTACGAAGCCCAGCAAGTAGGTGCTCGGGGTGTTCCCTTCTTTGTGCTGGATCGCCGGTACGCCGTTTCAGGCGCTCAGCAACCCGAAACGTTCTTAGGTGCCCTCAATAAAGCCTGGTCAGACTGGGAGAAAACCAATCCTGTAGTTGCCTCAGAAGCAGCCGACGGCCCAACCTGTACACCAGGTGAAGCATGTTAACCCTCTGTTAGTCAATTACTAATGAACAATGGATAATGAATAACGATCTACATTACATTGATTCGTTATTCATTATCCATTGTTCATTAGTAATTGTTCATTAAAAAGTATATAATAGCTGCGTGCTCAGCCCCACAGAATACGCATGATAATACACATACGTTGGGTGTGCTTGCACATTATAACTAAAGCCTGGTTGAACAAGTAACGAGTAATGTTCATTCAGTCGATAAATGAGGCCTACGCCCACCCCTGGCGTAATGGTTACGGGCTCACCAAATTTCACCGCCACCTCCTGACCGTTCCCCAAGTCAACATAGCTCTTTGCACGAAACCCCAGTGATGCCCCTACCGAAAAATAGGGAGAGAGTCGTTTGGTCGATGATTGATAATTAATCTGAACGGGTATACTATACGCAAATTCATTCCGATGCGTATTGGTGTAATTAACCGGAATCTCATTCCCATTCTGAGAAAAACAACCTTTTGCCGACAGACTCTGGCCTGCTGCAATCCCTGCATTTACCGACCATTTTGGCGAAAACGCATAGCGAACTAAGAGTCCAAAGCCATATCCCTTACCGTTCGAAGAGGCAACTAGTTCTGTTGGTGATAGCTGCGTAATTGGGTCAGGTATTGGAACAATGCTTTTATAATCGCTATGACTCTGACTATACCCTAAACTTACTGCAAGGGAGAATTTACGTTGGCCAAAAGCAGGGCTTAGTATGCATAGTATACTTAGCCAGACGAGAATAAAGAGAGAGGTGATTTTCATAGGGTTGAGGGTTTCGATTCATACGTTTACGGTGCCCAAATTAACACAAAACCCTGTAATTTATGTTGCCAACTCCAATTTTTAATCGCCTTCTAATTACGAGCTAAAACTACGTATTAGCTAATGACTTTCAGGCAATTAACAACGACCTGGTGTTTCTACTCAGGCGGCAAAAAGAGTTAATCTTTATCGGGATTACCCAAATTCAGAAATCATCCCCCGTCATTTGGCAAAGTTGCTTTAGTGTCAACTTCTCTATGTATTCTAGCTCTACTCAAACATGAAAAACAGTCTACCAGGTTGTTGGCTATTTATATTCCTTCTTTCGCTACCAGCGATGGCACAGGAGGTAAACATAAGTGGCCGCGTCACCTCATCAGAAGACGGGTTAACCTTACCCGGTGTAAGTGTTCAGATAAAAGGAACAACCCGCGGCACGACAACGGATGCCAATGGAGCCTATAAAATCAGCGTCCCATCCAGCGCTCGACTGATCTTCAGTTTTATTGGTTACACCAGCCAGGAAGTTTCAGTAGGGAGTCAATCCACTATTAATATAGCCCTGGTCAGTGGGGCCCAGAGCCTGGACGAAATTGTGGTAACGGCCCAGGGCATTGAACGTGACAAGCGATCGCTGGGGTATGCTACCCAGGAAGTAGGCGGCAATATTCTGGCTCAACGCTCTGAACCGAACCTGCTTAATGCACTCCAGGGTAAACTTGCCGGGGTTAGCATTACCAGCGCCAGTGGAGCACCAGGGGCCTCAACCAACATCAACATTCGCGGAATTACTTCCTTTACGGGCAGCAACCAGCCACTGATTGTGGTCGATGGAATTATCTTCAGCAATGATGTTAATCTCACACAGAACACCCTCTTTGGTACCCAGCCCTCCAACCGACTAGCCGATATCAACCCGGAAAGCATCGAGTCGGTCAACGTACTGAAAGGTCCCGCAGCGGCCGTGCTCTATGGTTCGAGAGCTTCAGCGGGCGCTATTGTAATTACCACTAAATCGGGGCGGAACCAGAACAACAAGACGGAAGTAACCGTCAATTCATCCTACAACGTCCAGACTATCTATGGCCTTCCCAAATTCCAAAACGACTACGGGCAGGGAGCCAATAACCTGTTTACGGCTAATTCGGCCAACTCATGGGGGCCAGCCTTTGCTGGTGGACCTACCTCGGTTACGAACACACAAGGATTAGTGGTGCCTTATCAGGCTTATCCAAACAACGTCAAAGACTTCTACAAGCAAGGGAGCATCATCCAGAATTCGGTCAATATTGCCTCGGGTGATGCTACCCGAAACTATATTCTTGCTATTGGGAATACCCTTCAAAACGGGGTCATCCAAAACTCGAAGTTTAACCGAACCAATGTCCAGCTTGGGGGGGAATCACGTCTGCAAAATGGCCTGAAGATTAGTGGAACGGGCACTTATGTCCAAACCGTATCGACGGGTATTCCGGGAGGGAATGGTGCCAGTGCTTTCGGCCAGATCACCCGTATTCCCCGCAGTTATAATCTGCCCGGCGAGCCTTATCAGGATGCGAATGGGAAAAGTATTTATTATTCCACAACCAGCAATAATCCGGAATGGAGTGTAAATAACGAGCGGCTCGATAGCCAGGTCGACCGGTTTTTCGGCAATTTCCAGATCAGCTACGACATTACCAAGTGGCTGAACGTAGCCTACCGGGTAACGGGCGACACCTACACAGATCGCCGTAAACTGATCCTGCCAATTGGCGCAGGGCGCTCTCCTTTAGGCGAAATTTCCCAGGACAACTTCTTTCGAAATGAGCTGAACGGGGATTTATTGATTTCGGCGCGTAAAGACAATTTATTTCTGGAAGGTCTGAATGCAAACCTGCTACTGGGCAATAACATCAATCAGCGAAAATCGCAGGAAACGTTAGTCGATGCCGCTTCGCTTACCATTCCAGGTTTCTATAATGTTGGCAATGGCTCTGTCTTTACGGCTAGCGGAGAATTTTCCACCCTTCGCCGACTAGTTGGCTACTATGGTCAGTTATCGCTGAATTACAACAACTATCTATTCCTTGAATTGTCCGGTCGGGCCGATCAGTCTTCTACCCTACCCAAAGCGAGCAATACGTATTTCTATCCTTCAGCCTCGGTTAGTTTTGTTCCTACCGATGCCTTCAAGCTCAACTCAGATGTGCTTTCGTACGCTAAAGTTCGTGCCAGCATTGCCAAGGTAGGTCGTGATGCAGATCCTTACCTGCTGAATTCCGTGTATACAACAGCCGCTTACGGGAACAACACCGCCAGCATTACCTTTCCCTTGCAGGTGAATGGAGGGAGTATTCCCGGCTTTGTTGTGAGCAACCGGATTGGCAACAATAACCTGACACCTGAGTTTGTTACATCCTATGAAGTGGGCATCAACCTGGGATTCTTCAAGAACCGACTGAGTATCGATGCTTCTTACTTCGATTCGCACAGTAGAAATCAAATTTTCAACGTAGCCATTTCCAACTCAACGGGGTATGACACCCGGACAACCAACGTTGGGGAGTTGCGTAATCAGGGCGTTGAACTGGTTCTGAATGCCACACCAATTCGTATTGGTGGCTTTAAATGGGATGCTACCCTGAACTATACGCTTATTCGCAACAAGGTCATTTCAATTGCGCCGGGTGTCAAGTCGTCAAATGTGGGTAGCTCAGCAACGAATCTGGTTGGTTCAGGTGCCAATGCATTCACGGGCATCATCCCGTCTATTTACGAAGGGTATCCGTACGGCGTGGTGGTTGGAACGGCCAATGCACGGGTGCAAAGTACGGATCCAACCGGCCTCTATTATGATCCAACCGGTCAGTATGCAGGTCAGAATGTTATTAACGGAACCTCTGGACAATTCGCGCCAGGCATTTCCAATTCAGTTATCTCGAACCCGCAGCCTAACTACACGGCAGGTTTGACCAACACCTTTTCCTACAAAGGCCTGGCGTTGTCGGTACTAGTTGACACCCGGCAGGGTGGTCAGTTGTACTCCTTCAGCGTGACCGACGCCCGCGCTAACGGCACCCTCTACGTTACAGGTATCGACCGCGATCAGCCCCGCATTTTGCCCGGTGTTATCCAGAATGCCGATGGCACCTTCAGGCCAAATAATATTCAGTTAAGCTCTCAGGTATACTGGAATTTAGCCCTTGGTGGATTGGCTTCGGAAGCAGCTGTATTCGATGCTACGGTGTACCGACTGCGTGAAGTGGCCTTAAACTACACGCTGCCGAAGAGCTTACTGGGTAAAACTCCTTTCGGCTCGATTTCGGTGGGTGTAAGTGGCCGGAATCTATACTTCTACGCGCCCAACTTCCCCGCCGATCCTGAGATCAATACCCAGGGTGCTGGTAACATTCAGGGACTTGACCTCAACGGCCCTCCCAACACGCGCAACTTTGGGGGTAACATTCGACTCACGTTCTAATCACTTTTCCACTCGACTGACTCATGAAATTCATAGATTATAAAAGCTATCTGCTCATCCCTCTTTTTCTGGGATTGGGTGCCTGTAGCCAGTTCCTGGACGTTAACGTAACACCCAACAATCCTACTTCAGTTACCCCAGCGGTATTGTTACCGGGTGCTCAGGCAGGTACGGCGTTTGCCAACGCCAATGAGCTAAATCGCTTTGCCTCCACGCTGGTTCAACAATTGGCCGGAGCCGCTAATAACCCACAGAACTACGATATTTTCCAGACCAACGGGGCGGATATGGAAAACCAGTGGCGCTTTGAGCTCTACGGAGGTGGGCTGGTAAACTATCAGAAATTGATTGAACTGGCAGATGCCAATAACGCGAAAGCTTATTCGGGAATTGCCAAGATCATGAAGGCGTATACCTTCAGCATTGCCACCGACTTTTGGGGCGATGTGCCGTATTCCCAGGCTTTACAGGGCGAAACATTTACCGCTCCTCGTCTGGATAAACAGGAGGACATCTACAAGGGAAATGCTACGTTGGGCATTCAGAGTCTGTTCGATCTGGTCCGCGAAGGTATCAGGGATCTCGATGCCACATCGGCCGTAAAGCCAGGCGCGGACGACCTTATTTACGGGGGCGATCTGGCCAAATGGAAACGGGCAGGTAACACACTGCTATTGAAATTTGCCATGACCATTAGCCGCAAAGAGCCAGCGCTGGCCACCAGCGTAATCAATGAAGTGCTGACAGGAAATAACTACATAAACACCAATAGTGGCGATATGAATTTTACCTTTGGAGCAAGTGTGGGCAGTCAGGATCCCCGCTATACGTACACCGTTGTGAGCACCTTTAAAGACGATATTATTCTAAGTACGCGTTACCTGAATCTGCTCAACAGCCTGAATGATCCACGCCTGCCGCTCTTCTTTACCAAACCCGCAGCCAACTACGTCACCATCGACAATGGGTTTCGGGGTACACTACCTTCGCCCGTAACGAACTGGTCGCGTTACAATAAATATGTAACGGGCAACAGCGGAGAAGGACCGGTTCGCTTAATTACCAACTTCCAGCGGGCTTTCATTCTGGCCGAAGCCGCCCTCCGGCTGGGTACCCCTGGCGATCCACAAGCACTTTACAAAGAAGGCATTACCGCGTCGATGACCCTGGCTGGCCTTACCGCCGATCAAATCGCGGCTTACTTCACCGCTAACCCAACCGTGGCTACCCTGGCTGGAACCACGGAAGAGAAAATTGCGCAGGTGATCACCCAGAAATACATCGCCTTTACAGGGAATGGGCTGGAACTCTGGAACGACTATCGCCGGACGGGCTACCCGGTTCTGCAACCCTCCCAGAATGCAGCAGGTATCGATGGAACACGTCCTGTTCGGGCTGTTTACATCAACAACGAAATTCAGCGCAATCCGAATTTCCCCAATCCAGCTCCCCAATCAAACGTTCGCGTTTGGTGGGATGTCGATTAATATTTGTAGACGTCAAACGCTAGCTTGAATGAAAAAATATCTTATAAAAGGCTTGTTTCTGGTCTTGTTGGCCGGTAGCAGCTTCTCCTGTAAAGACGATTATATTTATAGCGATCTGGTGCGGGATAATCGTCCGGCAATTCCGGTATCGTTTCCGGGCACAACAACCTACGGATTTAACCCCTTTATTACTACCTCGATAGCAGCTGGTGGCCCTATTGAGTTCACTTTATCGATTCCGGCGTCAAGTGGTCGTACAATTAAGGAGATTACCAGGATTGTGGGTGGGGCCACGGGGATCAATGTAGCCACTCTGAATGCGGCCACAGCCACCAGCGCCTACAACGCAGCGCCCATAGCGGGTACCGGCACCACGGCCGTATTTACCACAACGCTGGCAGCTTTCAAGACAAAGTACCCAACGGTGGCTACGGCACCGGTAGCACTGCCGAACTACACCGAAATCCAGTTTCTGTTTCTGGTCACGTTGGACGATGGCACGCAAATCGTTCCGGAACCGGTTCGGGTACGTATTTTGGCTTAGCAGGCTCGCAAGATTCTAATACCAAACCCGTCATTGTCGATTTTGCCATTTCGACTTTAGAAGAAATCTTGAGTTTTATTACTATAAACTCAAGATTTCTTCTAAAGCCGAAATGGCAAATTTTTTTATATATTCATTCCAAAAAATCTAAAACAGGCGTTCTATTAATAAATACCTGATACACTTTATGTGGCTATAATTTTATAATATCACACCTCTATAAAAAAATAAATTTTTCATAGCAAACTATCGTATTTTCAAGCTAGTTTTTTTGGTATATAGGCCGCAGAATAACAACCATTACGTTTAGCTCTTTAGCCTCTGTGCCTCTGTAGTAAAAAGAATTACGCTTCATCGTATAATTCTGCAAATAATAGCTAACTCCAAAATAAAATAATAAAATATATTATTAAGTGAAAAGTATATAACTCAATAAATTATCGCCTTACCTAATTTATCATTTGATCACCTTCATTTTGGTCAATATAGACCTTTATTTTTCATAAATAGGTCACTATTAGTCAATTTTCTACCCAACAAATGAGTAGGCTTATTCATCTGGCCAGGCAAACTAATGACCAAAATATTAGCTAATGGCACAAATAATATTTTGGATTGTTTAAACGCTACCCATCCTTCAAGTCAAATAGCTAAAAATCAATTAATTAAATAAAAATAATTACTTCACTCGTTATAGATTCCTCTGGTTTTAATAGGCAGTATTTTACATGTAACAACATTCGATTGTGCAAGAAACTTCCAGGCATACTATGTCGAATTAAAGGCACTAAACTCTCCTTTTATACTCGCATTTTTACGTCATTACCGTTCTTGGACTATACTGACCATTTATACAAAAAAAACCAAACATCGTATCATTCACTTGTCTTTAGGTCATAAAGCAAAAATTAAACTAGTTATAACCTCTTTTCTACAACACTACTATGAACACCTTTGTCATGCCTCTTTTACTGCTATGCAGCATTAGTTTCTTTACACTTGAAACGCCAGAAAAACCGCAGGCAACTAAGAAAGACCACCCTACTAAACTAGCTCATTATCAGGTGGGTGCTTATTTAACTGCCGATGGCAAGAAATTACGCATTAATGTCAATAAAGATCTGGAAGGGCGCGTATCTCTCCAGCTCCTCGACCAACGTGGAAAATTGTATTACGATCAAATCCTGGATACCGGAGAAACAATTGCACGCCTTAGCCTCGATATAACAGATTTAGCCGATGGCGACTACAAACTAAAAATATCCAATGGGCTGGAGATGGAAATTCGTGAGATTAAAATCATGACTAAACAGCCAACAACATTTACACGCTCTATCACTGTATTGTAGTGTAAGCAAGCTTCACTTGGTAGTGTGCAGCTATGCTGCTCTAACGGATTATTCCAGACTTTACCTTATTGGCTTTACCTTTCTAATGAACAAACCCGACCTCGATCAGTGGACAACAGCTTTTGCGCTCATAGCTTTTTTAGGGCTATTTCTGGCACCTCTGCTCCTAAAACAGGCTGGTCAGCGCAGGCACCAGATTCGCTACGTTGTAGCGATTCTGGTGCTATTTTCAATCGTATTAGTTTATTATGTACTCTATTGGAGTCATTATCTACAGTATTTCCCTGTCCTGAATCGGCTGGCGGAGCTGCTCTTTCTCTCATTTGGGGTATTGTTCTATTTTTATCTTAAAGAATTACTACACCAGCCTATTCCGTTCCGCTCCCGATTGATCCATTTCCTTCCGTTCCTAATTGCTTTCAGCGCACATTTTTTCATACTTCTGGTAGACGCTATATTACCAGATTCACTAAGTCAATCTCCTCCCTTTTCTTATTACCGCTATTTCTACAAGGGCCTCCCGTGGCTTGTTCTAGTCCACCTTTCTCTGTACGCTATTGCCATTATCCGGCTCCAGCCATCCTTCCAAACCCTGCAGGAGGTTGCCCGGTGGGCTCGCTGGTTCAGTTTCTGTTATCTAGGCTTTGTGGTGGCTAACTGGTCCTATTATCTGTTGGTTGATATGCCGTTTTTTAACCGGGAATGGGACTATGCTATTTCGCTGAGTATGGCCATTTTTATAGGTCTGGTGGCCGTATTGGCTTATGTACAGCCCCATATTTTTCAGACCAGTCAACTACCGCTTACTGAGTTGAGCACCTTGACTTCGTCGATTTCGACAGCATCAACGGCGAGATCAGGCCCAGTTAGTACCCGCACATCCATTCCAGAGCCAGAGGTCCGGTATCGGCATTCGGGCTTACCGGCACATGTGGCCCGCCAGTTTGCTCAACAGCTTCAGGGACTTATGCGTACCGAGCAGCTTTATCACGACAATGAGTTGCGGTTAGAGACAGTAGCCGACCGGCTCAACATTAGTCGCCACCATCTCTCGCAGGTACTTAACGAACAATTGGGTATGAGCTTCTTTGAGTATATTAATTCTTTACGGGTGAACGAAGCCAGGGAGCTATTACGGCAGGTGCCCCGCCAGCAACTGAACATCATCGAGGTGGCCTACCAAGTCGGTTTCAATAATAAAGTTTCCTTCAATAAAGCGTTTAAGCAGGCAACCGGGCAAACACCAAGTGAATTCCGGCGCTCAATGCAGGACACTCCCAATTACAATTGCTCCAGCCCAGCCGATGAAAATTAGAATCCAGCCTCTGTAAGGAAGTGTCATGCCTCCGTATAGACGGTACCGGCAACCCATGCTAAACACCGATGAACTGATCAAATCGTCGGATTTAATAGAAAAATTTACGGCATTCTATACGTAACTAACTATGGAGCAAGAATAGCAATTTGGTCACAGAACAATGTCATTTTGTACTCTTTCAAATCAACCAATCTACTTAACTGACTCAATAATAGTAGATTAAAAACACTATTAGCTGACAAAACCGTGGGTTACGTTTTTCATTATTTTATATATCTAGTATGGATATGTTAATTTATTTTTAATATTTGATCCGCTCAATTGATATCCAGCAGGAAGATCTGAGCTTTGCACCCTTAATTCATTTTTACACTATGATGCTTTTTTACTCCTCCCCTCCTCCATTTACGCGTAAATGGAGCTTTTTTTTCTGTTTTCTGTTCGCCTTCACCTCACTCGCTGTTGAGGGGAAAAGTCCTTCATCGACAATCACGAAAACGACTGAGTCCCGTACCGAAAACCCGTCGGCAGACATAACCATCAGCGGACGGGTTACAGATGCAACAACCAACGAAGCACTCGCTGGCTGTACTGTTGTGCTGAAAGGTAGCCAGAAAGGAACCACCACCGATGCAAACGGAGACTACAAAATTGCCGTACCAAACGGCAATGCAGTTCTGGTATTTGGCTTCATTGGCTTTGTTTCTCAGGACGTTCCGGTAGGCAATCAAACCACCATCAATGTAGCGTTGAAAGCGTCGGCCTCTGAACTTTCTCAGGTTGTCGTTATTGGTTATGGCAGCGCTTCCCAGAAGGATATGACGGGTTCGGTGAAGTCGATTAAAAGCGCCGATTTCAACCGGGGGATCATCAACTCACCCGAACAACTTTTACAGGGAAAGGTAGCCGGGGTCAATGTCACTTCTACCAGTGGTGAACCTGGTGGTAGCCAGAATATTACGATCCGTGGACCTGGCGGTGTTCGAACAGGTAGTACTCCTCTTTTCGTACTGGATGGTATCGCATTAGATAATTCAAGCACGGGTGGAGCAACCAACCCACTGAATTTTTTAAATCCGCAGGATATTGAGTCCATCGATGTGTTGAAAGATGCATCGGCAACAGCTATTTACGGTTCGCGCGGTGCGAATGGCGTTGTACTGATTACAACCAAAAAGGGAAAAGCGGGTTCGTCTAACTTCACGCTTTCATCCAGTTTCGGTATCTCAAATCTGACCCGAGCCTTACCTGTGTTTTCAGCCGATGAATACCGCCAGCAGGTTCCGGCAGTGGGTGGCGTTCTGGAAGATTTCAAAGGATCGACCGACTGGCAGAAGGAGGTAACCCAGACAGCCAAAACCCAGAACCACAACGTATCGTTTGGCGGGGGTGCCAATAAATTAACCTACTACGGTTCTTTCGGGGTTCAAAATCAGGAAGGGATTCTGAAAGGCAGTAAACTTGATCGGTACACAGGTCGTCTTAATGTGTCGCAGAAATTTCTGGACGATCGGCTCACGGTCGACGTTAACCTCAATACGACCTACACCTTAAACAAACGGCCACCAACCGAGGATCTGATCGGTGGCGCTATCTCGACAAACCCTACGATACCCGCCTACGATACCGATGGAACGCCTTTTAAATACCAGGCTGGTACGAATCCGCTCATTACACTGGCACTGAAAAAAGACATTACCACCATCAATCGGACAATTGCCAATTTTTCCCCTTCGTTCAAGATCACCAAAGATCTGGTGTACAAACTGAATCTGGGAATCGACAACTCCAGTGCGGTGCGGGATCTGGAACAGCTGCCCAGCGCAGTACCGTTGATTGATGGAAGATTAGAGTCGATCTACACCACCAATCGGAACATCTTGGTTGAGAACTATTTCACCTACACACTGGCGAAACAGGATCATAACCTAACCGCATTGCTGGGGCATTCGTACCAGAAAATTTTTGTGCAGGAACGGCGCTCCAGCATCAACAAATTTCCGATCTCCCCCATCGATCCTATTTACAACGCCGGTTTAGGTCAGGAACTCACGCTGGCGAACAACAAGCCTAGTGGATTCGCTACAGAAAATGAATTACAATCGTTTTTCTCGCGGGTTAGCTATCATTACAAGGATAAATACCTGATGACAGCCACCGTACGGGCCGATGGATCGTCCAAATTTGGGGCGAACAACAAATACGGGGTCTTTCCTTCCCTCTCGGCTGGCTGGCGGATTTCAGAAGAGGCCTTTATGAAGTCAGGGCCATTCACCGACCTGAAACTTCGGGCAGGCTGGGGTCAAACGGGTAATCAGGAGATTCCGGCCAAAATTACCCAGGCCCTGTTTACCTCCCAGGTGTCGGCTTCAGCGAGTTATCCATTAACGGCAACAGGCCCCTACCCGGCTGGAACATCGTATACACGCCTTGCCAACCCCGACATTCAATGGGAAGTGTCTACCCAAACGGATCTTGGTCTGGATTTTTCGCTCTTCAAAGGAGGATTGTCGGGTTCGGTTGATTATTTCCGAAAAGTCTCCAACAACATCCTGCTGGAAGTTATTCCGTCTGATCCCGTTCAGCCAGCAGGTACGTTCTGGACTAATGTTCCCGATATGACCATCACCAACCAGGGTGTCGAACTGGATTTGAACTATCGGTATGCCAGCCTGAGTGGTTTCCGGTTCGATGTTGGTGGTAATATTACGTTCATCGACAACGTGGTTAACAACTCCCCGTATACGGTTATCCCTTCCGGCTCTGCCTCTGGTTCTGGCCTGACATCGGCTACCATCAATGGCTATATCAACGGGCAGCCCATCGGGACATTCTTCCTGAAAAACTTTATCGGTCTCGACGACAAGGGGATCAGTAAGTTTCAGGATGTAGATGGTGACGGGATCATAACCGATAAAGACCGTCTGGCCGTTGGAAGCGCCTTACCAACGAAGCAGTTTAACTTCCACACGAATGTGGCGTACAAAGGATTCGATCTGTCGGTCAATTTCAATGGTGTATCCGGCAACAAGCTATATGACAATACGGCCAATGCGAACTTCTACAAGTTGCGGTTGTCGAAAGGGCTGAACGTCACCCCGGAGGCCATTGCCTTACAGAATGAGTCGATCAACAATTCAGCACCGGTTTCGAGCCGATACCTCAAAACGGGTGCTTTCCTGCGGTTGAATAACCTTTCGTTAGGCTATAACCTCAGCCCTAAACTCATTGGCATGGGCAAGTGGATTTCAGCAATCAGGCTGTCGGCTACGGGTCAGAACCTGTTCGTGATCACGAAATACGACGGCTATGACCCCGAAGTGAACGTAACCGACCGGAACATCAACGGGATTTCGTCCTACGGTATCGATTACCTCAGCTATCCGAAAGCCAAAACGTTTGTATTCGGCCTGAACCTTACTTTTTAATTACAGAAGTCATGAAAAAAATAGTCATTTCGACGCTGGCTCTGGTTAGCGTACTCTTTATATACGGTTGTACCAATCTGGCCGAAAACGTGTTGGACGAAGCCTCGGTTTCCGGTTTGTCCGACCGTCAGGCAGCCGATGGAATAATTGCGCCTGTGTACGCCCGTTTGCCCGATATTTTCCTGCACACCAATTACTTCGCTCTTCAGGAAATTTCGACGGATGAAGCGATTCTACCGTATCGGGGTGGTACCGATTGGGGTGATAATGGCATTTATTTAGCCCTGCACCAGCATACAACCATCAGTACCGATCCTAACCTGAACAGTACCTGGAACCTGATTTTGCAGGGTGTATCGAGATCCATTACAGCGATCAATACGCTACCGACCCTGAAAGATCCAGTTACGAAAACCTATCTGGCCGAAGCCAGAGGAATGCGCGCCTACTATTCCATGCTGACATTAGATATGTTCGGTTTGGTGTTTGTGAAAGACGATCTGGGGGCTACATCAACCATTCTTCGGGGTGATCAGGCCGTTGAGTACATCAAAGCCGAATTGCTCGCGGTAGAGCCCAATCTGGAAACCACGGTTGGACCCGGCCGGTTAACCAAAGGGGCCGTTTGGGGGCTGCTGGCCCGTTTGTATATGAACGCTGCGGTTTACCGCGACCGGTATGCAACCCAGTTTACATTTAAGCCAGAAGACATGGACAAGGCCGTTGAGTACTGCGACAAGATTATTTCCTCAGGCCAATACACACTGTCGAAGGATTTCTTCTCCATCTTCAACTCCGATAACCACGACAACAAAGAGTTGATTTTTGCGGTCGATCAGCGGGCCGACCTGAATGGTACGAACCGGATGGCCTATTTTTCAATATCGGGCGATCAGTTTCCAATACCAGCCTATCCGGCAGCTAACGGCACCGATGGACCGGGCATTACACCTGATTACTATCAGAGTTGGGCCACGGCTTATGCGCCTAAAGATCCATCGGTAGATCCTCGTTTTTACAAACAGAATCTGACCATCTACTCCAATCCGGCGGATTCGTGTGTGGCCGAAGCCGACTTTAACATTAACCGGGGCATTCTGCGCGGTCAGCAATATGGTTTGATTCGGCGGAATGGGGTATTTTTGAAATGCCCGGATGGGAAATATAAAGTAGGCAAGCTGGCTTACGACACCCGCAATAAACCTACGCTGGCCGTTAATTTTACCGAGCAAATTGACTTCTCGGTTGCCGGAAGCAATTACAACACGGGCTATCGGGTTGAAAAATATGAGTTCAGCAAGAAATCGGCCAGTGGCCGGAATTTCGGTGATGCGGATATTGTGATCCTTCGATTAGCCGATATTTACCTGATGCGCGCGGAGGCTAAACTTCGCAAAAGTGGCGATGCGGCCTCTGCTTTAGCCGATGTCAATACGGTCAGAGCTGCGCGAACGGTTACGGCTCCTCCACCAGCCCTCACCACCATGAACCTGGATCTGCTGTTACGGGAACGTGGTTTTGAATTATACTGGGAAGACCTTCGTCGTACTGATCTGATCCGATTTGGCAAATATGAGAGCACGTGGACTGAAAAAACGAACAGTGATCCTAAGAAGCGTATTTTCCCAATCCCGCAAACGGCAATTGATGGGGCCTCTAACCTGCCAGGCTATCTGAAGCAAAACGATAGCTACTAATTAGTTAAACGTATTAACCACAGAGGCACAAAGAACACGGAGTTAGGATCAGTTATCTTAACTCCGTGTTCTCTGTGCCTCTGTGGTTAAATAATATACTACTTCTATACCTCAAAAGGCAACTCGTACTCTCTGGAAATCACTTTAGATGAGCGCGTCTTCACTTCTACCTTCGCCTTCAGGGGAGAGCCAAGTACCAGGTAGTTTTTCACAAATTGGTCCTGATGAACCATCCAGGATTGGTCTTCCAGCAAATACTCATCTACTCCGGTTTTAGACGCCTGATAGGCCCAGCGCTCAACAATCAGGGGTTCATAGTTAATAATATTACCCATGTAATAGACCTGAATACCCGGCTGCGACTGGTTGCCCAGTTCAGTGCAGCTTACTGCTGTGATTGTTAACGAGGACCCATCTTCCAGATCACGAACGGACCATTCGTCGATAACGCTTTTTTCGTTTGCCATTGCCTTGTATGTAGTTCAGTGTTTATTAGCTATTGCTACTTACAAAGCAACGTGGCCTACGGATGCAATCAATGTGGGAGTTGGCAACTGGTAGAAATGACTAAACAAATAGCAGGTTTTATGTCATTTCATGTGGCTATACTTTTAAAGAAACCAGGCAGGACTATAATCTATAAATCAGGCAAACACAATGGCAGTCTGCTACTGAGTAACGTCACCAGTAAAATGGCTAGGCAAGGCAAAAAAGATATAATATTTATAAACCAATAATTACAAGTTTACTTAATTTCATTTTTATATCTTTACCTACCATCATCAACCACCCCTTGCAGCCTTCGTCGTCTTTTATAAGCCTTCTGGCATGTTTCTTTATGATACTGTGTGCCAGCTATGTCTTCTATCTCCTGGATTGCGAAAACCCAATCGTACTCGTAGCAACAGGGGTAATTATTCTACTTTATTGCCTGTATAACAAGCAGTTAAAATAAATTTCTAAATGAACAGGTTTGTGGTTTCGATTCGACAACCAAACTTATTCTCAAAATCAAGCAACGAAATACACGACCATCGCGTACATAGTACATATAAGCTTTATTATGTAATTCAGAAAAGCCGGGCCAGTTGAGTCCGGCTTTTTTTTGACTAAATTTTAATGTTCTTCTCTCGAACCATCTAGCCAGCCGTCGACCTGTCGAATAACTTTAGCGAGATCCAAAGGCTGATTCACATAATCCAATTCATTTACGTCCAGGATTAGCAAAGGGCCGAGGTCATAGGCATCCACAAATTCTTCATAGAGTTGGTTTAAACTAGCCAGGTAGTCATCGCTAATAGCCAGCTCAAACGACCGGCCCCGTTTCTGAATCCGTTCACGAAGTTTAGGCAGGCTGGCCCGGAGATAAATCATCAGATCGGGTGGGCGAACGAGGCTCATCATATTCTCAAAGACCTGGCGATATGTGAAATAATCCCGTTCAGACATGGTTTCGTTCTGATAGAGATTACGGGCAAAAATGGCAGCATCTTCGTAAATAGTCCGGTCCTGCACCAATGTGAGCCCTTGATTTTTTCGCTTGCTGTCCATGATTTTTGTCATCTGCACAAAGCGGCTATTGAGGAAATAGATCTGCAGATTGAATGACCAGCGCGGCATATCTTCGTAGAAATCGGCCAGATAGGGGTTTCCCTCTACAGCCTCATAAAGTACTTCCCAGCCATAGTGAGCAGCCAGCAATTCGGCTAGCGTTGTTTTGCCAGCCCCAATATTTCCAGTAATAGCAATATGCATTGTTTAGTCGATAGTCGTTAGTTGCCAGTTTGCCGGGTAATTTCTGGCCAATAAATGTAGATAGGTCATGCCACCTGACCAACATCAGGGAACTAATCACTGTTTTAATTTAATTTTGTAATTGAGACTGGACATTGAGCTGCACACGTTCGCTCATTCACCCTTTCGCTCTTTGCTAATGAAACCGTACCGCGTTCTTCTTTACTATATTTATTCGCCGATTGAAAACCCGGAGCAATATCGGGAAGAACATCATTTGTTGTGCCTGCGCCTGAACCTACTCGGACGCGTTATTGTGGCCCCTGAAGGGTTGAACGGAACGGTATCGGGCCTAACAGCTGATTGCGAAGCCTACATAGCCGCTCTCCATGCCGATCCTCGTTTTGCTGATACAGAATTTAAGATCGATGAAGCTGACGGGCATACGTTTCAGAAACTGCACGTTCGGGTGAAGGCCGAGATTGTTCATTCTGATCTAGGCGTTGATCCACTCCGGCAAACAGGCATCCATCTCGAACCAGAGGAGTTTAAGCAACTTAAAAATGACCCCGATGTCGTGCTGGTCGATATGCGATCAAATTACGAACACGAAGTTGGCAAGTTCAAAGGAGCCATTACGTTCGATATGGATAACCTGCGCGAACTACCCGAACACGTGGCCGAAATCGAGCATCTGAAAGGCTCCGGCAAGAAAATCATTACCTATTGCACGGGGGGTATCAAGTGCGAGAAAGCGTCGGCCTATCTCCTTTCGCAAGGCTTCGATAATGTGTATCAGCTTCATGGCGGCATTATAAAATACGGTATGGAAGCCGGTGGCGAGGATTTCGACGGCGAATGCTATGTGTTCGATAACCGCGTAACGGTACCAGTCAATCATGTCAATCCCGTCATTGTATCAACCTGCTACCGGTGTGGTACGCCCACTAGTCGCATGATTAACTGCGCCAGCCCAGTCTGCAACAACCATATTACGCTTTGCGACGATTGTGGACACGAGCACGCAGGCACTTGCACAGATGCCTGCAAAGAAGATCCAAATCTACGCCCTTACGACGGCACGGGCTATTACGGTAAACAAACCCAAAGCTACTCCCCTATCCAGGGCTACAAAAGCCGACAGGGGCAGAAGGCGGAAGTCGTCATCAATAATTAAATTCAGATACTTTTTTTGTCATTCCGACGCCAGGAGGAATCTCAAGCTTGACTAATGAGAAGCTTGAGATTCCTCCTGGCGTCGGAATGACAAAAACTCGTCATCTAGCCTACTAAATCAAAAAGTTATAGTCTACCTGTTCACCACATTGGCCGGCTTCCCATCCATAAAGGCAGCAAGATTCTGCACGGTGATGTCCATTAATCGGCCTCTGGCTTCTATGGTTGCCCAGGCGATGTGTGGTGTGATCAGGCAGTTCTTCGCGGTAAATAACGGATTGTCGGCGGGTGGCGGTTCTTTCGACAGTACATCGATTCCGGCTCCGGCAATGACCCCCGCATTCAGTGCATCGGCCAGGTCCTGATCGACAACAATGGGACCTCTCGATGTATTCAACAGGAAAGCCGACGGCTTCATCAGGGCCAGATTCTCTTTATTGATCAGGCCCTGCGTTTCTGGCGTTAACGGGCAATGAATACTCACTACGTCCGATTCTTTCAGCAATTCGGGAATTTCAGCCCAACGGAAATTAGCCCGGTGCGATTGATCGGACTGGTGTCGTTTTGAGCCAATGATGTTCATACCAAAGGCCGTGGCAATGTCGCCCACTTTCTCGCCGATACTGCCAAACCCAATAATCCCGATGGTTTTGCCCGCCAGTTCAACTAATGGAAAATCCCAGAAACACCAGTCAATCGACTTAGCCCATTTGCCATCCCGCACCGCATCGCTATGGTGTTTCACGTGTTGGGTTAATTCGAGCAGCAGGGCAAAGGTTAACTGAACTACCGACGCGGTTCCATAACCAGGTACATTGGCGACAATTATTCCCTTCTGTTTGGCAACATCCGTGTTGATGATATTATACCCAGTGGCCAGAACGCCAATAAATTTCAACGCGGGTAGCTGCGTTAAGAGGTCTTCGCCAAGAGGTGTTTTATTCGTAAAAATGACTTCGGCGTCTTTTGCGCGTTCCACCACCAGCTCGGCGGGGGTTCGATCGTACACCGTTACATCTCCCAGTTTTTCTAAGCCTTCCCAGGATAAATCGCCCGGATTCAGGGTGTACCCATCTAATACGACAATCTTCATTGTTGGTTTTTTCTTGTTATGGAATAAAATTCAATTCCGCACGTACGCATGTTCCTCACGTTCTCGCTTGGCTACGCCGAGTGAGGCCTATTTTTTTTACGGCCTCTGGCCGGAGATGGGTGACAAAAACGGGCCAGAGGCCCTTGAAGGAATAGCACTCACTCGGCGTAGCCAAGCGAGAACAAGGGAATCCACAGGATTAACTACACCCGCGCCCAGGCTTCGTTCAGCGTCCGTTTGGCGTTGGCAATTACGACATCCGGGTCTTCATCACCAAAGGGTTTCACCTCAAAACTGACGATAGGTGGGTTTTCGGTATTCAAATAACCAATATCGAGCAGTACTTTCAGGTAATGCGTTACTTCGGGCACGTCGTTTTCGCCGTTTGGGAATCCGAATCGTGGATGCACATCGCCATAGGCAGGCATGTCCGGACTTTTGACCACGCAGTTGCCAATGTGGGCGTGCGTAATATACTCCTTAACGGGCAGCAATGACTCTTCAATCGTTTCGTGAATCAGGGGTATATGGCTCAAATCGACCATTAGGCCAAAATGATCATGCTCTTTCCGAACTTCCTGCACGTAACGTAACGCCAGATCGGCGGGGCCAATCAGGGATTTCTTATCGACATCATAATCAAACACTTCCAGCGAAACTTTCATATCACCCTTGCTTTTTGCATAGGCGCAGATTTCGTTGGTCGATTTTACGAGCAGGTCAAACGCTTCTTCTTTTCGGGCCTCTTCGTACTTTCCGCTCAGGAACGAGTAGCCGGTAGCCCCTAGCTCATAGGCTTCATCGATACCTTCTTTCACATTGGCGAGTGCCCGTTGCCGCCCTTCTTCATTGGTGTCATTCAGGTTAAGACCCGTTGTTAGCAGTCGGGGTTGAGCCGCGTACGCGACTGTCATGTGCGAGGAATCCAGCAGACTTTTCACGTTCCGGCGAACCGCCAGGTCGTTGACGGTCGTAATTTCTATAGCCGTGAAGTACTCATCTAACACAACTTTTTTAATGGTTTCAAACACGGGCCCTTCGCCCTTCATGGTTTCGGGAAATGCCATGAAATGGACCAGACCAACTTTCATGTAGTTACAAAGTGGTGCATTCATATCAATTCAGGTGCAATCATTAATTAACTAAATCGGGAGTTTGTACTTTCTTTTTGGCAGTCGACAGAACGGAAATGGCTATTCCGACTAACAATACCCCTAATACAATCAGGTACATGTAGCCTTTCGATAAGTCGGGGATGGATGCGGCTTTCTTGCTGCCAAGCATTTCGTAGACCGGAATTATCCATTTCATGGCGTATGCCTGAGCCAGAACAATAAGGCAAATGAAGATTAGCATGTAGAAACTATGCTTCACGGTAAAGCGAAACAGTTCGGATTCTTTGCCCACCAGATTACCCGCAGCCGCAGCTACAGCAATGGATTGGGGCGAAATCATTTTACCAACCACACCGCCTGATATATTGGCGGCTACGGTCACTACCGGGTCAACGCCGATAGACTGGGCTGTGGCATATTGGAGTTTACTAAATAACGCATTAGCCGATGTATCGGAGCCGGTAATGAACACACCCAGCCAGCCTAGTACGGGCGCAAAAAATGGAAATAGGTAACCCGTATTCGCCAGCACTTCGGCCAGTGTGAGCGTAATGCCCGAATCATTCAGGATGTAGGCGAATCCTAACACCGCTGCAATCGTCAGAATAGGAAACCGGAGTTGGTTTAGCGTGGCCCCAAATACTTGCGCACCCTCCCGATAACTCAAACCAACCAGCGGAATAACCACTAGGGCAGCAATCAAAATGGCCGTTCCGGCGGCAGAGAAGTAGTTGAATTTGAATATTTTAGGCAACAGATTTCCATCTTCTCCCTGAATGGCATTGTGCAGGCCCGGAAATTCAAACTGGGTCATCCCCGCCGAATTTAGAACATCCTTTATGGGTTGTATTCCCCAGGCAATGACCATGATTGTCAGCACAATAAACGGCGACCAGGCTCTGATGAGCTGTCCGTTTGTATAGCTAATGTCGGTATTGATTGTGGCTGCGGGTTCATTGGCAAAGCGCCAGATCGTCTTCGGTTTCCAGAAGCGCAGTAAAACCATCAGGCAGATAATTGAACCAAGTCCGCCAATCACGTCGGGTAAAGCAGGACCAAGAAAATTCGAGGACAAATACTGAAGGATAGCAAATGAAAGACCAGACACCAGCACGGCTGGCCATATTTCCCGCGCTTTTTTGAAACCGGCAATAATGCTCACCAGATAAAAGGGCAACATGATCGACAGAATCGGCAATGTCCGACCAACCATCTGTGAAATAGGCAATTCGGGAATACCCGACACTTGCGAAGCGACCGTAATAGGAATACCGATAGACCCAAAGGCAACGGGTGCCGTATTGGCAATCAGGCAAATACCCGACGCATAGAGTGGATTGAATCCCAGCCCGACCAACATCGCTGCCGTAATAGCCACGGGCGCGCCAAATCCGGCGGTACCTTCCAGAAAAGACCCGAACGAAAAGGCGATCAGCAACGCCTGCAACCGTCGGTCGGAGGTGATCGATGCCATGAAGTGTTTTATGATCTCGAACTGTCCACTTTTCACGGTGACGTTAAATAGAAAAACGGCCATGGTCACCAGCCAGCAAATGGGGAATAGCCCATACAAGGCCCCGTGAGCCGCCGACAAAAGCGCCAGTTTTATGGGCATTCCGTACACAAGAATGGCAATAATCATGGCCAATCCTGTAGCGATCAAACTGGCCTGATACCCCTTCATTTTCCTGATAATCAGCGCCCAGAATATAAATAGAATCGGCACTGCCGCTACGAGTACGGATAAAGCAATGCTGTTAAATGGATCAATAACTTGTTTCCAGACCATGAGGTATATTCTGTTAATGAATTGATTTTCAATCGACCGTGGCGTCGGGTTCTTAAACCCGACGTGCGAGGTTTTTCAAAACCTCGTGTACTGATTAGGTTTTGAGAAACCTCATATGTCAGTTTTAAGAAACTGACATCACAGTCCTACTCAGCTACACCAAATCCAACGCAACAATCTCGTGATCGAGAATCTTGGGCACCGTTACGGTTACTTTGTTGCCCTTTAGCTCAAATTTAGGCTTTTGGTCGCTCATCAGTAGTTTCACACCAGTCACTTTTGCACCAGTTGGAACCGCAATACTAACCTGAGCTTCTACGGGTATCAACTCGCGGAAAGGGCCTTTCATCATCATTGGATTGGTCAGGTTTACCAGATGGACAGTCATGGAATTAGCCTGCCGCCAGGCAGTAACATCAATCACGCCCGGCCCCGTTACGGTAGCAATGGGCTCCTCGTTCAGCGCCCAGTTGACCACATTACTTAGCAGTTGGCCATGATCGGTACCCATCATTTGCCAGAACGAGCGATCCAGATCGCCGGGAATATAGGCCACACGACCTTTGCCAACCTGCCGAAGGTAGAGTTCCCGCGTATCGGTTTCGGCCACGCGTGGGTACACATCCTCCATCGGCAAATCGGGGTAGGTAGGTATCAGCGTGATCGGGCTGGGGAACGTGGTCGTTGGTTTCACATCGACTTTATAAATCGTATTGATAATGCGGGGTGTATCGTCCAGTCCTTTCAGAATCAGTTGCGTCTGGCTGTTTTTGGCATCGTTCCGCAATTGCAGATAACTGTTTCGCAATGGTCCTTCTACTTTCTGGTCGTACGAAACACCGAACAAGCTGGCTAAACCGAAATCAGGCCGTTGTTTGCCTTCTTCGTCATACAATGATGTTTCAAAGGTGGACACAATACTACCGCCATTAGCTACGAACGCCTGAATCTGTTGGCATTGCGCATCCGAAAGAGCCGCAATGTTGGGTAGAATCAACAACTTGAATCGCTTCAAATCCTCGGGGGTAAGCAGCCGATCATTCACCATATCGAAGGGAATGCGGCTCTCTACGAGGGCGTGATACATACCGTCCAGGTGGTCGCTGCTTTTCTGCTGCCAGGGTTTGCCACCGTAATTACGGTCAGTTTGTTCCGAGTAAACAACGCCCACGCGTGATAGCGAAGCAGTGTTTCGCAGGTATTTCTCATTTTTATAGTAGCCTTCGTACAGTTTGGCGACGGCCTCTATCCAGCGTTTGTCGTAGATGTCCCCTCCGAACTTCACGAAGCAGGGGCGCATTCCGTTGGCGGTACCCTCTGCCACCCAAATCCGAATTTCGGCGTCGCTCTGCACCGAATCTTTCCACCGAAATTCCTCTTCGATGCCCACACTAAAGATACCGATCAATGGCTTCAGTCCCAACGTCGAACGGAGTTCTTTGGCCCCTTTCCCATTGGACCAGGGTGCCATCAGACCGCGTCGGGCCTGTTGGTCGGCGAAGAAAAGATCGGCTTCTTTGCCGGTCATAACCTTATCCGGAAATCCGTTGGGAATGAAACGAGCCGTCGGTTTCTGCTTACGGATGCCCGCGTCCCACACAGACCATACTTCTCGTAGGCGCTTCATTCGCCAATCTGCCCATTTGCGGTACGTTGGATCGAGCTTGTCGGCAGTCTTGGGCAATTCCAGGCCGGAGGCTGCTTTGAAGTTACGAGTACAGTGTTCACAATAGCAGATATCATGACCATGCCATCGGTTCGAGAAAATACCTTCGGGCTGGAATTTCTCCATGATTTCCTGATTCACCTGTGTCATGAACTCAAAATTATACGGCCCTAAGGCGCAGGTGACCCACAACTCCGGGTTGGCCCAGTGACGGCGCGGCTTTCTATCGACGGTTACGGCTATCCAGTCGGGGTGTGCCGCATAAACATCCTGCCGGGCGGCATGCGGATCGGTACGGAGCATGATTTTCATGCCCTGTTTTTTGCAGCCTTCCACCAGATACCCCAACGTGTCGGAATTACCCATGAAGTCGCTGCGGTGATGCAGAGGAATTTTCGTTGGATAAAAAGCGACGATACCCCCAGCACTGAGCAAGGCACCATCGGCGTGAATCCGTTTGAAGTAGGTGAGCCAGAAATCCGGATCGTAGTGGCCGGGGTCGCGCTCGACAAAAGCAAGCTGCGCCCACCGCATCGGGCCATCGAGCCAGTACGTTTCAGTTGGAGCCAGTATATTGGCAGATGAACTAGCCAGAGCCGACGGCCCAGACAATGCATAAGCGCTGCCGATGAGGCCGGTGGTTTTAATAAAATCTCTTCGTTCCATAAGTAAAAATTTCAATTAACCACAGAGGCACAGAGAACACAGAGTAATTCTTTCTCGGACTTCGGCCTCTTTACCGCTTTGTGCTCTCTGTGACTCTGTGTTTACTATTTTTTATTCTTTTGCCAGGACAATGTCGCGTTCGACCTGCGGCAGGTAATTGCTCCACAAAAAGCGCTGGGAGTCTTTATAGGCATTCTCTTTCGAGATATAGCCCTCATTGTAAGGCACTTCGTGATAATGACTGGTCGTAATTTCGCTGACTTTCTGCCAATGACGCAGACACTGATTTAGGTAGGTAATCGCCTTCTGTTGCTGCGTTTTATCCTGCGAAAATCGGTAGGTTTGAAGCGCCACGGCGGCCCGGAGTTTATCTGCAAAATAGCGGCTTAAGTAGGCCCAGGTTTCCAGATCGGCTAACTCACAAGCCAATGTAGGAGAAGCGCCCGAACGAAGCTGCTGCACTCGCTGGAGAACCGTTTTACAATCCGCATCCAGTAAATCGGCTACCGCAATTGGCGTCATTTTACCAGCGGCTATTTTCTTCTTTGCGACTATCTGGCCAACGTAATCTTTAATCGACAAATAAGCCGGATCTAACGTAGAATGGTCGATTAACTCATTGATCGAAATAAAGCTTGACACCGTATCCTGCGCGCCTTTGCCAGCCGAAAAGGGAGCCAGGAAACCTTCCGAATACAAGGTATAATCCCAGGTTGAACCGTAAAAAGACGCCAATCTCAACGGCATCTGGCTAGCCGCTGCATATGCTTCAAGCATCGATTTGCCTGATTTCAATCCATAACGGTTCGCGAAAGCCGCTTCAAAGACCGCATCGGGCGTGGCAGGATCATAAAGCAGACGTCCCCAAAGCTGATAAAACAGCCATTGTTTCTCGAAGGCATACGTCCAGGTCTTATGTGCGCTGGCCACATGTGAATAATCATTAGCGGGTATATACCCTTCAGAGCCAACGAAATACCCATTGACGTAAGGAGCCGTATTCTGCGCGATGTGCCGACGAATGAAATCCGGCTGCCCCCAGCGAAGAATGAAAAAATCCTCGTTCCGAATCATCCACTGAATGCGGTAATTCGACGGCATCGGGTTCCAGTAGCCATCATCCCGCTTCCCCGAATGCGAATCGTGGGTCAACGCCAGCACGGGTGTCGAGTGCCCGTGCGACCAGTTGAACTTGATTTCGACCAGCGTCGTATCGGGCAAGTGAGCGTTGTTGATCACGCGTCGCATTTCGCCGGGATCGGCCGAGAGTACGGAACGGTGAAGCAACTTAACCGGACGATTAGCCGATTTGATACCGGCCACTACCGTCTCTTCAATCCAATCCTCACGGTCTTTGGGCGTCATCTCCGGCAGCGTTGAATTGGTACCACTGAAGTTGCTCATCCAGTCCGCCAGAGTGATTCCGATGCCTGCTAAATCCGGGTATTCGTTAATAACCTGTGTAACCACTTCGCGTGTGTACCGCTTCACCACCGCCGACGTATCGTTCCGCTCCTTCACGCCATACGCCTTCGCAAACTCGGGCGATACGGCAATGTTCCAGTTTACAATATACGGTTCGATTCCCCGCTCTTTCGCCATTCGGAACAGGCTTGTCCAGAAGTACTTCCAGTCGGCCATTTCGTTGGGCGAGAAGCTGTTAGCCTCCGGAAAGTTGGTCGGCTTCACCATGTAGGAGAACGGATGGACATTCCAGAGCGATAGAACGTTGAAGCGATTTTCAGCCATTTGGTCCAGCATACGCTGCCAATACGCCAGATCGCGGCATACATCTTTGTGTACGTCCATCGCAGGGCCCTTTCGATAGGACGACCAGGGCAAATTCACCTTCAAGGCCCGAACCGTAAAATGTGGATTAACAGCCTTGGGTGTCAGCGTTTTCCAGCTTTTACCCATCTGGATTTGTTCCGCTACATCCAGAACCCCATACATGGCACCGGCATCATCGACGGCAGTTATCAGCAGATTATTATTCTGATAACTAATCCGGTAACCCTCATTCCGAATGAACAACTCACCCACGGCTGATTCAACCACAATAAAAACGCCGGTTACTTTTTTCCCTAGCGTAAATTGCATTTTCCGAACAGTCTGGCCAGACTCTTTAAGTACTTTTTCTAAATGACTGACACCAAACTGAATAGGCTTACTGGCTATATCGAACGAAATAGTTAGCTGAGGTTTCTGGCTCGTTGCCTGTGCGGAGGCAATCCCCGGCAACGTGAGGGAAAGAGCTAGAACGTATAAAAAATGAACAATGTATTGCCTGTGCATTCGGGGCTATGGGTTTGGCGTAGTCGGAGAAACAGTTAGAGAAAGTAAAGTCCTTATTCTTAGGAGTGCCATACCCCTAAATCCCCTTCAGGGCAGGGTTGTTAAGTTCTAAATTTTCTTCTCTTAATAAGATTCTTTTGTTGGTTTGCCTTTACCCCCAGCCCCCTGAAGGGGGAGAAAACCCACTTCGGAGTACTCCCCCTTCAGGGGGCTGGGGGGTAAAGACGCTAGAACTTAACAGCCCTCCCTTAAAGGGAACTTTATCCGCCAATGAGCAAAGTCCCCTTTAGGGGATTTAGGGGTAAACCAATCAAAGACTCCGCGCTTTCAATTGATCGACGGCGTGTTTAGCGGCCCGCGCCGTGAGCGCCATATACGTAATGGATGGGTTCACGTTCGAGGCTGAGGTCATGGCCGAACCGTCTGTGACGAATACGTTCTTGCAGGCGTGTACCTGATTGAACTTGTTAAGCACCGACGTTTTCGGATCTTTACCCATGCGGGCCGTGCCCATTTCATGAATACCCAGGCCCATGTGCGCAACGGCATTGTCGTAAGGAACCACGTTTTTGCAACCAGCCGCTTCGAGCATTTCGGCCCCGTCGTTCATGATGTCTTTCCGCATGGCGCGTTCGTTCTCGCCAAAATCTGCATCGAACACCACTTTAGGTAAGCCCCATTTATCGGTTTGGTCTTCGCTGAGATAGAACCGGTTATTCGGATCGGGAAGCACTTCGCCGAAGCCGCTCAGGTTAATTTTCCAGGGACCGGGTTGGGTCATCTTCGCCTTGAAATCAGCACCAAAGCCCGTTTCTGCAGCTCCCCGCGACCAATCGGCCCGCGATGCACCACCCTGGTAACCGAACCCACGGAGGTAGCTGCGTTTGTCGTTCCCCCAGTTTCGGAAACGCGGGATGTACAAGGCATTGGGTCGGGCACCAAAATAATAGTCGTCTTCAAAGCCTTCGATGTCGGCACGAGCGCCCACGCTGAGGTGGTGATCCATGAGATTCCGGCCCAGTTGATCGCTGTCGTTACCTAATCCGGTTGGGAAACGCGACGATTTTGAGTTCATCAGAATGGACGTAGAGCCAATCGTACCCGCGTTCAGGAAAATTACTTTGGCGTAAAACTCCCGAACCTCCATCGTATTCTGGTCAATTACCCGTACGCCTTTTGCCTTCTGCCCCTGACTATCCAGCAAGATCTCTTTCACAATGGCGTTGTGCACAATCGTAAGCCGATTAGTTTGGCGAGCCGCTGGAATGGTAGCAGCCAGCGAACTGAAATACGCGCCGAACGGACAACCTCGCGAACACCGGTTTCGGAACTGACAAGTAGCCCGTCCTAATGCCGTATGCCAGGGTTGAGGCTTCGTCAAATGCGCCACGCGACCAATCGTAATGGGTCGGTTCAGCTTCTGCCCTACCGATTTTTTCAAATGCAATTCGGGGGCTGTCATGGCCATCGGTGGCAGAAACTTACCGTCCGGCAACACGTCGAGTCCCTCTGCCTGACCGCTCACACCCACAAACTTTTCGACGTAATCGTACCAGGGCACAAGATCGTCGTAGCCAATTGGCCATTCAACACCAAGTCCCTGTTTGGCATTGGCGAGGAAATCCTCACGATTCCAGCGGTAGGATTGTTTTCCCCATAACAACGACTTGCCACCCGTATGATAGGCTCGAATCCAGTTGAAGGGCCGTTTCTGGATATACGGGTTCTCGGCGTCGTTGGTGTACAGGTATTGCGTGCCTTCTTTGGCCGAGAAGTACATACTAGCGTAATGCTCTTCGGCCGCGAGGTTGGTTATTTTGCCCCGATGTTCGAACTCCCAGGGGTCTTTCATGGCGGTTTTATAATCCTCAACGTGCTTGAGTTCGTAGCCCCGTTCGAGCATCAATACCTTTAACCCTCTCTCGGTCAGCTCTTTAGCCGCCATGCCGCCGGTCATGCCCGAGCCAACCACAATGGCATCGTATGTTTGTGCCTTGTCGGATTTTATATTCAGATTCATGTTTTAGAATGATTGAATTAGTGAATGTGTGAATGATTGAATTGCTGCTAGTGCTGTCAGCGGGGCCGCCCGCGCGGTGCTTACATCTGACATATTAGGTTTCTCAAAACCTAATGACACGAGGTTTTAAGAAACCTCGCGCGTGTCAGGTGTAAGTACCCGACACCACACTAACCACACTAGTTTATTTCACACTTGATTTCCGTACATAAAATCTTTCTGGCCCGGCTTGATCTTAATGGCCTCGAATCGACCTGGAATGGGCTGATAATCAAATGATGCTTTAATGCCCGCTTCCGACGTGAAATAGCCCAGTAGCGTAACCTCCTTGACAATTTGCCAGAACGACGGGCTGGTGGCGCTGGGCGTAGCACTGGCTTCGACCTGCTTCAATAGGGCCGTCTGCTGATCCGGTTTAAGACCTAAGAAGTTCTTGCGTTCCAACTCCTGCACCCCAGCAATAAAGGCATCCTGAGCAGGCTTTTTGTAACAATCGCGGAGCATCACATCCATGAACTCGGGTACGCCGACATCAATTGCACCCGGCGTATCAGTTTTGGGAATGATCATATCCGATACGCGAGCCACGATTTCGCGTTGTCCGTCGTCCAATATAGAATCGGCGGTTTGAGGCCGAGTTTTTTGATTGTCAATTCCCTCCTCCCAACGGCTCATGGCCATCAGGGTTGGTGCCGACAGCGTTCCGCCCATCAACCAGGCCACTCGCGCTACTGCTTCCCGTCTGTTCATTTGTTTATCAATTACGTTTGGCTACAATCTTTTTTTTGACAGGATTTACAGGATGAACAGGATTGGTTTATTGGAGATAATCCTGTTCATCCTGTAAATCCTGTTAAAAAATATAATACTAGAAGGCGACAACACCGATTATCTAATACCCTGGATTTTGCTTGATCTTGTCTTTGTTGACATCGATCTGCGCCTGAGGGACCGGGAAGACCAAATTATTCTCCGTAAGCACGTTGACTAATCGAATCTGGTCTTTCTTGCTGTTCAAAAGTGGAATAGCCCGGCCCGTACGAACGAGGTCATACCAGCGATAGCATTCAAACGCAAGTTCGACCCGGCGCTCCTGTTCCATAGCCAATCGGAATGACTGCTGATCTGGAATATCGGTAGCGGTTTTCGCTTTCAAACCTGCCCGGGTACGAATCTGATTCAGGTAGGTAAAAGCCTCGCCCGTAGGCTGATAGCCCACTTCGTTTAAGCTCTCGGCATACATCAACAGCACATCGGCATAGCGAATGATTGGAATGTTGTTGCCGTTATCATTATTCGTGGCGGGCGTATCGAAATACTTCTTTACGTAGTTCGCCGTCACGACCTGACCGCTGGCATTGACATACGAGATGGCCATCGAAATATCCCTGCGTATGTCACCTGGCTCATAGGCTTTGTACAAATCTTCTGTCGGTTGATTATTCCCATTACCGCTGAACGCAATGACCGAATTACCCGAGCTTTGGGGCGCAAACAGGTTCGGCCAGGGGTTTCCTTCGGCTGATCCACCCGATTTGTACTGCACATCAAACACCGACTCTTTGTGATTCTTATTGCTCACTTTAAACACATCGGCGTAGCTGGGCAAAATAGCGTACACGTTCAGGTCAATCACCTCTTTCAACTTGGCCACTGCCTGTGAATACTTCTTCTGGGTCAGGTACACTTTACCCAGCATGGATTTAGCAGCGCCCTTCGTGGCCCGACCCACATCAACCCCGGTATAGGTAACAGGCAAAGCAGCTTCGGCCTCCGAGAGGTCCTTTTCGATCTGTGCATACACTTCCGTTTTAGGGTTACGGGTATACGCGTACCCATCGTCGGGGTTGTTGATCGGCTTGGTCACCAGGGGCACATCGCCGTAGGTTTGTACCAGAATGAAGTAAATCCAGCCCCGCAAAAACTTCACTTCACCAATGTAGCGACTCTTGATGGCTGCGTCCATCGTAATCCCGTCAATTTTATCCAGAATGGTGTTGAATCGCGCAATGGCCGAGTAACAGTCATTCCATCGGCCAGAAATGTACGGGTTCGTCGTTTTGATGTAAAAGCGATCAAACTCATCCTGATCGGTGATGGAACCGGAGGCTACCGGTACTGTATTGTCGGACGCTATATCGCCAAATACGTAGCTGTTGCCCGCAATACCATCGGCTTGCAGGGCGGCATAGCTTCCGCTAAGCGCGTTTTTTATATCGTCGCCCGTTTTGTAGAAATTATCGGTCGTGGCATTCGAAATCGGACTTAAATCCAGGAATTGCTGGCGGCACGAACTGATGAAAAATACCATCAGGACGCTCGCAAGGATTCTATATATCTTCATTGTTGAAACTGATTAGAAGGTAATTTAAACACAGAGGCACAGAGTGTTCCACAGAGAATACAGAGGGTTAAATGAGGTATAAATCAGTGTTTTTCATATAATTAAACGCTGTGTTCTCCGTGAAATCCTCCGTTCCTCTGTGTTTAACTCTGTCTCAAAATCCCACATTGATACCAAACGTATAGGTCCTTGCCAGTGGATACGCGCCGTAGTCGATACCAGCCGATAAGGGACTTTCGTAGTTGCTCACTTCCGGGTTGTAGTTCAGGTACTTCGTCCAGGTGTAGAGATTCTGAGCCGATACGTACAACCGCAGTTGCTGGATCTTGACCTTGTTCAGCAGCTTTGTTGGCAGCCGATACCCCAGATTGACGTTCTGAATCCGCACATAACTGGCATCCTCAACCCAGCGCGACGACACGGCATTGTTGTTACCCGTGCTACGTTCATTGGCCCGTGGCGTGATACCATCGCCCGGATCACTCGCCGACCGCCAGCGGTGCAAGGCCGTTGTCATCTGATTCTGGTTACCCTCCATATTGTCGAAGTACCGGCGACCGATGTTCAGAATTTTGCCGCCCTGCGTACCCTGAAAGGAAATATTCAGATCGAAACCTTTGTAGCTGAACGAGTTGGTAAAGCCGTAAATGAAATCGGGCTGGTTGTTGCCCAAGATAGTACGGTCGGTTGCCGTGATTTTGCCATCGCCATCGATATCAGCGTATTTCACATCGCCCGGCCGGGATGTAACATCGTGCGGGTTGGCATCTAAATCGGCCTGATTCTGGAAAATTCCGAGTTGCTTATAGCCGTAAAAACTACCGATGGGCGCTCCGATCTGCGTAATGGTTAAATCGGCCAGACTGCCGCTGGTTGTCCGGATCGGGTCGCCGGTTGGGCCGAGTTCCAGCACTTTGTTGCGGTTGAATGATAAGTTAAACGTCGTATTCCAGATAAAGCCTTTGGTCATGTTGCGGGTATTGAGCGCAAACTCCATCCCCTTATTTTCCATCTTCCCGATATTCTTATAGGCCGATGTAAAACCCGTCAGCGAAGGCACATTGACCGACAACAACAGGTCTTTGGTAATCCGATGGTAATAATCGACACTCAGGTAGATGCGGTTATTGACCAGACCCACGTCAATACCAGCATCGAACTGCTGATTTTTCTCCCAGCCTAGTTTCGAATTCGCCAGCGAAGACGGCGCTAACCCATTGACCAGATTATTGTTAAAGCTGTAGTTGTCTGGTCGCAACTGGCCTACGTAGGGATAATTATCCGAGAATGCGTTGTTTCCCGACAGCCCGTAACTAACCCGAAGTTTGGTTTCGGAGATGGCTCGTATATTTTTCATGAACGATTCCTCGCTCACGCGCCAGCCCAACGACCCCGCCGGAAATGTACCCCAACGATTATCAGGTCCGAAAATGGACGACCCATCCCGACGAACCGACAGATTCGCCAAGTACTTGCCCTTGTAACTGTAGTTGGCTCGGGCAAAATACGAGACCGATGCATTGGCTGTTTTGAACGACCAGGCAGTCGTTGTGGAACCACTGGCGCTGGCATTCAACGTCTCGACAACGTCATTGGCGTATGAACTCCCCGAAGCACTGCTCGACTGAAACTTGGTTGACGTAGCTTCCATACCGACCAGAGCCTCAATGTTGTGTACCGAGTTTATGTTTTTGGTATAGCCCACAACCTGGTTGAACAACCAGCTCAAATTCTGATCGGAGTAAACCGTCCCCATGGCCGTAGTCGGTGGCAACAGGTTGCTCAACGGCATTCTCGACGTGCGGTAGGTATTGCGTCGGTTATCGCTGAAGTTTACGTTGGCCGATGCCCGGTAATTGAAATTCTTCAGGAATCCATAGTCTGCGTAGATATTTCCGAGCAGGTTTCCCGACAGATAGGGACTGTTATATTCGGTAATATTGGCCAGCGGATTCGTAACGCCCGGCAGGTTATACGGTGCCGCCAGCGCCAGTTGTGATGAATAGGAGCCATCGGCCGCATAAACAGGAGCCATCGGAATAGCTGCCAGTGCTGCCGTAATGATGCCCTGATTAAACCACTGATTTTCAGCCGTAACCTCCTGAACATTTTTGAAAGAAGGGTTCAGGTTCATACCCACTTTTAACTTCGGTAATAGGTTCACTTCAACGTTAGCCCGGAAAATGTACCGATCCAGCGACGATTTCAGAATGATACCGTCCTGCTTCAGGTAACTCCCGCTTACCAGATACCGCGCTTTTTCATTACCGCCCGATACCGAAAGCTGGTAGCTGCTCATCTTGGCCCGGCGAAAAATCAAATCCTGAAAATCGGTGTAGGGCAGATTGGCGACTTTGGCTGGATCGTCATAATTGAACCAATCGAACAAATCACCCCGTGGGTAGCGATACCGCAGGTAACTGGACGGCCGAACGCTGTTTGGATCGGATGCGTTGCCTCCCTGAACATTGTCTAGATAAGCCGTATTGGAGGCTTCCTTGGCAAATTCAGCATATTGCTGCGAGTTCAGCAGGTCTATTTTCTTGGTGATTTCCTGAAAGCCGGTATACACATCCAGGTTCACATTCATACGCCCCGGTTTCCCGCGTTTCGTCGTGACCAGCAGAACGCCATTAGACCCTTTAGACCCGTAAATGGCTGTGGATGAAGCATCTTTCAGGACGTCAATGCTTTCAATATCAATACTACTGAGCAAGCCGAAAACGCCGGAACCAACAATATTTCCGTCGACCACGATTAGGGGCGAGGTGCCCGCACTGATCGAGCCGAAGCCTCTCACTTTAATGGCTGGCGTGCTACCGGGAGCGCCACTGGTTTGCTGAATGACAACCCCCGGAATTTTCCCCTGCAAGGCCGTAGCTACGTTCGATACGGGCATGTCTCGAATCTCGCCCATCGGTACGGATGCAATGGCTGCGGTTACGTCGGCCCGTTTCTGGGTTCCATAACCCACCACAACCACTTCCCCTAAGGCTTTGGTATCGGTGGTTAGCGTCACCGTCAAGATAGACTCGTTCCCGACAGTGACTTCTTTCGGCAAATACCCAACCGAGCTGAATACGAGCGTGGTTTCGGTGTCGGGCAGTTCCAGTTTAAACTGACCCTGTGCGTCGGTTGTCGTGCCTTTCTGCGTTCCTTTTATGACGACGTTTACGCCGGGAAGTGTGACGCCGGTCTGGTCACTCACCGTTCCCGATACCGAGCGGGCAACCTGTTCAATTGGCGTTACCAAAGACGCCTGATCGACATCAACGGGTGCCGGTTTAGCCGGACGATCGGGCCGGATGATGATCATGTTGCCACTCACTTCGTAGGCGAGTTGAAGCGGTTTCAGCAGTTTGATCAATACCTGCGAAAGTGGCTCTGATTGGCTTTTAACGGATATTTTACGATCCGACTGGATAATTTGCGAGCTAAACACAAAACGGGCATCAACCTGTTTTTCAATCTGATGCAGTACTTTTTTTACATTCTGACTCTCTACCGAAAGCGTAATTCTCTGGTCGAGAAGCTGCTGGGCTTTCCCATCACGTGCCCACGAAATTCCGGCTAGTGCACAGACCAGAAACCATTGGATGAGGGTTATACGCATGATTCTTAAAAGCCTTTCATCTACAAAGCGTAGTTTTTGCATACATTTGTCATGTTTTGTTGGGTGAGCAAAAAAATTCAACAAAATCCCCCCAACCCATTCATTGTC
>NZ_BAAHBG010000001.1:0-256804 GCF_054776855.1 Spirosoma migulaei | reverse complement strand
ACCAAAGGGTATCGCCCGCTACATAGTGCACCCGGTCGGTATGCAAATACGCTTTCTCGGGTCAGAAAATAGGGGGATAATTCGGAGGTCAGCTATGCGTCAACATGGCTGACCTTTTTTAGTGGAGGGCGGTAATCGTAGGCATACGGTAGTGGGGTTAGGTGTTAGGAATAGGAATAGGAATTATTGGCAACGTTGGCCGCCTGTAATCGTCACCTGATTTCCCTGAATGGCATACTGCGCTTCAAGTGCTTTACAAACGACGGCCAATTTATCGTGAAAGGGTTGCCCAACCAGCGAGGCTGACAGTGAGCATTTACCCAACATGGTTTCATCATAAATGATGTGAACACCATACGCCTTCTCCAGCGTACTAAACACCTCAGCAACAGGCGTCTCGTCAAAATCAAAAGACTGTTTGGCAACCACCTGCGTTTCGGGCTGTGCAAACATACTGCCGGGCATACGAACCAGCCGCTTACTGGCATCCGAGTATTCCGCACCCTGATTTGGTGTCAACACAAGTCCACTTAATTCGGGGCTAGCCGCTTTCTGCCGAACAGACGATGATTCGTCTAAGGCATACACGGCCACTCTACCCGTTTTTACCGCCACTTTTATCGGCTGGCCCGACTCGGGCGCATCGACCATAAAGCTGGTTCCCAAGACTTTAGTCGCAATACCACGGGTATACACCAGAAAGGGTCGGGCTGGATTTTTCACGATCTCAAAAAAAGCTTTCCCCGTTAAATAGACCTCCCGCTGCTGAAACGTATCCGGATAACTCAGGCGGCTACCGGGTTGCAGCACGACCGAACTACCATCGCTGAGTAAAACCGTCAGGGGTTTATCGGTATCATTTCGAGCTTCTTTCAGGGTTATTCCTGCCGGAGTTCCCTTCACAAACTGCTGGTAACTTTCGGGTTGAACCGCCTGCCGTTGGCTATACCAATACGCCCCTAAACCGATGCTGATTACCAGGGCTATCGAAGCCGCCATGCGCAACCAACTCCAGCTGGTGCCAACTGTCCGGGTGAACGGGGCAACCACCTTTTCGTTGCTCTCCTCCCGAACATGCTTCTGTATATATTGGCGCATCATTTCGCTCTGGGCTGCCGTTGGCTGCTGCTGACCGGTTTGCTCCGCGAATACCAGAATGTACTGACGCGCCATCTCCACTGCTGGCTTTTTATCGGGATGTGCCTCCAGAAATTGCTGCCAATAGACATCCTGTGTCTCATCGGGATGCTTTACCCAGCGAATAAAATCCGCGTCTTCCAGGAAGTCTGTCAGTGAATAGGAGGCTTGTTTCATAGCGCCAAGAAAAGAGTACCTACACAAGAAGATATAGAATTATTCCCCTTCATTAAGAAAGAAGCAGCAATAGGTCAATTGACCTCTTTTTTCATGAAGTTTTTTTGAAAAATTTTTACAGGCTACATAATAGCCAGAAAATCAGCAGTGATCCGATGAGCCAGTTGCGATTCTGGCGAAGTGATGTGATTGCCCGATGGATGAAATTACGAACCGATTTCTCGTTGACATCCATCAACTGAGCAATTTCGGCAATACTGAATTCGTCGTAGTAATATAACGTCAAGGCCTCTACCTGACGCTTAGGTAACTGGGTAAGCAACTCCTGAATCCGCCGACTGAGCAAGTCTCTGGATTCCTGTTCAATCTGTGTCGTCTCTTCCGTAACGGAGGTTGGCGTTGTATCGTCATCGACAAGTTCCTCAATCCGTTCGCCCGTCTGGTATTTCCCCTGCATCCGATGAATCCGGCGACGCAGGGAACGATAGAGATAAAATTTAATGGAGATGATTTCTTCGGATAACGTGGCCCGCATGCGCCAGATGTCAATAAAAACTTCCTGCACGGCATCTTCGACCAGGGCCGAATCGGAGAAGAGCTTGCTGCCGTAGTTATACAACGTGCGGTGGTAGCGGTCGAAAATAGCCGTAAACGCCGATTCATCCCCTTCGCGAAGACCTCGCCAAAGTTGCTGATCGGTGGAATTGTTCGGGGAAGAATGTAAACTGGCCACTGTTAATTAAGCTACCCTTTACGGCATAAGGCTATAATTGGATAAACTTAATTATAGATACGCAAAATACAATTAGTTTGAATGAAAGAGTTGGTGAACATGTGTCAGATGCTTACTGTGGTGTCAGATGCTTACATCTGACACGAGAGGTTTCTCAAAACCTACACCAAGTAGTCAATTTTAAAAAATATGACTATTTAGCTATTGACTTTATCTATATCCGTTCGTCATACTACACATAGGACAAACCTGTGTATAGTATGCCTAAAATCGCTGTTTATCAGTTTTTAACGTTCTTCGCTTACATGTTCGATGCTGTAGGAGGTGAACCTCCACACCTGCACGTATCAAAAACTAAAAGCAGAAATACACGGTTTGCTAAAATATGGTTAGATTCGTTAACGTTCGCAGAGATCGGCGACTTTACCGAGAAGGAGTTAGCCTTAGTAAGTAAGCTCGCAACAGAAAATCAGTCGGCTCTATTGGAATTGTTTCACCGTGTTAGGGCTGGCGAAAAAATAAAAGCAATAACCTTAAAGATAAAATAACATGGAAGGCTACGGTGGTACTACACCCGTTATAAAAAAAGTAACATTTCCCAAGCGAGGCAAATTTGAAGTTTCGCTTGAGGATGGACGGTCGATCATGTTGCCTGTTTCACGGTTTCCTTCCTTACAAAAGGTTCCGTTAGCACGCCGTAACAAGTATACAATCGGTAATGGGAATACAATCATATGGCATGATTGCGCCGAAGTCTATCATATACAGGATTTCTTTGGCTTCCCAGACGATTATCGCTATAAGGGATAATTCAAAGATGATAATTCAAGCCTCTCGTTCACACGTTAGGTTTTGAGAAACCTTTGGATGTCGGGTTCAGAACCCGACATCACTAACAACCTATCACTTACCGAACCCACTTTCCTTTCACATTATCCAGATACTTCTGGCCAGAACCTGTGTTTAAAAGCAGAATGTGTTCCTCTGGCTGGAGCCAGCCCTGACGCAGTAATTTCTTGGTGGCTGCCCAGATAGCTCCGCCTTCGGGTGCGGCAAAAATGCCTTCGTGTCGGCAGAGTTCACTGACGCCTTCCAGCATCTCATCTTCCGAAACGGCAATGGCGGTTCCACCCGATTCACGTAGTACACTTAGCATAAGTGGTTCGCCAATAGGGCGTGGAACCGCCAATCCGTTGGCCAGTGTGGGTTTGCCCACGTACTGCTTACTGTTTGCCTGTTTCCCCAAATAGGTATCGACAACGGGCGAGCAGTTCTCTGCCTGCACAGCCACCATTCGGGGCAAGCGCTGATTTTGGGGCAACCAGCCCAGCATTTTCATTTCGTGAAACGCTTTCCAGATGCCAATCAGACCAGTTCCGCCACCCGTTGGGTACATGATCACATCGGGCAACTGCCAGTTTAACTGCTCGGCAATTTCATAACCCATCGTCTTCTTGCCCTCCAGTCGGTAGGGTTCTTTCAGTGTCGAGACGTCGAAATAAGCGCCGGTCTGGTTCAATTCCTGCACTTTAGCCGCACAGTCATTGATCAGTCCGTCTACTTCAATAAGGGTGGCGTTGTAGCCAATGCATTCTTCCTTAAAGGCATCGGGCGTGTGACGCGGCATAACCACCACGGCTTCCAGTCCTGCTCGGGCGCAATAAGCCGCCATGGCTACACCTGCATTACCAGCGGTGGGAATAATACAGGCCTCTTCGCCATTTTCTTTGGCTTTCGAAACGGCCATGCATAACCCTCTCGCTTTGAACGAACCGGTAGGATTCAGACCTTCATCTTTCAGGCTCAGGTGGTGCAGATCGTGTCTGTCGGCTAAACGGTTAAGATTTAGAATCGGCGTGAAGCCTTCGCCAAGGGTAATCTGATTTTCTGGCAGAATAACGGGCAGGAGTTCTTCATAGCGCCAGAGCGACTTACTCCGCATGATCAAATCTGATTTCTGGACGCTTCCCTCCCCAATTACATACTGACAAAGCAGCGGGGCCTGGCAACAAACAGACAAGGTCTGACGCACAAGCGCATTATGAATGGAGCCGCATTGCGAACAATGTAAGTCTCCTAAACGTGATGAAGTGATGGCAATGTTCATGGTTGTATTTTCCCGAAAAGTCCCGGTTAACAACGCATGAAGCAAATAGCGTTTTGGCATGAGTTATTCCACAATGGAATAATGCCGCTTGGTAAAGTGAATAAATGTGCTAACTAGTCGGTTGTTTTCGGTGCCTTTGCGCTGGATGAAATAGAAGGTTCGCTGGAGGGTCAGATCACGAATGGGGACTTCAACCAACTCCCCAGCCGTCAGTTCTTTTAGAATAGCTCGTTTCGGCAGAAAAGCCAGACAGGTATCGGCCAGGACAAAGTTTTTCAGGGCTTCGGTACCACCCAGCCGAATCAGAATTCGCAACGACGACAGATTGATTCCTTTCTTGCTTAGCTCATCCTCAACTACAGCCAATGTCCCCGAGCCATTTTCCCGCACCGCCAGCGGAATAGCAGGCAAGTCGGCTAGTGCAAGCGTGCGATCCCGCAGTGGGCTCTTGGCCGAACAAACGGCCAGAACATCGTCAGTCATAAAGGGCGTGTAGACCAATGTATTAAGCTGCGTCAAGCCCTCAACAATGCCCACATCAATATCGTGGGCCAGTAACGCATTCTGGATCGTGTCTGAATTTCGATTCAAAACGCTGATCTGAATGGTATCGTACCGGTGCAGATAAGCCGACAGAACAGGTGGCAGAACGTACAAACTAATGGTTGTACTAGCCCCAATGGCCAGCTTAGTCAGCGGCAGGAATTTGTCGTTGATCTGCTGAAGTTCCTGATGCAGTTCGTCCTGAAGCTGGCCCGCTTCGAGCAGTTTGGTGTAGAGTGCCTGGCCCGCCAGCGTTAAGCTGATGGTTGTACCATGCCGCTCAAACAGACCCGTTTTGTAAAAATACTCCAGCGATTTAATCTGCTTACTAATCGCCGACTGGCTGAGGAATAACGTTTGACTGGCTTTGGTAAAGCTTAACAAACGAGCCACTTCCATAAAAATCAGGTGGCGGGACGAAAGCATAACGGACTATCTTTTTCGCTGAGATACAACATCAAAGATAGCCCGTTTTTTCTGACAGGATTACAGGATTAAACCAGAAAAAAAGCCTGTTAATCCTGTAATCCTGTCAGAAAAACGGACTATCTCATTTAAACAGCAATGGAGCTAAGTCGGTCAGGTTCCTCCGCCACACCATGAAGGTATGCCCACCCGGTGTCTCCACGTTTTTAAACTTTACATTTTTTGCCGTCAGAAACTCCTTGAAGTATTTGTTATTCTGATACAGGAAATCATCGACTCCGCAGGAAATCCATAACAGTTTCAGCTGAGAATTTGCCTTCTCATCCAGCTTAGGATACGTCTTTGTAAAGACGTCCATCATGGCTGTTACCTGTTCGGCAGACGGCGTCGTTGTGGCTGGATTTGCGGTGGTGGATACTGGCGGACGTGGGCCTCCCATGCCTACGGCACTACTCATGCCGCCTACATATGCAAAGTGATCCAGGTGATTAAGGCCAGTATAAAAAGCCGTTCCCCCTCCCATCGACAGGCCCACGATGGCTCGTTGATTTCTGTCTTTGCTTGCGTTATACGTTTTTTCAAGCTGTGGAATGATCTCCTGAATTACCTCCGCAGCGTATTTATCGTTACCTCCATAGCCTAGCGTGTTTACCATAATCATCGGTTTGGCTTTGCCTTCGGCAATCAGGTTGTCCAGAATGATATTGGCCTGTGCATTAACGATCCACGACAAAGCGGTGCCTGTGGCTCCATGTAGTAAGAAAAATACGGGGTACGGTTCTTTACGTTTGGGATCATAGTTGGGCGGCAGATACACATAATAATCCCGATCTTCGCCCATAACAGCCGACCGATATACCTGATGGTTGACAGCTCCCCGAGGAACGTCTTTGATTTCCCAGCTTAGTGAAGCGGGCCCAGGCATATGCGCTAAACTCTGACCGTTACATTGATAACAGGGTTTGGCGACGGGATTGGAGGGGTCTGGAATACGAAGTCCATCGACAACAAAAGCGTAATCATAGACATCTGGCTCAAGCTTTTTGGTAAAACTCCAAACGCCCTGCTCGTCTTTCGTCATCGTTTCCTTTGAAATTCCTTCAATGTCGAGGATAACTTCCTTAGCATTCGGAGCACGAAGCCGGAATGTCAATCCACCTTCAGCGACTTCGGGCGATCGAAGGGGTGGTACCCGTGGCTGAGCCTGAAGCACAAATGCCTGGATCAGCAGACTAAACATAAGGAGCAAACAACGTTGTATTTTCATGCTGGTTTAGATGCATAGGTTATTGAGCTACAAAGCTTCACCCGGCCCCTAAACTACTTTTCGCAGTTATCTCTACTAAGGTTTTAAACTTTCATTTTTTTTACTGGGTCAGAGTACTTTTTGTCATTCCGACGCCAGGAGGAATCTCAAGCTTGACTAATGAGAAGCTTGAGATTCCTCCTGGCGTCGGAATGACAAAAAAAGCAATTCAGTCAATAGAAATTAGAAATTTAAAACAGCTTCATAATCATAAATCCTGCCAGAACTACCTTACTCCCAACTCTCCAAACCCAGTAGTTTTTTACCCAGCGGAGATAGTTCAGCGGTTTGGTATCGCTCCTTTTCCCAATTGCGGGGATCGCCGGGGAAGGCGTACCCTTCGGGAGCCTGGCGGTCGCGCCAGGAGGTAATGCGCCACTGCCGCAGGGCTTCGTTGTCTTCTTCGGCGGGCATCATAGAAATGTACTGCGCCATTCTCACTTTGTCAGTCGATAGATTCGGGCGGATGCCGTGGGGTTGTGTACTGTTGAAAATCAGCAAATCGCCTGATTCCATTTTCACCTTTACGAAATCGAAACCGGTTGTATCGGGCTTGAAGTGGTCGCGGTCGGCGGGTTGGGTTAGTTTCCAGGTATCGTAGGTGCGGTAGAGTTCAGGGATGCACTGAAAACCGCCCATATTTTCGTCGGTTTGGTCGGCCAGAGCGAGTACACCCTGCACGTTTTGGGGGCGGGTTTCGGGATCGTAATCCCAGTGAATAAAGCCTTTGAACTCATGACCGGGTCGAACGGGAAAATTCAGGTTGGCCCGGTCGATGGTTACCCACAGTTTCTCGGTGCCCCAAATATCGACGAAGGCATCGTATACGCGCGGATACTGGCGGTTATCCCACTCATATTGGTGGTTATACAACTCGACCATGCCGCTGTTCGTCAACTCCTTCATTTTCATTTCGGCGCGGGCTGGCGCGTACCAGGTAGCGGGATCGTTTGGGTCTTTTTCTTCAAATTCCCACAGGAAACTGGCGAGTCGGTCGGCCTGTTCTTTCGGCACGGCCTGCTTGATAACGATGTAGCCGTTATGTTTCCAGAATTGCCAATCTTCTTCGGATAATACGCGTAAAGGCTTTCCAGCAGAACGGTCATTCAGACTGATTTTGCTGCTGGTGGCTGTCGATGGATTTCCCGGAATGTCTTTGTGGGCGTTATCGGGAATCATTGTGGGCTGCATCGTTTCCATATGCGTTAGGATGTTTTGTTGATTTTGTTGTAACAAAGGTAGTTAATGCGGGTAGCTCATTTCCACAACAATGCTGTCCACTTTTTGTACTATATTGCTCTTGATATAATACATCTGTGATTCTAGAATAGAATTATAAGCAAATGTGAGTACATTTTTTGTCATGCTGACGATAGGAAGCATCTTAAATTACCCTAACTTATTTAGTAGGATACCGCAAGATGCTTCCTATCGTCAGCATGACAAAAACGCTTCGCTATTGAATCGACTCCTTTATGAAGATTGCCTTAGAACAAATCAGTCCCGACGCCAACAGTTCGTTCCATATTCTGGAAACGCCCCGGCTCAATGATGTTTTCCTGTGGCACTATCATCCTGAATACGAAATCGTGTACATCACCGGTGCCAACGGAACCCGGCATGTGGGCGATCATATCTCACGCTACGAAGGCAGCGATCTGGTTTTTATTGGCCCGAATATTCCTCACTTGAATTTCGACTACGGCGTAAAAACCGACCATAGAAAAGTGGTGGTGCAGTTGAAGGAAGCTTTTCTGGGTAATCTGTTCGGTCAGGCACCAGAGTTTGCAGCCATTGCCCAATTGTTCGAGATGGCTCGTGCGGGTGTTTCGTTTCACGGCGAAACGAAACGGCTGGTTGGCGAGCAACTGGAAACCCTGCCCACCCTCCCCCCCTTTGAGCGACTCATGGCTTTGCTGTCCATTTTTCAGCAGTTAGCGACTAGTTCCGAGACAACTTCGTTACACGGAAAACCCGTAACGAATGCCTACAATTTAAGCGAACAACAGCGCCTAAAGAGACTCTATCAGTTTATTGAAGACAACTACCAGCGCAAGTTCGATCTGGCCGAAGCAGCCGCGCTGACCAACCTGACCACCGCGGCTTTCTGTCGTTATGTAAAACGCATGACCCGCCTGACCTTTACGCAGTTTCTGAACCAATATCGCATCAATCAGGCGCAGAAACTACTGCTTCTCAACCATACTGTAACCGAAGCCTGTTTTGCCTGTGGCTTCGAGAGTTTGAGCTATTTCAATAAGATTTTTAGGCGCGTTACGGGCGAAAATCCGCTCCAGTTTAAGAAACGGTATCGAGGCTGATTTTTTAAACACAGAGCCACAGAGAACACAGAGATAAATAAAAGCTTTTTAACCTCTGTGTTCTCTGTGGCTCTGTGTTTAAAAACACTGTGGCTACCTTCGGGCGCATTTGTGTATTTTTGCAACATCAAGTTTTAATCCATACAATGGCTGACCGAAAGCCCCTGATATTAGTAACGAACGACGACGGTATTACCGCTCATGGCATTCGCACGCTCGTTGAGCTCATGAAACAAATTGGTTCGGTGGTGGTCGTAGCGCCGAACAGTCCGCAGTCGGGTATGGGACATGCCATTACGATTGCCAATCCAATCCGACTTTACCCTTCCGATATTTACGGTGATGTACCCGCCTATGAATGCTCCGGTACGCCCGCCGATTGTGTTAAGTTGGCGAAGCACCATGTGCTGAAAGACCGGGCTCCTGATTTGGTGGTTAGTGGTATTAACCACGGCAGTAATTCGTCCATTAGCATTTTATATTCGGGCACAATGTCGGCCGCTATCGAAGCCGCCATTGAGGGAATTCCTGCGATTGGCTTCTCGCTTGGTGATTTCACGCGCCAACCCGACTTTTCGCATGCACACGAACATATTCTGAGTATTGCCCGCAACGTACTGGAAAAAGGTATCGAGCGAGGAACGGCACTGAACGTCAACTTCCCGGCCAAAACGGCGGAACCGTTAAAAGGAATCCGTATCTGTCGACAGGCGAATGCCAAATGGCAGGAAGTATTCGACGAACGACGCGACCCACATGGTCGTCGCTATTTTTGGCTGGCGGGCGATTTTGTCAACTTCGACACACACGCCGAAGACACCGACGAGTACGCACTAGCCAATAACTATACATCTGTAGTCCCCTGCCACTATGACCTAACGGCCTACAGCATGATGGACACGTTGACAAACTGGAAACTTTAACATAATGTGTAATGAACAATGGATAATGTAAAATGCGCAAGTCAGTGTTCTACATTATCCATTGTTCATTACACATTATACATGATCAACAAACATGGCTCTATTAGGTAGTATGCTCAAAAACGGGATTCGGTTATCGAATGTCGTTCGGCTGCGGCAGTTTAATCCACTACGTCAGCAGCGTAAAGTCTTCCGCAAGCTCATCCGAAAAGCGCAGTTCACAAAATTTGGGGCAGCTTATCATTTCGATGATCTTCTCCGTTCGGTTGAGTTTGGGAGTGAAGGGGAATTCTATCAGAAATACAAGCAGTATGTACCCATCCACGACTACAATAAAATGTTCGACGGTTGGTGGAAACAAACGCTGGCTGGCGAACGGAATGTAGCCTGGCCGGGAAAAGTGAAATATTTTGCGCTGAGTTCCGGAACATCAGAGGCCGCTACAAAGTATATCCCCGTTACGAAGTCGATGTCGAAGGCCATTCAGCGGACCAGCATCCGGCAGATTCTGACCCTTGGAAAATACCAGAACCTACCCTCAACCCTCTACGAAAAAGGGTGCCTGATGCTGGGAGGAAGTACGGATCTGAACGCTCGCGAAGGCCATTACGAAGGCGACCTCAGTGGCATTACGGCCAGCAAAATTCCCCTCTGGTTCGAGCGATTTTATAAACCAGGACGCGACATTGCTCAGGAAAAAGACTGGGCGCTGAAATTAGACGAAATTACGGAACAGGCTGCCGGTTGGGATATTGGCTATGTGGTGGGCGTACCTGCCTGGATCCAGTTGCTGATGGAGAAAATCATTGCCCGCTACAAGGTCAAAACCATTCACGACATCTGGCCCAACCTGATGGTATTCTGTCATGGGGGTGTATCATTTGAACCGTATCGGGCAGGTTTTGAGAAGCTCCTCGCCCACCCCATCACCTACATCGAGACCTATCTGGCTTCAGAGGGATTTATCGCCTATCAGACGCATCCCGATGCCGAAGGCATGCAATTGGTCTTGAACAATGGCTTGTTTTTTGAATTCATCCCCTTCAACGAGCGAAATTTCTCAGCCGATGGCGAACTGGTTGATAAGCCTGAAACGCTGATGATCAACGAAGTGGAAGAAGGGAAAGAGTACGCCCTTCTGCTATCTACCTGCTCTGGAGCCTGGCGTTATCTGATTGGCGACACGATCAAGTTCGTTAATAAAAAACGGGCTGAAATCGTCATTACGGGCCGCACGAAGCACTTTTTGAGTTTATGTGGCGAACACCTGTCCGTCGATAACATGAACAAAGCGATTGAAATGGTTTCCGAAGAATTAGGCATTTCAATACGTGAATTTACCGTAGCTGGTGTAACGCACGACACATTATTCGCTCACAACTGGTACATCGGCACCGACGATACAGTAGATGCCAACGACCTCCGCAATCGAATCGACGCCAGGCTTAAAGAGCTAAACGACGATTACGCCGTGGAGCGTCGGCACGCTCTCAAAGACATCACAGTGACCGTGTTGCCCAATAAAACATTTTACGCCTGGATGGAATCAAGAGGCAAAATGGGCGGCCAGAACAAATTTCCGAGAGTGTTGAAGAAAGGAATGATTAAGGAATGGGAAAGCTTTTTGAATGGATAATGAATAATGAATAATGAATAATGAATAATGGCGCACTGGTACACATTAGAGGTAATTAGTCAAGTTTTAGTATGTTCTCGTGTGCACGAGCGAGCTTTGCCCCATGATTACTTATAACACGGTTAAGATTAGGCCCAGGCACTTTGTAGCCCTGACCAGTATCCATCTCGAAGAGTTCGAGTATTTGCTGGTTCACTTTGCCCCTCGTTCTGACCGCTACTTCCGCTACCATACTTGGCAGGGCAAAAAGCGAAAGTATCCGCGATACGCTCCCCAAGTCGATGAGTCGCTGGCCGAGCCTGCTGACCAACTTTTGTTTCTGCTGATGTACCTGAAAAACAATCCTTTGCAGGATTTCCATGCGGCTCTTTTTGGCATTTCTCAAGGCTGGGTTAGTCAGCGGGTGCATCGCTTGCTGGCGCTGCTCAATGAGACGCTGACCGGTTTGGGCCTGAGCCCCTGCCAGGATACGGACTCGCTGCGAACCCAGTTGGATCGGCTCAAGCCGGGACCACTGAATCTGGATGCCACCGAACGGGAGGTAGCCCGCTCGGTGGATCAGGCAGCTCAACAAGAGGAGTACTCGGGCAAAACCAAAACACATACGGTCAAAAACCAATTGCTGTGTGACGCTGGCCAGTATGTGCATTTTCTTAGCCCAACTTATGAAGGCAAGGTGCATGACAAAGCGTTGGCTGATGAAGAGGCCCTGACGTTTCGGAGTGGACAAATCCTTCGCCAAGACACAGCTTATCAGGGATACCGCCCGGAAGGGGCGGTGATTATACAGCCCCAAAAGAAGCCCCGCAAAGCCGACCTGAGTGCTGAGCAGAAAGCCAGCAATCAGGCCATCTCTTCCAAGCGAGTGGTCATCGAACACGCCATCAACGGGGTTAAGCGACTTCATTGTTTGTCAGATCGTCTTGGTTTACGAGGTTGGCCTATTCGGGATTTGCTGATGCGAGTAGGAACGGCCTTGCACAATTTGCGGGTAAAAAGTACTTGCCGACGTTACCGGCGATTCGCGCCCGCACAAGCGGGATAATAGCCAATCTCAACTAATCACATTTAGTATTCATTGTGCATTATTCATTATTCATTATCCATTATCCATTATCCATTATCCATTATCCATTCAAGCCTTACCAGTTCATCGCTTTCGACAGCGGCTCCAGTAGGCGGGTGTAGGCGATATTAACCGCACCAATGAGGAAGACCACGCCTGTTACCCGATTGAAAATCAGTACAACGCGGGGAGTAAAAAGCCGTTTGAGTCGGTTGGCGTAATAGGCCAGTGCGCTTTCGGTGGCGAACACGCCGACCAGGGCGGCAATCATAAAGCCGTATTGCTGTGCATCCGTATAATGAAGGTGCGACCGGATATAGGCCACAATGGCCACCCAGGCCACGAAATTGACCGGATTGAGGGCATTTAGAAAAAATCCCGTTGTGAAATAATAGACAAAATTTCCGAATCGGGTCTTCGGATAGGCTAGTCTGGGTGTTCCTTTCAGAATATTGACTAAACCCATAGCAATTAAGAATACCACCCCAACCGCAGCCATGATATTCTCAAAGCCCTGCACTTTGGGTATGAACGCTGTGCCTAAGAGGGCTGCCAGCACAAACAGGATGTCGCCGGTAATAACGCCAAAAACAATCTTCATCCCCGACCGGAAACCATTATCGACGCTGTTCTGAATCAACGCAAAAAACACAGTCCCGAACGTAAGGCAAAGGGCAACCCCTAATAAAAAACCAAGAAGAATAGGTAAGAACACAAGCAGTTTATAGTTTGATGTTTGTAGTTTGATGTTTGATGTTCTACAGTGCGTTAGTCCTGGCGAGGAATCGCAACTACAAACTACAAACCACAAACTACAAACTGTGTTTAAATTCCCCGCAACCGGGCCACGATCATCAGGCCACTGACGCTGAGCGAATCGGTAATTTGGCTGGTCATCACCATCTCAACCGCTTCGGCTAGGGGGAGTTTCCAGACACGTAAGTCTTCGGTTTCTTCGGGGGCATGTTCGCCCTCGGTTAAGTCTTCGGCAATGTAGAGAAAGCCTTCTTCGTCGGTAGCTGAGTTAGACGTGTGAATACGAGCAATTTTCGTCCATTTCTGCGCTTCCAGCCCCGTTTCTTCTTTTAATTCGCGCTTAGCCGAATCAAGCGGATCGGTTCCCAGGGGCGATCCGCCTTCTGGAATTTCCCATGAATATTCGTTCAGTGGGTAGCGATACTGACCAACCAGGTAGGTATTGCCCTCAGCATCAATCGGAATAACGCCCACCGCTTTATTTTTGAAACTAACAACGCCATAAATACCGGCTGTACCAGCGGGCGTCACCACATCTTCATGCCGAATAGACAGCCAGGGATTCTCATATTTGACCGACGAATTCAATGTCTGCCAGGGATTTTCAGTTGTGTTCATGCGAATGAAACCCGTTCAAAAAGCTGCAAAGGTATCACCTTTCGTTTATCACAGCTCGTAAACGCATAATCTTATCCTAACAATCCTAAAATCGGTTATCTTCGGGCTACTTCTCAATCAATCAACTTATATGCATCACAAACTACTGTTAACCAGTCTGTTTCTGGGGAGTTCCCTCCTAAGTTATGGTCAGGACGAGAAACTGGATATGGCTATAATCCAGAAAATCAGGGAGGAAGGTCTAAATCATTCGCAGGTGATGGAAACGGCCTTTTACCTGACCGACGTCAACGGCCCACGACTACAAGGCCCCGGCTTCATCAAAGCGGCTAACTGGGCCAAAACAAAATTGACTAGTTGGGGCTTAAAAAGTGCCCGCCTGGAAGCCTGGGGCGAATGGGGCCAGGGCTGGGGCGTTGAGCATTCGTATCTGGCCATGACTGCCCCTTATTACAAAACCATCATCGCCGTACCCAGAGCCTGGAGTGGCAGCACCAACAAACTACAGGCTGCCGATATTCTCTACATTAGCTCGACTGATACAACGGCGCTGGAAAGCTACCGGAGCAAACTCAAAAACAAAGTCATTCTGTTGGATCAATCGTTCAAGGGTATGCCCTCGTTTAAAGCAGATGCCGATCGCTTTACGGATGAAGATCTGCTGAAAATGGCGAATGAAGCACCCCCTGCTCAACGATCAGCTAACGACACAACCTTCCGCAGCCGGATCATGGCGATGCGCACCCAGAATGCATTTAATCAGAAAATGCGGAAACTGGCCAAACAGGAAGGTGCCATCGGGATGCTTAACACGACCCAGAACAGTAAAGATGGAACGCTGTTCGTCAGTGGCGATTACGCCAATGCCGCCATTGGTGCTACGCCCGATGATCTGGCCGACCTGTCTATTGCCGTTGAGGATTACATGACGCTCTGCCGACTCATGAAAGCGGGTATTCCTGTAAAACTAGAGCTGGACGTAAAAACCAAATTCTACAAGGACGACACTAAAGGCTATAATGTACTGGCCGAAATTCCGGGTACCGATCCTTCATTGAAAGACGAAGTGGTTATGCTGGGGGCTCACCTCGACTCCTGGCATGCCGCCACGGGTGCCACCGACAATGCAGCGGGTAGTTCGGTCATGATGGAAGCGGTACGCATCCTGAATACGATCGGGGCTAAACCCAAAAGAACGATCCGAATTGCGCTCTGGAGCGGTGAAGAACAGGGTCTGCACGGTTCCAAAAATTACGTGGCAAACCACTTAGTCGATAAGGCCACCCAAAAACTGACCAAAGAGGGCGAAAACATTGCCGCCTATTTCAACGTCGATAACGGAACGGGGAAAATCCGGGGCATTTATTTGCAGGGCAATCTGGCAGCCGGTCCTATTTTCAGCCAGTGGCTAAAACCATTCAATGACCTGGGCGCCACGACGATAACGCCCGCGAATACGGGCGGAACGGATCACCAATCGTTCGATCGGGTAGGCTTGCCGGGTTTCCAGTTCATTCAGGATCGAATTGAATACAGTACCCGTACGCACCACACCAATATGGACACCTACGATCACCTGCAACCCGATGACCTGAAGCAGGCGGCCACGGTTGTTGCCAGTTTTGTGTATAACGCAGCCATGCGGGATCAGAAAATACCCCGTAAGGCTGTAGCTGCACAGGTAGCCCGGTAATGGCGCGAGTATTTACTCGTGCCTCTAATCTAAGTTTTCAATTCCTTCAGTCGGCTGTTTTTTTGTCATTCCGACGCCAGGAGGAATCTCAACGTTGCGTAATAGTCAAGCTTGAGATTCCTCCTAAGGTCGGAATGACAAAAAACTAACTTACAACGTACCAAACTATCGGCAAGCGACTTAGATGTATAAAGTACTGTGTCTTACTTTTTCTGTTGGCTTTTGGCTACTAGCAAACCCTTCATTCGGGCAAAATCCACCTTCAACTAAGCCGTTCGTACTCGGCCTCATCGACGCCATTCCCTCCAAAGAATTAGGGGAAACCAGAACGCTGAATATTTACGTACCCGACGGTTATTCGAAAGATTCGATTGGAAAGTACCCGGTTATCTACCTGCTGGACGGGTCAGCTGATGAAGACTTCATTCATATCGCGGGTTTGGTGCAGTTTGCCAATTTCCCGTGGGTTAATCTATTACCCAAATCAATCGTTGTTGGCATTGCCAACGTTGACCGAAGGCGCGATTTTACGTATCCAACCACTGTAGAAAAAGACAAAAAGGAGTATCCCACAACGGGGCAATCGCAACGGTTTATAGCTTTCCTCGAAAAGGAACTGCAACCCTATATCCAGAAAAACTACAGTTCGAATCCGTCAAGAACCATCATTGGACAATCGCTGGGCGGACTTTTAGCAACCGAGATCCTGTTTAAAAAGCCCAGCCTGTTTAACCAGTACATTATTGTCAGCCCAAGTCTGTGGTGGGATAACGAGTCCTTAATGGCGTACCCTCCCGTATTTGCGAAGCCAGATTTTCAACAGAAAACTACAGTATTTGTAGGCGTTGGAAAAGAAGGAAAAATTATGGAGACGGATGCCAATCAATTGGTATCCCTATTGAAAAAGTATAGCACGAAACCATTAGAAGTCGGTTTCTACTACTTTGGTGATGAAAACCACGCGACTATTTTTCACCTGGCTGTTTATAAAGCGTTTGAGCGTTTCAAAAAATAACCGCGTGCGCAAAGCTTCCTTCGGGGCGTGCAACCTGTCGCCTAAACTTACTTACTAAAACACGCTATCTGTCACCATCTGAAAATAAATCAAAACACCACTCCGATTTATTCCAATCTATTTTATATTTTTTTCCAGCCTCTATCTTGTAAACCTTTGTTGTAAGCATCTTTATACGAAAAAAGCTTTGCTGTTGATCAGTGTACCAATAATCAGATTGACTCAAACCATTTAATGAATATGATGTCCATTCTGATTTATCACGGCTCAATTCAAAATTGACTTTACTTTTATAAGAATTTCGTATAACAAACTTATTATTCTCACTAGTTGAAACATTATTTATTGTACCTTTTGACTCGTCATTGATGCTGTATTCAACAATAAAACTACCTTGATTGTCGTCAGGCGAATTATCATTTATCAACAGGGTCAACACCCCATCTCTATTAAACTTATAGGATGCGTTTGTGCCTATAAGCAACCAAGGCTCGTTGTTTACTCGGCCTAATAAGGCACCGTGTCGGAAGCCACTCACTTTATTATAGGCTGTAAATCCGTCAATGCCATCTGCGTACCCGCTTCCCGCAAAGGCACCAAACCGAACAACGCCTGTAGCTTTGAGTGAAATAGTACTACCTGCTTTAACAAATATATTACCTTGAGAAGGACCGGAATAGACGTCTACTTTATTCGAACTAATTCCCCAATTTGAAGTAGATACTGAATTGTTAGTTACAGGAAAATTTGAATCCTGATTAACCCTTTTTAGATTCTCCACATCATTAACTATTAAAAATATTGAGTATTTATCAGATTCATCCTCAAAAGAAAAAATCACAGTTCCGCCCAGTCTTTTCAGCATGTCCGAACGATCACCCATATATACATAACCAGCACTTTTTAGAGAGTTTATTATTCTATTACGCCTATCAATACTATTAGTTTTGAGAAGAAATGTAGCCTTGTTCGTTTTTTCCCTTGAAATTATAATACTCATTTCTTCGCCTTTAATATACTCATATGCTTGTGACGTTATTTCTCTCAAATTCAACTTTTTAAAACCATCCCGGTTAAAGTAATCTTCAAATTCAGTAGCATTCAGACAGGCTATGTCCTCTATTTCACGTACACTGTATGGACCATTATTAGGTTTGGGCTGCCCTATTGAAGTTGAGTAGCTAATGAAAAATGATACGAAAGAAGATAGCGTGAGTAAAATTAACTCGTGTTGAATGTGGAGCTTGTTAAACATACAAATTTCAATTATGCTAGATTTTTCTCACTATATTTTGAAGTTAAACTGTACAAAAATGTAACTGACGGAACATGCTCCCTATAGCAAAAAACCGCTCCACAAATCAAAACCTGACTGTCAAGGAGTTTGGCTTGTCAGACGTAGATGACTTGTAAGCAACCGTCCGCAAAACCCGCAAGTTATGCTTGTCGACCGAAGTCGGAAATGCGAGCAACCACGCTTGCTTTACTGCCAAACGCAACCCGCTGACGGAAGCCATACTCAGGCCCGCATCCAACATAAGATTGGGCGAAAGTTTAATTCATGACCTCTCACAAACAAGATCATCAACACATAAATTGCGTTTTAATTTATCAGTCCCGGCTTCCACAACAGGCGTGTTTCTTTTACTACGTCAGGGCTGTTAAAAAAATGGTGTGGATAGAATAATAAGCCATTGAAATATCAACTCCGTTTTCCTATTGACATACAATTGAGTTCTATGAGTTGACATTCTAGTACCTCAAGTTTAGCGGTAATTTCAACATGCATTTCGTAGAACCTCCCAGATAGGATAACCTCTTTCCGAACACCTACAATTGCTTTCCGAGCCATTTACGAATCAAAAAAAGGCATTTATGAGATAGGTAGTCTGTCGAAAAAACCTACTTTTACAAATAGCCCTATCTATCTACAGCCAGGCTCTACGCCGTATTTGATGAAATCGCACAGCAACAAACTTCAGCTCTTGTTCCTGCTTATGTTCATCCGAATGAGTGCTGTTGTTGCCCAACCGTCCATCCGATTACCCCTACAACCCGAGAAACTCGCCTATGCTCAGGAAGTTGAGCGGGAAGCGATTGCCAAAAAAGACGCTGCACTTTTTGCAGAAGCCTATTACCTGTATGGAAAAATACACGTAGCCGCCCGGGACTATCTAACTGGCAAGCGCTATTTCATGAAGTCGCTTCGTTTTGTAGAACAAAAGCATCAACTTGATAAAATCAGCAGAATTTATGCCCGTCTAGCCTGGTTGGAACGGGAACAAGCGAATCTGAATAAGGCACTCGACTATGCCCGACTTGCGTTGGCTTATGCCCGGACGAGTACGCCCAAAGCCCTGATGTCGGCCTACCAGTCTATGAGCGATGTTTATCTGTCTGTTTGTTATGATAGCTTAGTCAACAGTCGAAGGCATCCATCACAAGACAGTCTGTTTTACTATTGTAAACGGGCTGAACAAATGGCTTACAGGCTGAAGGATTCCATTAGTATAGCTGCCGAGAGCGGCATGCTTGGTAAAATTTACGGATTCCAGCGAAATCCCCAGGCATTTCAGTACTATCAGATAGCCTTACAAATACATAGAGCCTTGAACCAAAAAAGCAGCCAGGCTATCGTTAGCCTCCAGCTTGCTCGTACCTATTTACAATTCAATCAGCCAGATAGAGCCTATCCGCTGCTGCTGCAGGCAAGCGCCCTGTATAACTCGTTACATAGCAGGGAGTTTGAGATGGATCGGGAGTTGGTCAATACGTATATGCAGTATTACCAACAAAAAAAAGATTGGCAAAAGGCGTTCGATCAATCGTTGGTCGTTCGAGGCTTTGAGCGCGACCAAATGATGGCCGATCGACATGGAGCGGTCTCCCGGCTTAGTGTTGAGTATGATACCGAAAAAAAAGAAGCCCAACTCAAAAGTCAACAGCGAGAGCTGGTACTGAGTCAGCAAAACCAACAGACACAACGTCGATTTTTGATAGTGATTTCGGTTTTGTTACTAGGTATGGGTATTGCAAGTGTGACATTCTATCGGCTTTCGCGAAAAAACAGCCGGCTTAGCTTTCATAATGCAGCCCTGGTACAGGAGCAAAACCACCGCGTTAAAAATAACTTACAGTTAATATCCAGCCTGTTGAGTTTGCAGTCCAATCGTCTCGTTGACGAAAGTGCCAGAAATGCCGTCGAAGACAGTCAGCGTCGTATTGAAGTAATGAGTTTACTTCAGCGCAAACTCTACGATGGTGACAATCTCATTACAGTCAATGTAGCTGATTTTATACGAGAACTGACCGAAATGGTCTTACAAACATTTGAACTGGATGAGGTCGAGACCATTCACCAAATCCCGTCTACCCTCACCCTTTCTGCCGACCATGTTATGCGTATTGGGTTAATTGTGAATGAGTTGGTAACCAACGCCTGTAAATATGCTTTTCCGGGAAATTCACACCCAACCCTCCACATTGAGGCCACTTTAGATAAAAACACCTTTCACCTGCATGTAGCCGACAATGGGAAAGGCTTTGATGTACTTCCATTATCGTCCAAATCATTTGGCATGCGCCTGATTCAGATACAAGTGGAGCAATTGTACGGTACGTATCAGTTTGAAAATAATGGTGGTACGGTCTTTACGATGACGTTTACCCTCCTTCCTCTTTCGCCCAAGTGGCAAAAAATCTAGTACAGTTTATATGAAATCGCTCAGAATCCTAATCATCGAAGACGAGTTGGTAACCGCCCACGATATCCGGGAAACACTGGAAAAGGCAGGCCATCACGTGACCGACATTGCACGCAGTTTACCCGCAGCGCTGACCTCGGCCCGCATCAATCCACCCGATCTGGTGTTAATAGATATCCATCTGGAACACTCCACCGACGATGGAATTGATATTGCACAACGTTTACTCACACAACACACAGTACCCATTATTTTCCTGACGGGACACTCAGAGCAACCCACCATTGCTCGGGCCCAACAGACGCATCCAGCAGCTTACCTGTTAAAACCCTTCCGACATAAAGAATTAGCGATTCAGGTCGAGTTGGCCTATTACAATTATCAGGCAGCCCAGGTTAACTCCGTTGATCCCTTTTTATCGGATAGCCTGTATCTACCCGTCGATCAGGGAAAAGGATATGTGAAGATCAAAAAAAGTGAGGTGCTTTACTTACAGGCCGACCGGGCATACGTAGAGGTCTACTTGATTCATGAAGAGCAAAAGCAGGTTTTTTCGATGAATTTAGGGTATATCGCTCAATTTTTTACGAGTGCTAATTTTTACAGCCTTTCACGTTCCCTATTGATCAATCTGGATTTTGTGGAGCGAATCGACAAAAGTCAGTTTTATGTACAGGGTCGTAAACTACCTGTTCCATTTCCAGAAAATAATCACAAACAGTTTCTGCAACGATTTGCCATCGTAAAAACCCCACCATCAAATTTAGCTGAAGGCAAGCATCGATTTCAATAAGTAGACAGCATTAACCTTCATTTTTAACCACAGAGGCACAGAGAATTCAGAGAGAATCAATGCTTTTCCCTCTGTGTTCTCTGTGCCTCTGTGGTTAAAAATTTTGCGCGATTACATAGCAAGTACAACTCCTTGAGGCAACTAATCAGGGGTACTTAAACTTGCTGGCGTCCAGCCGGAAGAAGCGGACCGCATTGTTGAACATAATATCCCGTTTCTGATCGAACGATAAGTAGTCGGCGTTTTCAATCACGCTGATCGAGGTTTCGAATAACTTGGGCCATACCATAAAATCGGTGCCGTATAGAATCCGTTTGCCAAATCCAGCCTGCACCAGCCGTTTGAGATAGGCATGAATTTCTGCCTGAGGATAACTCCAGATGAAACCGGCCAGATCGACATACACATAGGCATTGGCCCCCATCAACCCAATCATTTCATCAATCATCGGGTACCCGGCATGCATCACCCATATTTTTATTTTGGGATGACGGGCTAACATGTCTTCCAATAAGAACGGTCTGCCCAATGAAGCCCGGTATTTCCCTCCACTGATGTTAGCCATCCCATTACCCCCAGTTCCCATGTGAATTCCGACCGGAATATTCATTTTTTCGGCAACAGCGAAGTATTCATCCAGCGACATATCGCTCGGCGAAAGACCCTGGTACTGAGGAGCTACCTCACCCATTACTTTATAAAAGCCGGTCGACAGGGAATCCGTAAATGCTTTTACACTCATATCCTTCGGCGAGCTGACCCCAATGCCCGGAATAACCCGGTCTGGAGCGGCTTTTTTCCATTCGTGCAAAATCTGCGCATCGCCATACGCCACGATGGTCATGTTGAGCCGTTCCATCGTTTCCAGTACGGCAGCCGTCATTTCTTTGTCCGATTTGGCGGGTTGTAAGGGGTCAACGCATTCCGTATTGAGGAATGCGCGCATCTGTTGGTTAGGGTCACCCCCTGGCATATCACGTAAAAACCAGGGACACATTTCAACGGCAAAACCGGGGCTTACCTTCATGGCGTGCACATGCACGTCGATAATAGGAAGTGGCCTGCGGACTTGGGCCAGTAAAGCGCCGGATACATTCAGGCAGGCTAGTAATAGAACAAGTTTTTTCATAGGGGAAAATCCGGGCAAATTGGTAGAAATAAGAGGTATTCGGGATTTCAGAGCGTAGAATCGCGCTCTTTATGTCAAAAGTACACAAAGAGTATGTATTACAAAGCGGTCTACTATTTCTTCGAAAAATATTTATATCGTGGTATCAGTTTTTAGAAACTTACACCACGATGCGCCTTTTCCGAATCAGATACCCTTGTGGTTTCTAACCGAAATGAACGCATCAAATAGCCTGCTCACTCAATATCCAACACCAACATTCCCCGTACGAATCGTTACCTTTGTAGCACCTAACTACTTCTCAATAAAACTGTATGCGTGCTGGTCAACAAACGAAATACCGCTGGATGGGCATCTCGCTGGGACTGAGCATTGTTTTACTGGTTCTCAAATTCACCGCCTATTTCCTAACCTATTCGACCGCTATTCTTTCTGATGCTGTCGAATCCATTGTCAATGTTATAGCCAGCGGTTTCGCTTTTTACAGTATTTATCTGGCCGGACAACCCCGGGATCATAATCACCCCTACGGGCATGGTAAAATAGAGTTTCTATCATCGGGGTTCGAGGGTGCCATGATCCTTTCAGCAGGTTTAGTCATTATCTGGCAGGCCATTCTAAGTTTTTTCGACCCTAAACCGTTAAGTAATCTTGATTGGGGGTTTGCCCTGGTTGGTGTAACGGCTGCGGCTAATGCCTTTGTGGGCTGGATGCTCATCCGGTCGGGTCGTGTTACGGATTCTGCCGCCCTAACCGCCGATGGTAAGCACTTACTGACCGATACGTTCAGCAGTATTGTGGTCATGATCGGGATTGTACTGGTTAGCGTTACCGGTAAACATTGGATCGATAGTACGCTTTCTGTTGTGCTGGCCCTAGTGATCATTTATAACGGATTTCAGATTACCCGCCAATCCGTTGCCCGGCTCATGGACGAAACCGATATTCCAACGCTCCACCGGGTCGTGAATCTATTGAATGTACACAAAGACCGTAACTGGATTGATGTGCATAACTTACGCGTGCAGAAGTACGGGGCTGATTTACACATCGACTGCCATCTGACGCTCCCTTATTATTGGGAGTTGCATCAGGTACATGATGAGGTGCATCATTTTGAAGATACACTCAAAGAGGGATTTCAGGGCGAAGTTGAAATTTTTGTTCACACTGATCCCTGCGAAAAAGAGTGCTGCCACTACTGCCGCGTGGTCGATTGCCCCGTCCGCGCATTTGCCTTCGTCGATGACATCGAATGGACAGCCGAAAATCTGCCGCTGAATCAGAAGCACTTTGTACCGGTATTGGCCTCTGGGGTTTAAGAAACGTCTTTTGTTAGCAGGTTGCGTAAGGCTCCCATATTTGCCGCCGTGTCGAACAAGGCCCGCACAGGAATAGTAAAGCCTGTAATAGCATGACTGGTTACCGTTTCTTTAATGCCAAACGATCCCATCAGCGCGTATTCTTCTATATCGGCATCAATACTATATTGCTCAATTGTTCGGCGAAGCGGATCTATGATCCAGTATTCAGCAACACGGTGAGCGGCATAATCGGCAAATTTGGTCTCGCGATCATTCTTTTCGGTACTCTTTGAAAGAACTTCCGCAATAAAATCGGGCGCAGGGTAGTATAATTGATCGTCTGTAATCTGGGAGGCTTTAGCAGGCCCAAAGTAGCAAACGTCGGGTTCGTAGCTGTTGCGGGTTAGCTCAACCAGAGCCTTTTCTGCACGGACATAGCCTAGGTCACGATCATTCACATATACACTTAGCAGTGTCGCCAGAAACAACATTGCGGAATTATGTCGATCCAATGCAGGTGAATGTACAACGATCTCTCCATTGATAAACTCAGCCTTTTTGTCCTCATCAAGCCATTCATAGAACGCCTGTCGTTTCCGGTGTTCATTGTTCAAAATGGCCTGCGCCTGTTGCAAAATAAGCGGAGCCTGGGGCGTATCTAAAATTCGAAACAGCAGGTCGGACATGATCTATTGATGACTGTTTATCAAAGATAACAGGTTACAGTCAGATAATGCGTTATCTACAACTGGTCGCTAATACGTAAAATTCCAGCTGATAGATGGAATAATGGTACCAAAAACAGATAGCTGGTAGCTTTTGGTTGTGGTATTCACACGCTGAAAATAGATTGAATAGGGATTTTTGTGGGCATAGACGTTATAGAACGATATGGACCAATTGCTGTAATGCCGCTGACCCGGTGTTCGTCGACCATCTTTCGTAAACGACACATCCAGTCGGTGATAATCAGGAATACGGTCGGCATTGCGCTGCGAATAATCGAGCACTTTAGCGCCGTTGAGTCGGTAGGTACCATCAGGATACGTTGTCGGGCGACCGCTGGTGTATACGAAATTCGTACCGAATGTCCAGCCACGACTCCATTTCCACTGAGTAGCAATGGTCAGGTTATGGGGTCGGTCGAAGGTGGACGGATACCACTCGCCCCCATTGATTTGTACACTGGGATACGGGCTGGACACCCGCGCCAGCGTTCGGGAATAGGTATAGGCAATTAAACCCGTTAGTAATCCGCGCGTTTTCTGAACACTTACCTCTACGCCATATGCCTTGCCCTGTGCCCGCAACAAGTCTGCATCCAGCGTTGGATTGAGCAACAGCGTAGCGCCATTTCGGTATTCGACCAGATTCTCCAGCGTTTTATGATAGACCTCTATGGAGGTTTCGTACATGTTATCGTTAAAATTGCGGAAGTAGCCCACCGCCAGTTGGTCGGCTACCTGAGGTGGCACCAGGGCATCGCTCACTTTCCAGAAATCGACGGGCGAGATGGCCGTTGTATTCGAAATCAAATGCAGAAACTGCCGGGTTCGGTTGTAGCTTACTTTCAGCGAACTATTGGGGGTTAGGTTCGCCCGTATGGTCAGGCGCGGCTCCCAACCTCCATACTGCGCAACGGCCTGACCGCTGTTATAGCGCAGGGTATCGATAATGCTCTCCCGAGTGCGGGGTTGCCCTTCGGCATATTGATACGCCACGCCCGGCCCTACGTTCGTAAACTGGGCATACCGAACCCCCACTTGTACCGACAACACCCGAACCGGCGTCCATTCCTCCGAGATATAGCCCGCCCATTCGCGAGCCTGTTCAGTTGGTAACGTCAGCGAATTGATATTTGAGAAGTCGCCGGTAGGAACAATTGAACCGGGCAGCAAACTATAGCCCGTCATCGATCCGCCAAATTCAAGTCGATGGGTGGGTTTGGGACTATATAACCAGTCGAGCCGGGCGTCGCGCTGGCGGATGGTGGAGCGATAGCGATACATATTGGCAGCCGTCAGACCATCTAAGAAAAACCGATAGTCACTTTGAGTAGCCGTCAGATTGAAAGACAGTTGTGGATTTAGTCGCTGGCTCCAACGGGCTGTCAGCAAGGTCGATTGCGTAGTATACAGCGTATCCTGCGGAAATTTGAAGGTATCGTAACTTCGATATACTGTTGCGGATACTTGGCTGTCGGCATTGAGTCGATAGGTCAGTCGTCCATTCAGGTCATAGAAAAACGCACGGTCTTTATTCGTAGGTTCGGGAAACAAGCCCAGAATAAACGACGGATACGCAATGCGCCCGCCCGCCAGAAACGTCAGTTTCTTATTCTTCGTAACCGGCCCCTGCACCATCAACCGACTGGTTAACAAGCCAACACCACCATCAACGCGAATACGATCCGTTTCGCCAGGTTTGGTGTTCATAATCAGCAGAGACGATAATCGTCCACCATAGGCAGCCGGGATACCGCCTTTATACAACGTTACATCCTGAATCGCGTCTGCATTCAGGTTACTCAACAGGCCCAGCAAATGGCTGGTATTGAACAGCGGAGCACCGTCCAGCAATACCAGGTTCTGATCGGTACGGCCACCGCGTACATTGAACCCGCCAGCCCCCTCGCCTACCGTACTTACGCCCGGTTGCAGCGTTAAAGCTTTTAGAATATCGACTTCCCCAAATACCACTGGAATATTTCGCAGGTTTTTCATATCCAACCGCACCACGCTCATCTGTGTTGCCGACACATTGGCATCGGGCGTACGGCCCTTTACATTAACTTCATCCAGTTGGCGGGTGTCTGGATTGAGTGCCACTTCCATCCGTATGTTCCCCCGCTCTATTTCCAGAAACCGGCTACGGGTGTAATAGCCTACGGCAGAAAACGTCAGGTTATACGGCCCGGGCAGCACTTGCATGCTAAAAGCGCCAGTACTATCTGTTGTTGTGCCAGCACCCTGCTTCTTGTCATAGACCGACACGTTGGCCAATGGTTTGTTCGTTACGCCATCCATTACCTGACCGTAAATACGGAAACGGGTCTGGGCGTGGGCAGACCCACAAAGAAACCAGCAACTGACGAAGAGAAGCCAATACTTAATACGTATACGGTATGTCATAAATAAGTCGATTAAGCGAGTTCATTACCAGTTCGTTGGCGGACCCAGTTGAGACAGCGGGAAATTACCAGGACAGCTTCCGGGTGGAATAAACGCCTTGTTCAGCCGATTCAGGAATCTGTCGTACTGAATCGTATCGCCCGGAATAATCAATCGTTGTTTGCTCACGGCCGAGGCTCCAAAGTAACCCAGCGCCAGCACGGTTGTATCAACCTGCTGGTGCACGTTGCCCTCAATAGAAGCCGGTTGCGGATCGAATAGTGAACCGGTTCGGCTGCGTTGTTCCTCAAAATGAGTCCAGTATTGATAAGCCGAGCGGGTTAATGAATACTGCCGAACTTCAACGAATTGTTTCCCAATGGCATACACCGGCGAATTAAATACCAGTCTATGACTGATCCGGTTACCATTGATGAGCGCATCCGACAGCACATTGGTTAGCTCACTGAAATAAGGGGCCCAGCAAGAACAAACACTACAGCTAGAATGCATGGGATCAACGTTAGTCCAGCGGGGTACATAACTGTAGGTCGACCAGCGATAATAGTCTCCCAGAGAAGCCGGATCTCGGGTGTCGATAAAAATACCATACAGATCGGGCTGACCGAAGCTGCTGTTCTGTCGGCGATATTCCGCATCAACTCGCTCAATGGTTGCCACCGGAGCCAGCAATTCAGGATTCGATATATAGACCGTACCATCGGGCAAAACCACCTTTAATGTGTACCGATGGCCAGCTTGGCCCTGAAAACTGGGGTCGCGTACCCAATAATAGGACGGTTGAAGCAAGTCCTGCTCAAGTTGCACCGTCCGATCACCATTATCGGTAATGGTGACCACAGCTCCATTGATAATCAACTCTTCCGGGAAGCCTCCTCCCGACGAATACGCTCCCGACAAAGTCAGTTTGATGGGATAAGGGGGCGCTTCGTCGGTAATCAACCCATCCACCACCAGGCGCGGTTTTACCTGCCGAATGGGGAGCTGTACCTCATTCACGCAAGCGGTTAAGATCATACCACAGAGATACGCAGAGATGGCACAGAGATTCATAAAGACTTTTGTTTGCCGTACGACTAGTTTGTTTAACCCGCCAGTCCAGCTAAAAACCTCAGTGTATCTCCATACCATCGCTGTGTATCTCTGTGTCATAACCTGTTTTCTTTGTATCTACCAACCCACGGGCGGGCCTAATTGAAAGATCGAAAAATTATCCGGGCAATGACCGGGAGGGATAAATACCTTATTGAGTCGGTTCAGGAATTTGTCATATTGAATCGTATCGCCCCGAATAACCAGCCGCTGTCGACTTACCGACGATGCACCAAAATAGCCCAGCGCCAGCACGGTTGTATCGGCTTGCTGATGCACATTTCCCTCAATAGAAGCCGGTTGCGGGTCGAAGAGGGAGCCCGTTCGGCTACGTTGCTCCTCAAAACGAGTCCAGTATTGGTACGCCAAACGGGTAAGCGAATATTGGCGTACCTCAACGTACTGCTTACCAACCGCATAGACGGGCGAATTGAATACAGACCGATGGCTGATGCGATTCCCATTGATGAGCGCATCCGACAGCACATTGGTTAGCTGACTATAGTAAGGCACCCAGCAAGAGCAAGTATTACAAACGCCACCCACCCCCGGCGGGGGTGGGTGCTGAGGATCATAACTTGTCCAGCGGGGTACGTAGCTATACGTCGACCAGCGGTAGTAATCTCCCAACGTGGCTGGGTCACGGGTATCGATCAGAATGTTATACAGGTCGGGCTGACCAAGACTACCATCAGACTGATGAAATTCGGCAGAAACCTGCTCCAGAGGTGCCACTGGAGCCAGTAATTCAGAAGTCGATACATATACAGTCCCATCCGGCATAACCACCTTCAGCGTATACCAATGGCCCGCCTGACCCCGAAATGTAGTGTCCCGAACCCAATAATAAGACGGAAGTAAAGGATCTTGCTCAAGTTGTACGGTTCGGTCGCCGTTATCCCTAATGGTCACAACGGCTCCGTTGATAATCAACTCTTCCGGAAAACCTCCTCCCGACGAGTAGGCTCCCGACAAGGTCAATTTTATTGGATATGGTGGTGCTTCGTCCGTAATCAGCCCATCAACCACCAACCGCGCTTTCACTTGCCGAATGGGAAGTTGAACCTCATTCACGCAGGAGGCTACGAGTAAGACACTTAGAAATGTGAAGATGCTCCGGAGTTTCATATGCTTTTTTCTCATGGCAAGAACTCCCAAAAATCCGTACACCCCACTTGCCGATAACCCTGTGATCCTACAACCGTCTGGCTCTCGTAGCCCCAGCCGAGGTAGGCCCGATTAGGTCCACTCCACACCACCAGATAGCGATTGCCTTCGCCCGGATAGTCGGTCATGTATTGCCATTTATCGGTAGTGGGATCATACTGCCAGATGTCGCGAAGGCCCTGCTGGCTGGTGGCAATGCCCAGCCCAAAATAGCCCTTTCCTTTGACCGAAAAGCCAGCACCGCGTGTTCGCTGAGTACCCGGGAAGTCGGCCTTACGTGTCCATATATCTTTCTGCGAATCGTAGGCAAACAAATGTGGCTGGCTTCCCTGAACCTGATTAACAACGTAACCGACTTCACCAATACTGAACGTAGCCATAACTCCCGGTTTTTCTGGTAAAGGAGCACGAGCTTCCTGATCAAATTGCACATAAATTCCCCGCATGGCCGGTGATCCATTATTAGTCAGGAAAAACGCCCATTCTGTAGTTGTAAAATAAGCAAGCTCACCATCTTCGCCCTGGTAGTAGGGAAATACAGCACTACCGCCACCCGGAAAAACAGCATATTGATCTCGTAGATAGACATACTTACCTGGGAACAAATCATCTGTTTGATAGCCCAACCCATAGAAGTACGACCGGTCGATATTATGCCCGTACAAAATATACTCAATCAGACCCCGCCGAACTGTTACCCCAGGTGCATAGGCATCATACCAGGCATTTTGCTCATTTCCAAATACAACGGTTTGCCAGGTTTCGGCATCAACATAGCGCGTAACCCGAACCGAACTACCCGAGCGGTCGGCGGTGTAATCAATGATGGAGCCCGTAAAATCACCACTGTCAAATGGCAAATGTTCCCGTCGCTTCCAGGGGTTGTAGGTCGTATGTGTGTACGCCCGCTCCAGGGTCAGGCTGTCTTTCTGATTGTACCGAAAACCCAACTGTAGTTTATAGGTCTGCCCTACCTGCACACCTGTTAGTTTAAATGTAGTTAAGGTAAATGGGTCGTATGCTTTTGTCTCGCCGGTCTCCAATGGCAAAAGCACCCCCGAAGTGGTTTGCGCCGTCAATCGCCAATCCGTCGATTTAATAGCCGACGTGAGTTTAATGACTACCTCAGCCGTTGTTGCACCGGTCGTCTGCACCGATACCAGCGCAGCCTGTGAGGGTAACACAATTTTCGTATTAATGATGGTAGCCGGTCCGGGCGATTTGGGTTGGCAACCGATCAGGCTTAGCAGCACAACAAGGAGCAACCCAATAACTTCTTTCATGAACGCAGAGCGGATAGTTATTATAAACTTACAGTTATTTAATTAAACGAATACAGGATAGCGAATCTACATTAAAATGATTGCCAACTGGTTATTTAACGGATCAGTTTTTAAAATGCAGCTCGTTGGCAAAGCTGCTATCAGAAAGCAGCTAAGTAGTCGAATGGCGCTTGAACGCATGCGTAGACGGATCAAAGTCGATCCGTTAATTCACAACGATTCAGCAAGATACGCTACTCGCAACAAATCAATCAGCAGAAATCTAAATTAAATTTTATCGAAATAGTTGTATTAATTCTTTTTATTTACCAATTTTGAACCACTTACTGCTTCGGCAGTAGCCAACATTGCTTTTTTCAATTCAGGTTGTATTCAACAGGAAAGGCTGGTCGCCCTACGACCAGCCTTTTTTTATTGGATTTACCAAGCTTCTAACTTCTGGAACTCTTACCTTTGCGGCTTCAATCGCCCGCGTTCGGTAATGCCGCTGATTGCCCCATCAAGTTATAAGCCACCCACCCGTTTGTGGAACGGCCACCTGCAAACCATCATTCCCTCGCTGTTCCGCAAGGTAGCAGTCTCCTACGTCCGCGAACGTATCGAAACCCCCGATGATGATTTTCTGGATTTGGATTGGGCGAATTCGATGAATAGTGAACAATGGATAATGAACAATGCAGAAATTCCTTCTCAGCATTATCCATTATCCATTACACATTATCCATTGGTTATCCTCACCCACGGTCTGGAAGGCAGCTCCACGAGTCCTTATCTGGCCGGAATGGTACGCCATCTAACGCAAAATGGATTCGACTGTCTGGCCTGGCACTACCGGTCCTGTAGCGGTGAGATGAATCGGCAGCAACGGTTTTATCACGTTGGCGAAACTGGTGATTTGCAGCTGGTTATACAACATGCGCTTTCGAAAGGCTATCAAACCATTTATCTGATGGGGTTCAGCGCAGGAGGCAACGTAACGCTCAAATACCTGGGAGAACACGGTACGGCAGTACATCCAGCCATCAAAAAAGCGGTAGTGTTTTCAGTTCCCATGTATTTAATGGGATCGGCACGGCGGCTTGAACAGTGGGACAGTCTGGTTTATAATTACCGATTTAACCGAACGTTAAAACGAAAAGTATTGGAAAAAGCCGCAGTCATGCCGGGCATTTTTCCGACCGAAGCCGTGCGAAAAGTACGCAGCGTTCGGGAGTTCGATAATACGTTTACGGCCCCCATGAACGGTTTTCTGGATGTGGAAGACTATTATACGCGAAGCAGTTCATTGCAGTTTATACCCGCCATTACCATTCCAACACTGATTGTCAATGCAAAAAATGACCCTTTCCTGTCGCCGGAATGTTTCCCGAGCGAGTTGGCAAGGGAACTACCGAACATGTGGATGGAGTTCCCTGAACAGGGCGGCCACTGTGGCTTCCCGGCAAAAGATGAAGGCATCCAGGGGACGTACTGGTCAGAGAAACGGGCAGTAGCATTTTTAACAGCACCTAACTTGATTTACCAATAAGAAGATCACTAAATCGCTGCGATGGCGATATCCCAATCATGCTCACTAAACAACCGAACGTCGGCACGACCGAACAGACGTATTACATTATTGATTTCGACAGCACCTTCACCAAGGTAGAAGCACTGGACGTACTGGGCGAGATTTCGCTCATCGGTCGCCCAGACCGCGACGATGTACTGAATCAGGTTAAAGCCATTACTGACCGGGGTATGTCGGGCGAAATTTCCTTCACCGAATCGCTCAATCTACGCCTGAATCTTTTAAAGGCCCACCGTGATCAGTTGCCTGCTCTGATCGAAAATCTGATGGGTAAAATATCCGATTCGTTTCAGCGGAACAAGGCGTTCCTGACTGAGAACGCGGATAATATTTACATCGTCTCGAATGGCTTCCGGGAGTTTATCGTCCCCATCGTAACATCGCTGGGTGTTCGGGCCGATCACGTGTTTGCCAATACGTTCGTGTTCGATGAAGCGGGTGCAATTGTTGGTTTCGACCCTAAAAATCCACTTTCGGCCAACGATGGCAAATCGCAGGTGATCCGGAATCTGAAACTCGATGGCGAAGTGTACGTTATTGGGGATGGCTATACCGACTATGAAATTCGGGCATCGGGTCTGGCGAACCGGTTTTATGCCTTTACCGAAAATGTAATGCGTCCTCGTGTCGTTGAAAAAGCCGATCACGTAGCCCCTTCTCTCGACGAATTCCTATACCATAATAACCTGAGCCGGAGCCAGTCGTACCCCAAAAGTCGGATTAAAGTGTTGCTGTTGGAAAATGTCCACCCCGTGGCGGTTCAGCTCTTCGAACAGGAAGGCTTTAACGTGGAAATTCGGAAAGGTGCATTGGATGAAGAGGAACTCATTGAAGCCATTCGTGATGTATCGATTCTGGGTATCCGCTCAAAAACGAACGTGACGGCACGCGTTCTTGAACACGCGAATAAACTGATGACCGTTGGTGCCTTTTGCATCGGTACCAACCAGATCGACCTGGATGCCTGTACCGAAAAAGGCATCGCCGTTTTCAATGCGCCTTACAGTAACACCCGCTCGGTCGTTGAACTAGCCATTGGCGAGATCATTATGCTGATCCGGAGTATTGTGCCCAAGAGTAATTTGATGCACAAGGGTGGCTGGGATAAATCAGCAAAAAATAGTTTTGAAGTTCGTGGGAAGAAACTTGGGCTGGTTGGTTATGGCAACATCGGCACCCAGTTATCGGTCGTCGCCGAAGCCCTTGGCATGGAAGTTTACTTCTACGATATAGTTGATAAACTGGCTCTTGGTAATGCCCGCAAATGCAAATCGCTGGACGAACTGCTGGCCATTGCCGATATTATCAGCCTGCATACCGATGGACGGAAGGAAAACAAAAACCTCATCAGCTACCGGGAGTTTTCGCTGATGAAAAATGGGGTTATCTTCCTGAATCTCTCCCGTGGCCATATTGTTGATATTCCTGCGCTGGTCGATTCCATTGAGCGTGGTAAGGTTGTAGGGGCTGGCATCGATGTTTTCCCGCATGAGCCAAAAACCAACAATGAGGAATTCATGAGTACGCTTCGCCGGTTGCCAAACGTAATCCTGACGCCACACATTGGAGGTAGCACCGAAGAAGCGCAGGCAAACATCGGTAATTTCGTTCCGGGCAAGCTGCTGGAATACATTAACAACGGAAGCACTTATGGCAGCGTTAATTTCCCTGAACTGCAACTACCTATGCTGAAAGGAGCACACAGACTGTTGCATATTCATACCAACGTACCGGGTATTCTGGCAAAAATGAACTCTATTTTCGCTAAATACCACATCAATATTCATGGTCAGTACCTGAAAACAAACGAGCAGATTGGCTACGTAATTACGGATGTCGCCAAAGAATACGCTGACGAAGTGGTTGAGGAACTGAAAGGGATTGATAACACGATTAAGTTTAGGCTTCTTTATTAATGAAAAACACCTACTACACGCCCGGCCCCGCCGAACTCTACCCAACCTTCTACCAACACCTTCAACAGGCGCTGGATGATCAGATTGGCTCGATTTCGCACCGGAGTAAGCAGTTTCGGGAAATCTATAGATTTACCGACGAGCAGTTACGAACCTTACTGAATATACCCGCCACGCATGGCATTTTCTTTACCGGCTCGGCATCGGAGGTGTGGGAACGTGTCCTGCTGAATTGCGTTGAATTTGAGAGTTTTCACGCCGTAAATGGCTCCTTCTCCCAAAAGTTTTATGACTATGCCAATGCCCTTAACAAGCATACGCATCTGGTCGAAAAACCATTTGGAGAGGGATTTGACGCGGCTGATATTGAGGTACCCGCCTATGCTGAACTGGTTTGCCTGACGCATAACGAAACCTCATCGGGTGTGCAGATGAAACCTACAGAAATCCATAAGCTCAAGCGCAAATACCCCAAGAAGCTGTTTTGCGTGGATATGGTCTCATCCGCCCCCTACCCTGACCTGGATTTCGGCATCATTGATTCAGCGTTTTTCTCGGTACAGAAAGCGTTTGGTATGCCTGCCGGATTAGGGGTCTGGATTGCCAGCCAGGCGTGCCTGGAAAAAGCCGAACGCTTACAAAAAACGGACGACTTCACGATTGGCGCGCATCACACGTTACCAACCCTCTGGAAACATTATAAGGACTTCGAGACGCCGGCAACGCCAAACGTGCTGTACATTTATCTGTTGGGTAAAATTGCGGAAGATTTTAACCGGATTGGCATTGATACGATTCGAAAACAGACCGAAGAAAAGGCCCGGATGATTTATAAATTCCTGGATAGTTCTGACGCCTACGAACCGTTTGTCAAACAGGAACGGCACCGGTCGCAAACGGTCGTTGTAGCCACCACAAAAAAGCCATCGGCAGAAGTCATTGCATCGGCTAAAACGGCCAATATGATTGTGGGTAGCGGCTACGGAAAGTTCAAAGACACGCAAATTAGGATAGCTAATTTCCCTGCCACATCAGTTGAGCAGGTGTCGGCACTGCTTGATCAATTGAAGTAATTCTGAGTCACTCCTCAAGTTGTAGTACAAACGCCTTCTCATAAAATGGGAGGGCGTTTTTTTTGTTCACCCGGTCCTGGCAGCGGTAAAACACAAACTTTATGCCTCATTCGTGGTTAATAGGACATTAGTTGCATGCTCTCAACTCAACGACGATGAAAAAAATACTTACGCTCCTATTGGTATCGACAAGCCTATCGATAGTTGGTCTGGCTCAGAACCGATCCGATTCAACCGACCGTTCGCAGCCGCTTGTCAACGACCGGACGAAACAGGAACTGCGTCAGAAGGCCACACAGGCTAGTGACAAGATCGAAGATGAAATCGACAAATCACTTAGTTATCAGGAAACACATCAGTTAAGCTGGTTCGATCCCGGAAACGTATTTGTTGGTGGAGGTATTGGTTTTGGCACAACTAGTGGTCAGGTGTACTTCGACGTCAATACCCGCCTTGGCTATTTTTTCCAGCCGGGTTTTGCGGCTGGTTTACGCTACGACGCAGACCGTCTTGTGGGAAATAAATATCACGCCCGGCAGGTCGGCGCATTTGCCCGGTATTACCCATTTCGTACCCGAATCAGCAGCTTTGTGGGAGCCAGTATCAATAGCGGGCGGGAATTCTCGGAAACGATCCCGCTCGACACCAAATCTAAATACACGAGTGTTGGTCTTGAAATTGGTATGATGGCCTGGATTCTACACCGATTGGGAGCTGAAATTTCGTACGAAAGCAGTTTCTACAATAAAATAGACCCAACCGTTAGCCGGGGTAAAGGAGGACGACTGAAATTCGGCGTTAACTACTACTTCGGCCGTGTTGGAAATCGCGGCCTGAAGCTCGCCCGGTAATCTTGCTATAAAAAAGGCCAGCAGAAATGATCTGCTGGCCTTTTTTTATACTTCAGGTAATAGCCTCAAGTGGTGTTGCGTATGTATGTCGGTAAAAATTAGCATTTCCTGAACCGTTAGCTTGCCAAGTACGGGGTGGGGTATACAATAGGTGGCTAGCTCCTGCTCTGACCAGGTAGTAATTGCCTCCACTAACGCCTGATAAATCCCGGTAAAACGTTCCACTAGTACACTTTTCTCAACCTGCATATCCTCCAGCCGGGGCGACATAGCAACAGGAGCTTTAGCGCCTGTCCCCAGTATTTCTGAATAGGCCGACGCTAGTTCGGTATAGGTTCTTGAGGGCCAATCGGCTTTGCCCCACTGTACCAACCCCTCACGCGGACCAGTCATCAGTCGTACGACAGGTCGGGCTGATAAGTAAAGGTGTTGCATTACCTCAGCCACCGACCACTTTTCATTAATATGCGAGTGAAATTGCTCTTCGGAGAGACTATCTGCCAGGTCAATAAATGCCTGACAGTTGGCAGATAGGTGTTGTTGAATTGTCATAGTTGTGTTTTTAAAGCGCCCTCACGGCAGAAATTACTACTTTTGTCTACGAATGCTTCGCAACCCAAACACAATCAATTTCACCAATCTTCTGAAAACCAATGAAACATCTTCTGTTATTATGTTTGTTGCTTGCCGCGTCAACGGGTGTATTTGCCCAGAATGAAGCTAGTTTCCATGGCAAAAAAATTACCGAAAAAGGGGCGATTCCAGCAACTCAGTTAGCTACTAAAATGGCCGACAAAACTGAAATGCCAGCCAAAGTAGAAGGCACCGTTGAGTCGGTCTGTAAGGTAAAAGGGTGCTGGATGAAAGTCAAAACCGGTGATGGGCAAACCATGCGCGTTACATTTAAAGACTACGGTTTCTTTGTTCCGAAAGACATTGTCGGTAAAACTGTTGTGGTTGAAGGTACCGCTGAAACCACCACCACCCCTGTAGCCGATTTACGTCACTACGCCGAGGATGCGGGCAAGTCGAAAGAAGAAATTGCAAAAATTACCGAGCCTGAAAAAGCGCTGACCTTTGTTGCGGATGGCGTCATTGTGAAAAAATAAGGAAGCGGTTCCAACCATTTTTCTGGCAGTAGTATCCTTGTAGGAAACAAATTGCAAGTACTATGTTAGACTCAATGAAACGGCTTTCTGGTTTTCTCATCGTTGGAACTCTTCTCTTTTCAGCCTGTAAATCGTCCGATACGCAACCGTCTGATCTGGTCTCGGTTGGCTTACACCAATCAGCCCGACTAGCTTCGGATGTAGTTGTTCGGGTCGATTCTATTCAGGATAGCCGCTGCCCAACGGGTGCTACCTGCGTCTGGGCTGGGCAAGCAAAAGTAAAGATGCTGCTAGTGAAAGAAACAGATTCCACGAAAGTTAATCTGGTCATTGGAGCAAGCCTTAATCCAGACTCGACAAAGCGCCAGGACTCAACGAATGTTACCCTGAGCAACCAGACCTATAAGGTAATTCTACGCGACGTTTATCCCTATCCGACCACATCGACCCAGGGCCAGCCCCAGGCAGCGGTTGTCCAGGTAACAAAAATATAAGGGTTCTTCAACGTCTTTTCGTATTTTGAGGGCTGTAACCGATGGTTACAGCCTTTTTTGTACCCAACCAACTTCATTTATGAAAAAACTATACCTGCTGGCAAGCTTGTCCTTGCTGGCCTCTCCTCTGTTTGCCCAACGCACACTGATTCATTGCGGCAATCTCTTCGATGGTGTTGGCAATAGCCTTCAACCCCAAATGACGGTCGTTGTTGAAGGCAACAAGATTACTGCCGTACAAAAAGGATACACAGCACCTGCCGGGCAGGATCGGGTGCTGGACATGAAATCAAAAACCGTTCTGCCTGGACTGATCGATATGCACGTTCATTTGGAAAGCCAGACGCGTCGGGGTGGTGCCATTGACGGCTTTACAAGCAACCCAGCAGATGTTGCCTATCGGGCGGCAGGCTACGCTAAAACTACATTATTAGCAGGCTTCACAACCGTTCGAGACCTGGGTGGATCAGGCGTAAATGTATCACTTCGCAACGCCATCAATGCTGGACTGGTAGAAGGGCCGCGTGTACTTACTGTAGGTAAATCCATTGCCACAACGGGCGGTCACGCCGATCCAACCAACGGTTACCGCAAAGACCTGATGGGCGATCCCGGCCCAACGGAGGGTGTTATCAACGGTCCTGAAGATGCTCGAAAGGCGGTTCGGCAGCGCTACAAGGATGGATCTGACCTGATCAAAATTACCGCAACGGGTGGTGTACTAAGCAACGCCAAAGATGGCTCGGGACCACAGTTTACGGAAGAAGAAGTAAAAGCGGTTGTTGATGCGGCCAAAGATTACGGTTTTGCGGTAGCTGCCCACGCCCATGGTGCCGAAGGAATGAAACGCGCTATCCGTGCTGGTGTACAGACCATCGAACATGGCACGCTGATGGATGATGAAGCGATTGATCTGTTCAAAAAGCATGGTACATATTATGTTCCAACAATCATTGCCGGTAAAACCGCGGCTGATTCGGCCCGGCATTTCGGCTATTACCCTGCTCTGGTAACTCCGAAAGCGTTGGCCATCGGCCCAAAAATTCAGGCCACATTTGCCAAAGCTTACAAAGCAGGGGTAAAAATTGCCTTTGGCACCGATGCGGGTGTTTACATTCACGGCTTCAACGCCAAAGAATTTGAATACATGGTTGAAGCAGGAATGCCACCAGTAGAAGCTATTAAAGCAGCCTTGATGACCAACGCAAAACTGCTGGGTATGGATGCGCAAATCGGATCGGTTGAAGCCGGTAAGTTTGCCGACATTATCGCCGTAGACGAAAACCCGATTCAGAATATCAAAACGCTGCAAGCCGTCAAATTTGTCATGAAAGACGGGAAGGTGTATAAGCAATAGAGGGAGAAGGGAGGAAAGAAAGAAGGAGGAGGAAGATAGGATTATGCAAAAGCCGACCTCCTTATTCCTCTCCTCCCTTCTGTCCCTCTCCTCCTTCCTCCCTTTCCTCCTTCTTCCCCATTATCAACTCATTCACCCGTTTAGCTTCATCATGTTGCACCCAGTGGGTGGCATTTTCGATAAATTCGACGCGTCCGTTGTCGCAAAGATCAATGCTGAGTTGTGCCATCTCCCGCTTTAGGAATTGATCCCGGACGCCCCAGATTAATAAGGTCGGTACAGTAACCCGTATAGTTGGTTGTCGAGCAGGTGGTTTTTGAAGGGAAGCCCGATACCAGTTGATCATGGCCTTCGCAGCACCTGGCTGCGACCAGGCTGCTGTATAGTGTTTTAGATCAGTATCACTAAATATTCCCCGTCGGCTGCTACGTCGTAGTGTTTGGGTCAGGAAAGTCCAATTGCCCAGGCGAACGACGGCTTCCGGCAGCCAGGGCAACTGAAAGAAACCGATATACCAGCTACGCAGCATTTGCCCTATGTTCCGACTGGCGTACCGCTTCATCACAATCGGGTGCGGGACATTCAGAACAACCAACCGCTCTACGCGTTCCGGGAACGAAACCGCCGTCCACCAGGCAACAGCCGCGCCCCAATCGTGACCCACAAGTATAGCGTTGTGCCGACCTGCGGCATCGATTAGTCCAATAACATCTGCCACCAATGAATCAAGGCTATAGGCAGCTATCCCAGTTGGTTTATCACTGATGTTATAGCCCCGCTGATCGGGCGCCCAAACCCGGAAACCGGCCTCTGCTAAGGCATCTATCTGTTTCCGCCAGCCATACCAGAATTCCGGGAACCCATGTAGCAAAATAATAAGAGGCCCATCTATTGGCCCTGCCTGAACGACATGAAGTCGAACGGGGGGCGAACCGGCAGATGGGCCACTTGTGTCAATAAACGTATGCGTCACAGATCGAAGTTAAAAGCCAAAATAGCGTTCGGCGTTGCGATAGCAGATATCCTGAACGATCTCACCAACCCAGGCAACGTCGTTAGGTAATTCACCGTTTTCGATTTCGTTACCGAATATATTGCACAAAATCCGCCGGAAATATTCGTGACGGGGAAATGACACGAAACTGCGCGAATCGGTCACCATACCCACAAATGCACTCAGGAGACCCATGTTGGAGAGGGCGTTGATCTGTTTCTCCATCCCATCTTTCTGATCCAGAAACCACCAGCCTGAGCCAAACTGCACTTTACCTCGTATCGACCCATCGTTGAAGTTCCCGATCATGGTGGCTATCACTTCATTATCTGCCGGATTGAGGTTATAAAGAATCGTTTTAGCCAGTTGATTCCGATCATCCAGGCCACCCAGAAAACGTGACAACGAGGCTGCTTGCGGAAAATCGCCGATACTATCCCAACCCGTATCAGGGCCAAGCTCACGGAGTCGGCGGAGGTTATTGTTTCGCAGAGCGCCCAGGTGAAACTGTTGTGTCCAGCCCTTTTCGTGATCCCACTCAGCAAACTGAACCAGCATGAAGGATTTGAATTTCAGAACGTCAATTGGCAAAATGGCAACTCCCCTATTCAGTTGATCGAATATCCGTTGTACCTCACCTTCGGTGTAGGGTTCGGCATAGATCACCTCCAGGCCATGATCGGACAGGCGGCAGCCCATTTCAGCGAAATAATCATGACGCGATTTCAGGGCGTCGAGGTAGCTGGCCAGTGTGTGAATCTCGCGATTGGTCAACTCGGCTAGTTTCTGCACGTATCCCCGAAACACGATAGGATCATCGGCAGCCATCGCTTTATCGGGGCGAAAAGCGGGCAGAATCTTCACATTGAAGCCATCCTGCACCAGCTGCTTGTGGTGTTCCAGTGAATCCAGTGGATCATCAGTTGTACACACCACCCGAACATTGAAATACCGAAGTAGGCTCCGGGCCGACAAATCCGGCAATTGATCGTTACAGGTATCGTACACCAACCGGGCGGTCGTGGGATTTAAAACGTCGGTTATCCCAAACGGGCTTTTCAATTCCAGATGTGTCCAGTGATACAACGGGTTTCGAAGTGTATACGGAACGGTTTCCGCCCATTTTTCAAATTTCTCCCAGTCACTTGCATTACCCGTGCAATAGCGTTCGTCGATGCCATGCGTACGCATAGCCCGCCATTTGTAATGATCGCCATAGAGCCAGAGTTGCGTAATGGTGTCAAACTGTTTATCGGCCGCAATCTGATCGGGTGGCAGGTGACAATGGTAGTCGATAATGGGCATTTTTCGGGCATAGTCGTGGTAGAGTCGACGGGCCGTTTCGGTTTGCAATAGAAAATCGTCAGATAAAAATGTAGGAGCGGGCGAAAGTGTAGTCATGCTGGCAAAAGCAAAAGCCGGGTCATTTCTCCCGGCTTTTGCTTTTATTTTTACGGTTATGCTATAGCCATCTGGCAATTCAATAGAACTCCCCTCCCAGCAAACCGAGCCTTAACCCGCGCAATTCGGCCAGTCAACGGATACTGACTCATTTACCAACTGAGTGTTTAGAAAAAAAAGCGTTCTTTGCTGCTTTTCTCCCTAAACACGTAAACTTGTTTTGCAAACGCCAACTACTTCGGGCCGTTTTCGATGGCGGATTGTTGCCTTACTATTTCTGGCAACGACGATAAATTATGTAGATCGGCAGGTGTTATCGTTTACGATGACCGACGATTTATTCCGAAAAGAGATGCTCGATGTAGCGCCTAATACAGTTCTTACCAAAGAAGCCACCGACCGGTTTAAGGTATTGTATGGCGATGTGGATGCTGCCTTTAAATTTGCCTATGCCATTGGTTTTCTGCTGGTTGGCTGGCTCATTGACCGCATTGGCACTCGAAGGGGATTCTCACTGGGTATTATTATCTGGAGTATTGCCGCTGTTCTGACCGCGTTTGTCAACAATATGACCGGGCTTCGATGGGCGCGTGCATTTCTCGGTCTGGGCGAATCGGCCAACTTCCCCTCCTCGGTTAAAACCGTTGCCGACTGGTTTCCTAAAAACGAACGTTCATTTGCGCATGGCCTATTCAATGCCGGCACAAACGTGGGTATCATTCTCACCGCCATTTCTGTACCCTATTTAATTTTGCAATTTGGCTGGCGCAGTTCGTTCCTCGTAACCGGTCTTCTGGGCTTTGGCCTGCTCATTTTATGGTGGTTCACCTACAGTAAACCCGAACGGAGCACCAAACTTACCGCAGAAGAACTGGCCTATATTCGCAGCGACAACGAGAAAGTAGCACCCCGGACGGTATCCTGGGGGCAGTTATTGGGGTATAAACAAACCTGGGCTTTTGCTGTCGGGAAATTAATGGCCGACCCGATCTGGTGGTTCTACATGTCGTGGCTACCCGATTTCTTCAACTCCAACGACGCCCTCGACCAGAAACTCGATCTTAAAAGTTTTGGTGTTCCTTTCCTAATTATTTATGTCGTGTCTGATGCCGGCAGTATCTTTTTCGGCTGGCTCAGTACGCAGTTTATGAAGCGGGGTTGGTCGGCTAACCGCGCGCGTAAAACAACCATGCTAATCTGTGCACTCTGTGTTGTTCCTATCTTCTTTGCGGCCCAAACCAGTAGTCTGACGGTTGCCATTGCGCTGATTTCCCTGGCAACCGCGGCTCACCAGGGCTGGGCCGCCAATATGTACACGTTTGCGTCAGACCTTTTTCCGAAAAACGTAGTCGCGTCTGTTAGCGGAATCGGCGGTATGTTTGGGTCGGTAGGCGGTATTTTATTGTCCTTATTGGCAGGCCGGATCATCACCGCTTTCGGGTACAGGCCAATGTTTATTATTGCAAGCTGTTCGTATCTAATTGCATTAGCTATTATTCATTTAGTATTGCCGAAATTAGAGCCCGTCAAGGCCGAAGAATTAGAAAAAAGTGGTCACTGGCTGATGGGGACCCGCTCCTAATTAATCCGTTTCAAGTTCAATCGAATGAAAATTATCACTTTTGGCGAAGTTATGCTCCGGCTTAGTCCGCCGGGTGTTGGGCGGTTTGCTCAGACAGACAACCTGATGATGCACTTTGGAGGTACCGAAGCGAATGTGGCCGTCTCCCTGGCGCAGTTTGGCTTACAGTCCTTCCATGTTACTCGTTTTCCAGATCATGCCCTTGGTCGGTCGGCCGCTGGTTATCTTCGTAAGTATGCTGTTAGTACCCAACACATCCAATACGGCGATGGGCGACTCGGGCTCTATTTCCTGGAAACCGGAGCCGGAAGCCGGGCCAGCCAGATCATTTATGACCGGGTCGATTCCGCTTTTTCACGAATAAAACCGGATGACATTGACTGGGAATCCATTTTACAGGGGGCCGACTGGTTTCACTGGACAGGCATCACCCCTGCCCTCTCACAAGGCGCTGCCGACTGTTTGCTGGCAGGTATTCAAACGGCCAATCGGCTCGGTGTTCCTGTTTCGAGCGACATCGTTTATCGAAGTAATTTGTGGCAGTACGGCCGAAGTCCGCAGGAGATCATGCCTGCCCTTACCGAAGGCTGTACGCTGGTACTGGGCAGCAAAGGGTTGTTTTCTGAGCTTTACGGCGTTGTTGGAAGCACGTTTCAGGAATCAGGGCGTGCGCTGATGAAGCGCTTTCCGAACGTTCGGTACATAACGGATACCAAACGGACCTCTGTTAGTGCATCCCACAATCGGCTGGGGGCTAAGTTATTCGATGGGCAGGATGTGTATAAGTCAAGAGTCTATGATATTCAGCCGATTACCGACCGAATTGGTACAGGAGATGCCTATATGGCGGGCTTAATTTATGGGTTGCTAACGTTCAACGACTTGCAGCGGGCTGTGGAGTTTGGCGCGGCAGCCTCGGCCTTAAAACATACCATTCCGGGCGATGTAAACCTGGCTACCGTTGCCGAAGTAAACACGCTGGCCAATGGCAACAGTTCGGGAAAACTGAAACGGTAAGTAAGTGAGCCAATTTTGATTCTTTAGAGTCTATTACCGCTCAATAGACTCTAAAGAATTCAACGAATCAATAGATTCTAAAAAGCGCCTGATTCGCAAAGTAGTTCGTATTATTGCTGAATTATGAAGAATCCAGCCATAAATTTCCATTTCAGATAACAGTAACGATTATCCAACTGATGACTGCAAAGCAGATTGCCACCCATCCAATCATGGCTAAATTAACCCGTTCGACACACCCCGCACCCGTTTTTCCCGAAAAAATTCTTCAATTTGGTACTGGCGTTCTCCTCCGCGGATTGCCCGACTACCTGGTTCAGAAAGCGAATGCGGAAGGGCGATTTGGGGGGTCTATTGTCGTCGTCAAATCGACGGATAGCCAAACCAATGAATTTTCGGATCAGGATAACCTGTACACCGTGGCAGTTCGTGGACTTCAGCAAGGGCAACCTGTTTCCGAAACCACAATTGTTTCGGCCATTAGCCGAGTACTGGCGGCACAAACGCAATGGAAAGAAATTCTGATGCTGGCCCGGAATCCAAAACTGCAGATCATCATTTCAAATACCACCGAAGTAGGTCTGGATTATGTAGAGGAAAGCATTTTTCAGCATCCTCCGCAGTCGTTTCCGGCTAAATTAACGGCCTTTCTGTACGAACGTTTTCGGAGCGTTGGTGGCTCACGAGCCAAAGGGCTAGTAGTTATCCCAACCGAACTTGTCACGGATAACGGCCTGAAACTCCGCGATGCGGTCGAAAAAATGGCCCAATTCAACGAGCTGGGAAAATTGTTCACCAAATGGCTCAAGTTCCACGTTCGGTTCTGTAACTCACTGGTTGACCGGATTGTAACCCGCCCTACTAAAGAAGCTCAGGAAGCATTACAACAGGAGGCTGGCTACGAAGATGAGCTATTAACCTTTACTGAGCCCTATCACCTCTGGGCCATTGAGGGCGACGATCGTGTGCGGGAAACGTTGAGTTTCGCGGATGCCAGCACCCCACAGATCATTATCGACGAAGACATCAATTTTTACCGGGAGCGTAAGTTGCGGGTGCTTAATGGTACGCACTCCCTGACAATGCCGTTAGGTTATCTGCTTGGCCTGGAAACCGTTGCCGACGAAATGAGCCATCCCGCTATGAGCAAGTTCATCGAATCGCTGATGCTTACCGAGATTGTACCGACCGTACCGGATTATGATATTCCGGGTATGGATAAAGCAGCGGTTGCACAGTTTGCCAACGATGTACTCGATCGTTTCCGTAACCCCAACCTCGACCACTTGCTGTTAAATATTTCGCTTCAGGAAACCGCAAAAATGCAGTCCCGCAATGTAGCAACCATTCAGCGCTATTTTGAGCAGTTCAATGCCGTGCCCAAACACATTGCATTGGGCTTTGCGGCTTATTTGCTGTTCATGAAAGCAGTTCGGGAAGAAAAAGGGCAGTTTTTTGGAGAAATCGCCGTTAATGGCGGCATCCTGACCTACCCAATCCGCGACGATAAGGCGGGCTATTTTTATGGCGATTGGAAGACGGTCAAAAAAGGAGTTCCTTCAACTGTACAGCCTTTTGTAAAAAGCGTACTCTCCGATGTGTCAATCTGGCAAACCGATCTGTCGGCACTTCCCGGTTTTGTTGAGGCCGTAGCTCAATACCTAAACGACATGCTAACAGCTGGCGTAGAAAAAACCCTGACAAAAGCGCTCTCCTAGCTTCTCTCTGGGCTACTAGTAGCCCACTCTTTTCTGGTAGTCCACGAAACAAACAGTTCCTGTCAAACATAAGTTGGCAGGAACTGTTTGTTTACTATATCCTATCAAATCATCTAATTTTTACATTTTAGATGAATTAACTACTTATTCATTCGTTCGGCAGCGTTTATGAAAACTCTTTCTTATTGGGCCAGTCGTCATGTATCCCTTGCTATTTTTCTAATTATACTCGGCGAACTAGCGAATGGTGTTAACGGCGTTTTACTAGGTGCTACACTAGTAGGGGAATTCCCGTTGATTTATCTCTATGTATGTATGCTGGTCCTGATCGGCCTGGCAATTTACGTACAGCTTTCTGCAAGGCAGCTACCATCAGCAACCCATTATTGGCTTGGCCGACGGTGGCTGTTCGTCGCCTTTCTGAGTAACTTCCTACTGTTTGGATTATTGGGTGGGATCTGGAATCAACGCGTACAGACACAACAGTCAACGGCAAACGTCTTCGGTGGTCGACGTATTGTCGTAGCTGGTGATTCGCTGTCACCAGTAGATTCTGTCCGCCGGTCAACTCAGCCGGAAATTAAGGCTACTCCTTCCGACACACCGAAGAGTCCACGTGGGCTCTACATCGTATTGGGTATACTAGGTATAGCTGTCGCCTATGTTGTCACCGGCTTAGCGTGCAATATCGCCTGTGCAGGCAACGGATTTCTGGCATTATTGGCTTTTTATCTAGGTTTGGGAGGTCTGGCAGGTTCCTTTTACTACGTCAGCAAAGCCGTTCAGAAAACACCCAAACGACGACGAGATATGACGGTCGATGAGCGAAAAAGGGATAGTCGTCGGTTCTGGCTGCCCTGGGTCATTCTGATTGGCATTGCGTCGGTACTTCTTCTGGTAGGAGCCACTAAATGAAAAAGCCACTGCAACACGAAATTTAGTCGTGTTGCAGTGGCTTAGGAAGTAGCAAAACTACCTGCTTATAAAAACGCTCGTATCTTCTCAGCCGTCTCAGTCAGTTCAGCCTGAGTCGGTTTTAGTTTATTGTAAAAATTCATATCCGCCATGGAGTTGAGTGGGATTAAATGGACATGTGCATGTGGCACCTCCAATCCAATAACGGCGACTCCGATGCGTATACAGGGAATAGCTTTCTCGATAGCCGGGGCAATCTTTTTAGCAAACGCCATCAGCCCGATATACAGCTCATCATCCAGGTCAAAGATATAATCGACCTCTTTTTTAGGAATGACCAGCGTATGGCCTGTGGCCGTTGGCATCACATCCAGAAACGCAAGGTAATTGTCCGTTTCGGCAATTTTGTGCGCCGGAATCTCACCAGCAACGATACGAGAGAAAATGGAAGGCATAATGAATGAATAATGTAAAATGGATAATGAATAATGTAGGATAGCAGCCGTCCCATTATCCATTTTGCATTATTCATTATCCATTAATTTACCGGGCTATATCGATTACTTCAAATTCCAGTACACCGGCGGGGACTTTGATCTCGGCAACATCACCCACATGTTTGCCTAACAGCCCTTTCCCGATGGGAGAACCTACAGATATCCGGCCCGATTTCAGGTCAGCTTCTTCCTCAGAAACCAGCATGTAGGTCATTTCAGCACCGTTTTTCTTGTTTTTAATCTTCACTTTCGACAGCACCGAAACTTGCGATACGTCAATCGTTGATTCATCAAGAACCCGAGCGTTAGAGAGAACTTCTTCAAGTTTCGATATTTTCAGTTCATGTAAACCCTGAGCATCTTTTGCCGCATCGTACTCCGCGTTTTCGCTGAGATCTCCCTTATCGCGGGCTTCGGCAATCTGGCGGGCAATTGCGGTCCGCCCTTTCGTTTTCAGATCAACTAATTCAGCTTTCAGCCGGTTGAGCCCTTCTTCTGTGTAATATGAAATCTTTGCCATAATATAATAATACGTACTCGTTATTCACATTGGTTTGGTGTGCTCCCTAAAAACAAAAAGAACGGTACACCGACCGTTCTGCAACCAAATTGGTTTTCTTTGCAGACGCGTCAGGGGTGCCGTCGGGTTTCCGAAGCAAACGGTTCAGGACTATAAAAAATTGTTCGTCGCATAGGCTAAGCCATTTTCTGGCCGGTCACATTCTGACGCAGCGCGTTCTAACCAACGCAACTGTGATACAAAAGTAAAAATACTTCACGGCTATATCAACACATAGCCCATTCGCTTCGTAAAAACTGATTTACTGATTCATGCCTACTCCTCTTCGCATTGTATTCATGGGTACGCCCGATTTCGCCGTTGCCAGCTTACATCGGCTGCTGGGCGCGGGTTGCCAGGTTGTTGCAGTCGTTACCGCTCCAGACCGTCCTTCTGGCCGTGGGTTACAGTTGACTCCCTCACCGGTTAAGAAAGCGGCAGAAGCAGCCAATTTACCCGTTCTTCAACCCGAAAAACTCCGTGATCCGGCATTTCTGGAACAACTCGCCAGTTATCAGGCCGATCTGCAGGTAGTGGTTGCTTTCCGAATGCTGCCTGAGGTAGTCTGGGCTATGCCAACCATCGGCACGTTTAATTTACATGGCTCCTTGTTACCGCAATACCGAGGGGCAGCTCCTATCAACTGGGCCATTATTAATGGTGAAACCGAAACGGGTGTTACAACCTTTTTTATCGAAAAAGAAATTGATACGGGGCAGATGATCTTTCAGGATTACGAGCCTATTTACCCCGACGATAACGCCGGAACGGTGCATGACCGATTGATGGAGCGTGGGGCCAATCTGGTGCTCAAAACCGTGCACGCCATTGAAGCCGGTGAGTATCCACGCACGCCCCAGCCCGTTGCCAATGATCTGAAACCAGCACCGAAACTCAGTCGGGAAACAACGGAAATCAACTGGAATCAACCTGCCCACGCCATTCGTAATTTTGTACGCGGCCTATCGCCCTACCCCTCGGCCTGGACGTTGATCAACGGAAAAGTATTCAAACTCTACGATGTCTCGCTAGCCAACGAATCCCCGTTTGCGGCTGAACCGGGAGAAGCCTATACAGATAATAAGAAAACGATTCTGGTTCGGGCGACCGACGGATGGCTGCAACTCAACACCCTCCAGGCCGAAGGCAAACGACGTATGACTGCCGAGGAGTTTTTACGAGGGAATAAATTGTGAAGTTAAACACAGAGGCACAGAGAACATAGAATTAAATCAATTATCTCTGTGGCTAACTTCACAATTTTAATTCAGATTTTTCCCAATTACCCTAAACCCCCAACCATTCATGAAACAATTCCTTGCCTGCCTGCTCCTGATAACCTTAACCCACTTGTCCGTTAACGCCCAAACTGAAACCTACGCGGAGAAACTTGGCTTTCCGAAAGGCAAAAAAGTCGTTATTCTCCACGTCGATGATGCAGGGATGAGCTATGAATCGAACGTGGGTACGATTACCGCCATCGACAAAGGCATTGCCAACTCAACGAGTGTTATGATGCCTTGTGGATGGGTACCGCAATTTTTCGACTACCTAAAAAAACACCCCAACACCGATTCAGGGGTTCACTTAACGCTGACCTCTGAGTGGGATAACTACCGATGGTCGCCGGTGGTGGGTTGCAAAAACGCACCGGGTTTGTGCGACGAACAGGGTGCCTTCTGGCATTCGGTGGCGCAGGTCGTTCAGCACGCTTCGGCTAATGAAGTGGAGGCCGAAATCAGGGCGCAACTGGCCCGATACCGGGCGTTTGGGATGCAGCCAACGCATATGGATTCGCATATGGGAACCCTGTTCGATCCTAAGTTTATCATGAGCTACGCCAAAGTGGCGATGGAAGAAAAAATTCCGGTTCTGTTTCCGGCTGGTCACGCGTCCCTGATCTTTAAGGTTAACAATGTACCAGAGCCCATGCAGAAACTGGCTCAGCAGGTAGGCAAACAGCTTTGGGATGCAGGGCTGCCCGTTTTAGACGATCTGGACGGCACTAGTTATGGCTGGACTTTACCCGCCGGAACGCCAGTTACTGATGCCAACATTCAAAAGTACAAAACCCAGAAATTTATCGAGCTGATCAACTCGGCAAAGCCGGGCCTGACCTATATTATCATGCACTGCACCTCGCCTACACCTACCTTCGACCAGATTAGCGATTCAGGGCAGACGCGTAAAGGCGATATGCTGGCCATGATGGACCCCGCCCTGAAGGCCTTCGTCGAAAAGGAAGGCATCATCGTCACGAACTGGAAAGAGTTGACACAACGACGGGGAAACGTTAAGTAAATCTAAACGCAAAGGCGCAAAGGATGCGCAAAGAGCGCTAAGTATAACTATAATCTTTGCGACCTTTGCGTTGTCCTTTGCGCCTTTGCGTTTAAAAAACATGAAAATCAGTCTTATCTCTGCCGTTGCTGACAATGGCGTTATTGGCCTCAACAACGATATGCCCTGGCACTTGCCCGACGACTTTGCTTTTTTCAAACGCAAGACCAGTCACCATCCCATCATTATGGGCCGTAAATCGCTGGAAGCCTTGGGTAAACCACTGCCTAACCGGACCAACATTGTTATTACCCGTAACCCCGACTTTACTGCAGAAAGTGTGACAGTCGTACATACACTTGACGATGCGATTGACAAAGCGCGAAAAGCCGATCGAGCCACCGATGAAATTTTCGTCATTGGCGGTGCTGAGATTTATAAACTGGCCCTACCCATTGCCACAACGCTTTACCTAACCGAAATTCATCAGACATTCGAAGGAGACACGTATTTCCCAGCCTTCAACAAGAGCGAGTGGCAGGAAGTGAGTCGACGACTGCACCCAGCCGATGAGCGCCATGCAGTGGCCTTTGATTTTGTGGAATATGAACGCGTAAGTTGATTTATTTTTTGTCATTCCGACGAAAGGAGGAATCTCAAGTCTCTTGATAGTCAAGTTTGAGATTCCTCCTTTCGTCGGAATGACAAAAAATCTAGCCGTTACAACAGGATCAGCTTAATTCTCCTCCACGATCTTCACACCCCAGGGCTCCAGCGGTAATACCGCATTTGGCGCGATTGCTCCGTTAGAAAGCAACTCTTTTCCGGCTTTATAGGGGTAGGTCACAGAGGCAGGAGCAGCCGAATAATTAAAGTAGTAGTGAATTTGTTTGCCCTGCTGATTGACCCCGGATTTGGTAATGAGCGGGAAAGCCAGTTGCTGGTCGGCCCCCCAAATACCCGCTTTTTTCACCGCATCTTCCAGTATTTTTTTTAGGATCGCATCGCTGGTGATACAGCCCATATAAGTTGCTAACCCCTTCCCGTACTTATTTTCGGTGATGGCTGCGTATTTACCCCAAACGGGATGATCATAGTAAGCAAGTACGCTGGCAGTAGTCGGTGTGATCAACTCCATCCAGGTCTTGACGCTATTTTGCTCGTTGCCTACTTTATAAGGATCGCCCTTCAACGAAACCTGCACTGGAATTGTGAATTGACTATAATAAATCCCGCAGGCTTCATTGATAATACCTGGCTGACGCGTTGATCTCACTTTCACGTTTTCGTCGGAGAAACCACTTTTAAAGGTGTAAACAATGTGCCCGCCGTTTTTCACGAAACTATTCAGTCGATTCAGCAACGCATCCGAAGCCGCATAAAGAGCCGGAACGATCAGCACTTTGTAGCTTTCCAGGTTTGTACTCGTTGGATCGACGAAATCAATGCCGACGTTCATCTGATACAGCGCGTCATACATGGGCCGCAGCACATCGTTGTACTTTTCTCGGGCACCCCATCCAAAACTAAAGGCGTTGAAAGCGGTCAGCGCTTCGTTGCTGAACAGCATTGCCACCGAGTTTGTCTTTTTGAGGTTAACCAGTTTCGAACTGAGCTTCTCAAAATCACGCCCAATGGTTTTGGCTTCGTCGTAGGTAGGATTCGGTTCAAAATCGTGGCTCAACAGCCCTTTCCAGTATGTTTCGGCAGAGTTATGAATGGAATGCCAGTGCCAGTATTCCAGCATGTTAGCACCCGACGCCAGATGACTGAACGCCTGTAACCGCAACTGACCCGGATAGGGAACCCACTGCGGAAAGCCCTGCGCTTCGGTTTCGAGAACCAGGTAATTTTTGCCACGTTTCGACGCATCGACTTTCATAGAACGGGCTAGGTCGCCACCTAATGAAATTTCGGTTCCGGTGAGCTTATCCTGCGTTGGGTGATAAATGTCGATTCCGGCAACATCCATTGCCTTAGCTGCCGCGAAATGATCAACATCAGCCTGAATACCATACGAATAGCCCCGCCAATCAAGATCAAAATTCTGCGTAATAAATTGATCCGGACGTTTGTATTCCCGCACAAGCGCAGCCTGCCAGGCTAGATAATCGGTGACCAGCTTTCGCTGAAACTTCGAGAACTCCGAACTCAAACTGGCGTTGATCGTACCGACTGTCGATGGAAAATCGTCCCAGTTATTGATTCGATTGCTCCAGTAATCCAGCCCATACGCCTTGTTGATAGCGTCCAGTGTTTTGTACTTTTCCTTCATGTACTGAACAAAAGCCTGCTGAACGTTATCTCCTGTCGTATAGTAGTGCTTCGTTTCATTATCGACCTGATACCCAATAATAGCCGGATGCGATTTGACGTGTTCCAGCATCTTCCGAATCACGCGTTCGGCATGAAACCGGAAGTGTGTATTGGTAATATCCATATTCTGGCGAGCACCGTACCGATTGGGTCCCTGTGGCGTAATAGCCAATACATCCGGGTATTTTTTGACTAGCCAGGTCGGCACGGCATAGGTAGGCGTTCCAATGATCACCTGGATACCTGCCTTGTGCATCGCGTTCAGTACACGGTCGATGTGCGAATAATCGAACACGCCATCCTGCGGCTCCACTGTGCTCCAGGTTGATTCGGCAATTCGAACGACATTGATACCGGCCTCTTTCATCATCTGGATGTCCTTCTCCAAACGCTCATAGGGCATGTACTCATCATAATACGCTACGCCAAACAGAAGCTTATCCTGCTTAGGTGTTTGGGCCGATGCCGTGCCAGCGAGAAGACTAAACGTAACAGCAAGGAAATAATAGATTTTGGTCATGTAGGTTATGGCTTACACTAATTTGCTCCCCACCGATTCGAGCAGGGCCTTTGTCCGGCGGATACCTTCCTCCTCGGCCATTCCTTCGCCTTCGAACTCAACACCAATATAGCCTTTGAAACCCGAGTCTTTCACCAATTTGAGCATACGGGCGTAGTCGATCTTGGTTTCCTGGCCCTGAGCGTTGAACCCATAACTTTTGGCACTTACCCCACCTTTGGCATAGGGCAACATTTCGGTGACGCCTTTATAACGGTCGTATAGCTTCTCACAGTTTTTTTCTGAACTACCCCAGTCATGCGACTGACAGAAGTTTCCAAAGTCAGGCAAGAGTCCGCAGTTTGATTTGCCAACGGCTTTCGCTACGGAGGCCATCCAACTCCCATCCGACGAGTGGCCACCGTGGTTTTCGGCAACGACATTGATACCCAGCGGAGAAACTTTTTCAGCCAGTCGACCCATACTTTCGATAGCCCGCTTGCGGACTTCATCGGCCGAATCTTTGCTTTGTAGATTCACCCGAATCGTTTTGCAGCCTAAATAGTGAGCCGCTTCTGCCCAGACATAATGGCGCGTAATGGCATCGGCCCGTTTGGCCGCGTCGGCATCCACCAGATTCCCGGCGGTGTCGATCATCAGCAGATGGTTCGTAACGCCCTCGTCCTTACTCCGCTTGAGCAGTTCCTGTAGATAGGCCGGTTCGTTCTTCACGAATTGATCGACGTACTCGACCACCGTGATGCCGAAATCCCGGCGGGCTCGGGTTGGGAAATCAAGTGTCGTGGTTTCCTTTTTGAACAACGCCCGATGCAGCGACCACTGAGCCAGGGAGATGCTGAAAAATAAAGGCTTAGGAGCCGCCAGTGACTCTAGGGTCGGCAAGAGTGGCAGTGTAGCAAGAGCACCTAGCTGCCCCAGAAAATGGCGCCGGGTTGTGTGCATAGTAGTATGGGTTGATTAGGTAGATTACGAAATCGAAATGGGGACCTTTCTGTGCTGTCAGATTTAAGAATCTGACAGCACGCAACAGCACTCAAAAGAGAGGGAACGCACTTATTTCAAACTCAAAACCGCTTTCTTATACTTCGCGGTTCGGGCATCCTGAATGACGCCTTTCCAGTTCAGACCAAAGCCGAAATCATAGACATGCCCTTCCGAATCGCGGTACGAAGTCATATCACGGGGAACATCTTCGGCTTGAGTTTCTACGGTTTTCATATCGACGGGAAATTGCATGGGTAACAGGGCCGAGGGTTCGTGTGCACCCGTGAGGATGTCCATGAGCGCCTGATCCTGCACGCCAAAATGGGCCAGAATGGCGTTCGATTGGCTTTCAAACTCTTTAACAACCGTTGGGTTCGACACCTGTAAGGCAACAATTACGGGCTTCCCCTTCATCATAGCATAAGTTTCGGTGACCATGTTCAGATCTGACGTGTTGATCGTCTTGGCGGTTTTGCCGTTATAGGTCCGGTTCGTGAATTTCTCCAGTGGATCGCCACCCGCAATACTTGGGTCACGGGTACCCTGAGCGGTATAATCGCCGTATTGCAGACTAACGGGAACGTAGCCGGTTCCGCCCGCTTTGGCATCGGGAATGCTGTATCCCCCGCCCGAATCCGGACTTCGCATGAACACCAGCGCGTAATCGGCTTCGGCAGGGTTATCCGTTACCGTGAAATACTTCTTCACGATGTTCAGGCTGACAGGATATTCGAGTTTTTCGGGAATATCCATACCCAGAAAATTGCGGCCGGCAGGTGTAAATTGCTTAGGAATATAAACCGTTTTGCCTTTAGTCAGCGGCAGGGTTTTGGCTTTGTTTTTCAGCATCACCACCGATTCCAGTTGCGCCTGATAGCCCGCCTTCATGAACTCAGCCATACCTACCGATTTTTGCGAAACCTGCGGATCTAAGTAGGGATTTTCAAACAGCCCAACCCGGAAGACATTCTTGAGCAATCGAACGGCCGATTGTTCAAACCTGGCCCGCATGAAGGCTTCGCCGTGCTCTTTAACGCCCATTTTGTAGGCTTCCATAACCGGTCCCGATTCATTGTTGCCGCCAAACTGATCGACGCCATTCATCAGGATTTTGTAGTGTCGTTGCGCAACCGACAGTTTTTCGACACCCCACGATTTACCCGTCAGAAACACATCGACCGCCGTTTCATCGGCTGTAATGAGCCAGTCGGTGCAAACGACACCGTCGTATTTGTATTTGGTCCGTAGAAGGTCGTGGATGATGTATTTGTTATAGCTGTTCCCTACGTTTTCGCCGTATTTCTTATCCTGATCGAACGAAATTGTGTAATACGGCATCACCGCCGAGGCCATGCCCGTTTTACCACTTAGTTTGAAAGCACCGTTCAGAAATGGCAGAAAATGCGTCTGGAAATTCTTGCCCGGATAAACGGCGTATTTACCATAGCCATAGTGCGCGTCACGTCCGCCCTCACCCGAGCCACCACCCGGCCAGTGTTTTACCATGGCATTTACACTATGGTAACCCCAGCCGCCTGTAATTTCGTTAGCTCCGGTTGAGGTTTGAAAGCCATCTACGTAGGCACGAGCCATATCGGTAGCCAATTGCGGATCTTCACCAAACGTACCACTCACCCGGTTCCAGCGCGGATCAGTTGCTATATCGATCTGGGGAGATAGGGCTGTAGCAATACCCAGCGAACGATATTCGGTAGCAGCAATCTGACCGAATCGTTGCACTAGTTCAGGCTTGAACGTAGCCGCTAAACCCAGCGAACCGGGCCACATGGAAATTGTGCCCCCCGCTCCGGCGTTAAATTCGGCATTTGCACGCGTACCGTGGCGCGGATCGGAACTGCTGTTAACTGGAATTCCCAACCCAAATCCTTCGACCAATGCCTGGGCATTATTGTTCCATTCGGCAGCCGCTTCAGGGCTTTGCACCGACGTAATCAGGACGTGCCGCAGGTTATCTTTAGTCAGGAACTCCCGTTGCTGGTCTGATAGATCGGCAACTTTAGCGCCACTTTGGGCGAATATTTTCCCATTATACGTACCTGCAAACGGGCCACCCGCTGCTGCCGGAATAGGCTGGTGTTTACTGTACAACATCAGCCCGGCAATCTGGTCGATGGACATTTTGGAGGCCAGATCTTTAGCTCGAACATCGGCCGATAGCCGCCAGTCTTCGTACTTATCCAGTTTACCGTTCTTATTCAGGTCTTTAAAGGCAAACCCTTTATCGGTTAGCAGTTTAACGCCGGAAGTGGTGGCGTAGCCCAAAGTCTGCCCACCTTTATTAGTAACTTTCGTCCAGTTTCCGGACTTTGTTTCGGTCCAGTTTTGGCCTATTGCTACGGATGCAGATAGCAAGCTTAATAGGCCGATATAGGTACTTTTCTTTCTCATAGTTGGTCGGTTATTAATCAAATTTATTGAGCTTTTTTTGTCATCCCGACGCCAGGAGGGATCTCAAGCTTGACTAATGTGGAAGCTTGAGATCCCTCCTGGCGTCGGGATGACAAAAAACTTATTCAGGCAATCTTTAGTCATTTCCCAACTCCATAATAAGTCTCCCAAAAAGCCATCTGCGGTTTTGTTGGGAGTAGGCGATTCTGGATGGTTGTATCCAGAATTAAGACGTTTTCGATGGCAGGCGTATAGGCAACCCACTTAGGTAAATCTTTGCCATTGGGGTTACCCGTTTTAGCGAAATTCACCCAGTACGATGACATTGCATCGGCTAGTGATTGATCGACGGGTTCCCAAGGGCGATTGAGTGTATGCAGGTTATTATAGGCGTACACAATCTCGCCCGAGTGAAAGGCCCCAAATTGTGTCTCGGGTGTTGCGGCAGGTAGTTTGCGATTAAAATTATACATATAGACCGGCGCTTTACCTGTTTTTGTCTGCATTTTAGCCCACGTATAATCCTGAATACCAAACGATTCATCCCGACCGCTGGCGATTTTCGACTGGGCTGCTTCCGAGTCAGTTTTTGCCGGATATACGGCCAGAAAATCGTCGGCTCTATTGGCAAATCGTTTTTTCACCTGCTCCCGAAAAGCCTCCGCTTTGGTGGGAGGTCCAGACACCCGATCCTCCGCATTCCAGCCCACAATGAGCGGCACATCATTCTGGTGGCCTTTCGCATAGATGTCCATTATCGACTCGGGAACCACGTAGCCATCCGTAATGGGTGCACTCAAGCCACCATTCGCTTTCAGAATATCGTCGGCCGATTTAGACCGAAGTTCGCTCAGAGAAGTTGCGCCCAGCGATGTAGCGAACGTAACCCCCTGTTGCTCGGCTCCCTGAAAGGTCAACTTAGGTCGAATAGGACTAGCCACGAAGCTTCCACCACTTTCGGCAATTGCCTTTTGAAAAAGCCCTTTGGTCAGTGGCGAAGCCGTCAGGAAATTAACCGCAAAGGCACCTGCCGACTGTCCGGCAATGGTAACGTTAGCAGGATCACCACCCATCGCGGCTATGTTTTTCTGAACCCAGCGGAGGGCCGCGATCATATCCATCAATGCATAGTTGCCTGACGCATTATGACCTGACTCCTGCGATAATTCGGGGTGCGCCATAAAACCGAAAACACCGAGCCGGTAGTTGATATTGACGAAGACAACTCCTTTTTTCGCCATCGCTTCCCCGTCATAAATGGGGCAGGCTCCTCCCCCACTCCGAAAGCCTCCACCCGGTATAAAGACGATCACCGGTCGTTTTTCGGTAGCGGACTTAGCACCAGTCCACACATTCAGATACAAACAGTCTTCGCTAATAGGGGCTTCAGGAATCAGAAACTCCGTCGACCAGTACATAAAGGGTGTAGGTTTGCCTTGCATCGGGCTTGGCCCAAATACCTGGCACTTCCGAACGCCCGTCCAATTGGCAACAGGCTGTGGCGCTTTCCAGCGCAGATTCCCAACGGGCGGGGCCGCAAATGGAATGCCTTTAAAGATGCGGATATCGCCCGTTTTGTTGGCCGTTCCCTCAATCGGGCCATTCTCCGTTTTAACAATCGTTGATTGACTAAAGGCAGAAAAGGAAATTAGGGCCAGGATAAAGAGGAAGGTTCGTTTCATAGAGGATTACCGGCTGTGATGTCGGGTAGAAGTGCCAGACACCACAAGAATAAGGTTTTTAAATCCCCTTCAGGGGATTTAGGGGTTTCAAGACGGTTATTTATAGTTTTATAAGCTCACAACGGGTTGCCTTTCTATCTCTTAAGGTGCTACAACGCCATTGCTTTTCAAAATCTTTTGAAAAAACAGGACATGAAAAGGGAGCGAATTCTCCCAATAATCCCATGTATGACCGCCGGGATGCTCGGTATAATCGTGAGGGGTTTGATTATACACCAGCCGTCGGTGCAATTCGCGGTTTGGTTCAATCAGGAAATCGTCGACACCACAATCAATGATTAATGGCAAGCCGTTGGCTTTCATTTTGTCGGCCATGTTCACTACCGAATTGAGGGCGTATAAATCGGGCGTTGAGCCAACTGGACCCAGAATCCGGGCGAATTGGGGGGCAATCTGTTTGGCAAATTCAGGGGTAATTTTCCAGTGTGTTGCACTTAAATCCAGGGCTCCGCTCATGCTCCCTGCCGCACAGTAGAGATCCGGGTGGCGGGTAGACAAGTACAAGGCACCATGACCACCCATACTCAGGCCCGTAATGACCCGCCCTTTCCGGTCACGAACGGTCCGGTAGGTATTATCAATCTTCTCGATAACTTCCTTCGTAATGTAAGTCTCGAAGAGGTTATCTTTCTGAATAGGACTGTCCAGATAGCCACTTAGCGGCTCCCCTTCCGGGGTTACAATAATCAGATTATACTGATCCGATAGATTCTGCAACAGCATCTTGTCGGGCGTTTTGGTCAGCCAATCGCTGAACTTTCCACCGCCCCCATGCAACAAATACAAGACCGGATAAACCGCTTTGCCTTTGGCGTAGGAGTTGGGCAGAATAACTCCAGCTCGCAGGTTTTTCTGCATGGCCGCCGAAGGGATGTCCAGCGAATCGACTTTGGCCGCGAAGGATAAGACGCCTAAGCTTATAAAGTAAATAAAGAGAAAGGAGCGAAGTAATTTCATGTAAGCAACTTTTTGTCTGGGCCAAGCTCCGGCTTAGCCCGTTAAACCAATTCTATAGGGCCAAGCCGGAGCCTGGCCCAGACAAAATCTAGCTAATCACTTAAAAAGCATCGGCGTATATTCATTGAGGTACTGCCGCCAGTTCACCCAGGTATGACCTCCTGATGTTTCTTTGTACTGGTATTTAATGTTGTGTTTATCGAGCATAGCCAGCGTTTTTTTGTTGGCGTCCATCACAAAATCATCTTTACCAATAGCAACCCAGAACAGCTTTTTACCCTTGTTGAAAGAAGGGTCGTTTAATACCTTCGCGTATTTTGTATCGGCTTCGTCAGCGGTTGCACCAAAGAACCCCGAGCTAAATACACCCACGTAATTGAATAGCTCTGGATGCGTCAGCGTTACATCAAGAGTTTGAAAGCCGCCCATCGACAGGCCAGCAATCGCCCGACTTTCGGGGGTAGCTACCGTCCGATACGTTTTCTCTACGGTAGGCATTACGTCTTTCAGTAACTCGCTGGAAAACTGATCCCGCATTTGATTCATTGCCTGCGCATTGGGCATACCCGTTTGTGGAGGTAGCGGCATACTGCCGTTGGGCATCACCACGATCATGGGTTTCGCTTTTCCAGCCGCAATCAGATTGTCCAGAATGAAACCCGACCGGCCAATGGTATTCCAGCCCGAGTCATCATCACCTCCGCCGTGCAACAAATAAAAGACGGGGTATTTACTCGATCCTTTTTCGTAACCTGGTGGTGTGTACACGTGCATCCGGCGCATCATACCCAATGTGTTCGATGAATACCAAACCTCGCGCACTTCGCCGTGTGGCACCGCTTTGTTATCCTCAAAAGCAGTCTCCGGGCCAGTCACTGCCATCATGTTTTCTAAACTGCTGATGCCTTGTTTGATAACCGGATTCTTAGGGTCCATCGTCCGAACGCCATCCACCGATAAGGTATACGAATAGTAATCAGGCTTCAATGGGCCAATCACCACCGCCCAAACACCCTGATCATTCTTGGTCAGACTGAGCGGTTTCGGGCTGGACTGGAAGTCGCCCCCTACGGTTACTTCTGTTGCTTTGGGCGCATAAATCTGAATGATCACGCGCTTATCGGACAGCACTTTAGGCGAATTGAGGGTGTCGTTGGGCGTTGGTGTCCGCTGGGGCATTTGAGCCATAGCCCCCATCGAGATCAGCGTAGTACATAGGGCCAGCGCAAAACTGCGGGCATTTGTCAGGGTTTTCATAGGAAATAAAAAATGGTTTGAGTGATGGCGCGAGGCTCTGGCCTCGTACCTATTATTCATCGGCCTCTGGCCGATAGTGTTAGTGTTTAATGAAACCGGCCAGAGGCCGGGGAATAATAGAGACGAGGCCAGAGCCTCGCGCCATCGTCATTTCCGCCAGAGGTTTGGCAACAATTTGTAATAGAGTAGATGCCGCCAGGTGCCCCAATCATGTGCGCCTTCACCACCTACATAGTACTCGTGGTTGACGTTATGTTTTTGCAAAGCTTCATGAAGCGCCACCGCCCGTTTGCCAATGGTCTCCACCTCGCCCGTTCCCTGTCCAACCAGCAGGTAATCAACTTTCCGGTTGACGGCAGGATCGTTTAGCAGCGCGGCACTCACTTTTTCGGTTTCCAGATCGCCCGCACTCAGCACACCGAAGGAGCTAAACAGATCGAGATTTTTGAGCGCTACTAATTGCGTGTGCCGACCACCCATCGACAAGCCAGCAAACGCACGACCTTTCCGGTCGGCACGGGTACTGTAGGTCTTGTCTACAAAGGGGATGATCTGTTTTTTTAATTCCTCTTCAAACAGGGGAAATGTCTTTTCGGTATGATTTGGGTCGCTGCGGTGAACAACCTGATTGTTAGGCATGGCAATCAGCATGGGCACCATTTTACCCTCGGCAATCAGGTTATCGGCAATGAAGTTAGCGCGCCCATCCAGTGCCCAACCCGACGCCAGTTCACCACTGCCGCCGACCAGATACAGAACCGGGTATTTCTTTTTGGGCGAATAACCAGGGGGCGTGTACACATAGATTTCCCGTTCGCCATTCAGCACGTCGGAATGGTAAATATGCCGGGTTACAGCGCCATGTGGCACGGGCCTGGCATCGTAATAAGCCGGGCCATCGCCCTGAACGACCACGTTACTATAGCCCGGCTGGTCGTTGAAACCAGTCAGCGTATTGTTAGGGTCAACGACCTGTACGCCGTCGATCACGAATTTGTACACGTAAATATCTGGCTTAACGGGGCCAACGGTTAAGGTCCATAGTCCGTCGTCGCCTTTCTGAAATGGAATAGGCTCTTTTGCCTTTAAGGCCAGCAATATCGGCCCACCCGTAAGCATAACCTGTTTGGCCTCAGGTGCTTTGAGTCGGAAGGTTATGGTATGATCATCGCGGACTTCGGGCGAGATTACGTTCGCCCCAAACGGCAGTAGATTCTGCGTATTTTTCTGGGGATTCCAGTCCAGATTGACATGTGCCTGCTGGGCATTTACCCCTTGGATGCCTGCCAGCAACAGCAATGCCAGCAGGCTGTTAATTCGATTTTTAACCATCTGTTCACCTTTGTGTCAAAAGTACATAAAGTTCGTATTCATTATAAGTACGGCAAGGATTTTTTGCAGGATTTTGAGATTAAGAAATTGGTATCTCAAGCCTCAAAACGGTCTATACTATATATATACATCTTGACTGTGAGCGGAGCAGCCCCTTTGGGGGCGGCATGTTAATAGCAATTGTAGTTCACAAAGTCTTATAGCTCCGTAGGTGCGACCTGTATATATCAAAATAGGTCTCACCTACGGAGCTACAGGGTTAGGGTCTAGTATTTTCTATTAACATACCGCCCCTAACGGGGCTTAGGCAACGGTCAAAAGATGTATATGCTGTAGCTATTTTCACGAGAGTGGTTTACCGTATAGACCGCTATCTTCATTTAAGTCAATAGTGCGGAGATCACTCCTATAAACAAATCCTGACAACGTTCCCGGCAACGATTGCGTAAATAAAGGACAATCGTTGCTTGAAGGAGTACCGATTTTTGGGTCACTTTAGGATGAAAATCAGCATCAGATCGTCTAAAATCGCGTCATTACAACTAGTCGATTTCTCTCCCGAGCCCCAATGAAAACGCTTACTGGCCTACTCGCACTCATTCTCATTACTGCCTTTCGCATGGCTCCTGGCAGCTCAGAAGGCAATGTCAGTTTTAATTCAGCAGGAGTTGATTTGCCGAAAATCCAGGCTCCTACATTTCGAAAAGATACCTTACTGATTAGCAAATTTGGTGCGGTAGCCGATGGACTCACACTCAATACGTCGGCCATTAACAAAGCCATTGAGCAATGCAATCGCCGTGGCGGGGGTGTAGTCGTGATACCGCGTGGCCTTTGGTTAACCGGACCAATTTCCCTGAAAAGCAACGTCAATCTGCATCTGGCCGAAGGTGCTTTAGTACAATTCACCGACCAGCGCACCGCCTATCCCTTAGTGAACACGTCCTGGGAAGGTGAAGACGCTGTTCGGAATCAGGCTCCTATTTCGGGCACTGACCTCGACAACATCGCCATTACTGGCAAAGGCATTCTGGACGGGGCTGGCGATGCGTGGCGAATGGTCAAAAAAATCAAACTCACCGACGATCAGTGGAAGAAGCTCGTGGCATCGGGCGGGGTGGTAAACGATAAAAAGGATATGTGGTATCCCTCAGAACAGTCGTTTAAGGGAGCCACTATGACGGCCGTAAAATCTGGCCAGCCGATGGCGTATTACGAGGGCATCAAGGATTTCCTGCGCCCAAACATGCTGAGCCTGACGCGCTGCAAACGCATTTTACTCGAAGGTGTCACCTTTCAGAACTCGCCTGCCTGGTGCCTCCACCCGCTTCTGTGCGAGCATATTACGTTACGTAACGTCACGGTAAAGAACCCCTGGTATGCGCAGAACGGCGATGGTCTTGATCTGGAATCATGCCGGAATGGACTGGTTGAGGCTTGTACGTTCGATGTGGGCGATGATGGCATCTGCATCAAATCAGGGCGTGACGAACAGGGCCGCAAGCGGGGCGTTCCGACCGAAAATATCATTGTGCGGAATTGCCGGGTGTATCATGCCCACGGCGGGTTTGTGATCGGGAGTGAAATGTCGGGCGGGGTGAAAAATCTGTACGTCTCGAACTGTCAGTTTATGGGTACCGATATAGGGCTACGGTTCAAAACGGCCCGTGGACGCGGGGGTGTCGTTGAAAACATCTATGTAGATGGCATCGACATGACCAACATTGCCGGAGAAGCCATTCTGTTCGACATGTATTACGCGGCCAAGGACCCGGTGCCGCAACAGGGCGAATCCACGCCGAGCGAGAGCAACGAACTTCCAATAATTCCGGCCCAGCCACTTTCTGAAGCCACTCCTCAATTCCGGTCGTTTCAGATTCGGAACATAACCTGCAAAGGGGCTGAAAAGGGTATCATGGTGCGTGGCTTACCCGAAATGGCGGTGAAGGCTATTCTGATTGAAAACGCGGTTCTCCAAAGTCGGAAGGGGTTTGTCTGCATCGAAGCTGAGAACATCCGCCTGAAAAACGTAACCCTACTGTCACCAGCCAAAACGCTGATGCAAATCCAGAACAGCCGTAACATCACGCTCGACAACATCCACTACGCCGACAACACCAACCTGCTCATGCACATCTCCGGCGACCGCTCGAACGGCATCAAACTCCTGAACACCAATACCTCGCACGCAAAGAAAACGGCAGAGACAAGCGCCGGTGTCCCAGCGAATGCGTTGAGGATGAACTAGATTCTATCCATACCTCTAGTTGTGACTCAGGGCCTGTAAGCTAGCTTACAGGCCCTGAGTTTTTATAAGGGTGTGTTCTCTATCGAACTATTAGTTGCCTCTCCTCAAAATATATATGGTTAGTTCTTATGGCTAATTTATAGAGATAATAGTAAGTATTTTTTCAAATTTAGTTGCATAAGTCAAATCGATAGCATAAGATTGCAGGCAGTACTAAGGCAAAACCTAGCAGAAGAATCCCATAAAAACCTGAACAAAAAAGTCTTGTGACTGAGGAGGTTAAATTAAAAAACCACATTTACGATGCTAAAGAAGGGATCAAGCGATACGTTACGGAAGTGGTAGCCGAGTAACTATTTGAATGTGGATACGACATCATATTGATTCAGGAATTACTTAGCTACAATGCTATTCAAACGACCATGCGCTACACCTAAATTAGCAAAATAACTATCGCACCTGAAAAATTTAAAATATTAGTCTTTGGGTTAAAAAAATGAGAAAACATGAGGGTTTTTTCGTTTAGATTACCCCAATATAGATTCAAAATAAAATTCGAACAAATACTTAATAATGTAAAAGAAAAAATGGCTTTAAGGTTAACTGGATGCTTAATAGAGGACAAAAACAAAAAATTAATCCCACAGAATAGCCAATCGATATAATTAACAACATAGTGTTGGTCGAATATTTTTTGCAACCCATTTTCATAGCAATATTTCTTCTGTAAGTAAAAACTAAAGAAAGGAAATATCATAAATAGAAATGATAAAAATTTGTACTTCATATATTTTAATTTTGAGTGGTGGTGACCATTAAATAAGAACCTAAATTAGGTAAGTATACATATAAAATAGACAACATTCAACATCATATTTATAAAAAAAAGTGACGAACATAAGTACATCAACAAACATTTGTACCAGCAACCATTATACTATGAGGCAGTGTGATTCACTCGAAATTCACCACTTACTAACTCTAGTCACAGTAGGCGAGCTCCTAATTCCCTATTTTTTTAAATACTTTTCCATTGGTAGAAATTAAAAAAAGTATCCAGGTATTGACAAGTAAGAAAAAAATTGGGCTTTTCAGTTTAGCTTTTTTCGTTGTTTGGCTATTAATTCCACAGAAGTTCTCAATGCCTGTGGACAAAGCCTCGAAGAAAAGTTACAACCCAAAATCATTTTGGTACTACCCATGGGGAAAATCTATAACACACAAAGGCGTCGATATCTTTGCGAAAGAAGGCACAATTGTTCACTCGTCAACGATTGGATTTGTTCTTTACAGCGGACAAATTAATAGAGGAGGAAATGTAGTTTTGGTGTTAGGTCCGAAATGGCGACTTCACTATTACGCTCACCTGCAGACAATAAAAACGTCAACTTTTTCTTGGGTAAACAGGACTAAAACTATTGGAACAGTTGGAACGAGCGGAAATGCAGTCGGTAAAGAGCCCCATTTGCATTATTCAATAGTAACAATTATTCCATATTTCTGGCGTATTGATAGTAAAAGGCAAGGTTGGAAAAAAATATTTTTCCTTAATCCAATTGACTACTTGGACAACTATTTTGAACGTAAAACTTCATAATAGATATACAACCGTATGAGAAAACTACTACCATGCCAAATCTCTGTCTGTAACAAGTGCTATTCACTGATGGATTAGGCTGTATTTTTTTCTAATTTAGTTTCCCGCTGACAGGAGCCATATCCCAAACCAAAGCTGGCCCCTCTTTGATGTTGAATCCAATAACTAACCACCCAATTCAAATCCCTAAACCCCATGCTCTACATCACTCAGCTAATTTTCATCAAAGAAGGCCAGGAGCAGGTATTTCAGCAATTTGAAGACATTGCGATTCCGACAATCGCGAAATACAACGGACGGCTCTTGCTGCGCGTACGGCCTACAGAGGACGCGTTCATCGAACAGCAGATTGATAAACCCTACGAAATTCACCTCGTGGAATTTGATGCAGAGCAGGATTTTGAAAACTTTATGCAGGACGACGAACGGAAGAAGTTCCTACACCTTAAAGAGCAGTCCATCAAGGCGTCAATCCTGATCAAGGGAACAAAACTATAATACCTACAACCCCCTAAATTAAGCCTTCGTCACCATATCAACCGGCTGCGACGATGCCCGGACAATCATCCGGGTTGGAATTCGGATCATGTTGGGTTGCGCTACTTTTTGCTTGCCTTCAATCAAGTCGATCAATTTTTCGGCGGCTGTCTGACCAATTTCAAGAGCAGGCTGCACAACGGTACTCATGGGGGGTGCGAGCAAATCGGCAACGGCGGTGTTCGTAAAACCAATCAGCGAAATAGCTTCTGGAATGGCTACGTTGCGCTTTTTCAGGGCAGCTAAACAACCCAGCGCCAGCCGGTCACCAGCGGCAAAGAACGCATCGGGGGATTGATTCAGTAAATCATTCACAACGGGGTCCACGTCGTTCTGGTTGAATTCAGAATACCGGATCAGGTTTTCATCGTAGGGCAAGCCGTATTTCTCGAGGGCGGCCCGATAGCCTGCCAACCGCTCCTGGGTAATAGAGATGTAGGACGGAATAGCCAGATGCGCGATGCGCCGTCGGCCCGATTGAATCAGGTGCTCGGTAGCCGCAAAGGCACCGGTAAAATTATCGGCAGTGACGCAGAGTGAATCCAGCTCTTTTGAAACCCGGTCGAACAGGACAATGGGTAGTTTTCGATTCTGCAAGTCGCGCAGATGTGCGACATCTGCCGTACCACCCGACAGGGAAATAAGTAACCCATCTACCTTACGGGCAACCGCCTGCTGCACAATCAACAGTTCCCGTTCGTAGGACTCGTGGCTTTGAAAAATGATAACCTGATAGCCCCGGCTGTAGGCAATGGCATCGATCCCATTGATCGCCTGGGAAAAATAATTATTGGCAATTTGAGGAACAATAACCCCAATAACCCGGCTACGGTTTTCCTTTAAGCTAAGTGCAATTGGATTAGGCCGGTAATTGAACCGTTCGGCGTATTCGACGACCAGACGTTTGGTCTCCGGATTAATTTCATAGCTATCCCGCAACGCCCGCGAGACCGTCGAGGTCGAAAGGTTTAACGCACGCGCAATATCTTTTATCGTAATGGCCTCCAAAACAAAATACTGGTAAAGTACAAAAATTAACTAGTTCCTCGATACGTCAGTGATATAAGGTAAGTAGTGCGGTCAACTACTCATTTCTACGTTTTCCAGTAGGATAATCAAAATCCGGCAACGTTCCCGATAACGTTTGCGTGAATAAATATCTTTAAAAGTTTCTAACTAACAAATAGCCTGCTTAACCTTAGGAAGGCAAGTAACTAAACACTACTGCCAATGGGTTATTTGTTTTCCATAAAAAAGACAATTTTCGACATAGTTCCATCCGGCCTTATGAATCCCCTATCTATCCAGTCGCTGCCCCTGATTCAATCCAGCACCGATGTCAGTTTACCAATCCATCAGTTCCAGCAGCTACCCGAGCGGGTGCTTCAGTTCGGAACGGGTGTTCTGTTACGCGGCCTACCCGATTACCTGATCGACAAAGCGAATCGTCAGGGTATTTTCAACGGGCGAATTGTGGTCGTAAAATCGACGGATGGGGGCGATATGTCGGCCTTTGCTCGACAGGATAATTTATATACGCTCTGCATTCGGGGGGTTGAGAACAAAAAACTCGTTGAAGAAAACGTGATCTGCTCGGCCATCAGCCGGGTCTTGTCGGCGAAACAGCAGTGGGACGAGATCTTACGCGTTGCCATCAGCCCTGACCTGCAAATCGTCCTATCTAATACGACAGAAGTTGGTATTCAGTTAGTGCAGGACGATATTAAACAGTCTCCGCCGGAGTCATTTCCGGGCAAATTACTGGCCGTATTGTACGCTCGCTATCAAGCGTTTAACGGTGATCCCACAAAAGGGCTGGTCATCGTTCCAACGGAACTTATTCCAGATAACGGCACCAAATTGAAAGCTATTTTGCTGGAATTGTCCAATCAAAACGGACTGGAAGATACCTTTATTAATTGGCTCGAAACGGCTAATACCTGTTGCAATTCGCTGGTTGACCGAATCGTACCCGGCCGCCCAGACCCCGCTACCTATAAAGCGCTCTCTGAACAACTTGGTTATGAAGATGAGCTACTGACCATGTCGGAAGTATACCGACTGTGGGCTATCGAGGGAGACGAACATGTACAAGATATTTTGTCGTTCCATCAGGCCGATGAGAATATCTTCATCCGTCCCAACATCGACCAGTTCCGCGAACTGAAGCTTCGTTTGCTCAACGGCACCCATACACTGAGTTGCGGGCTGGCGTATCTGAGTGGTTTCGAAACGGTTCGGGAAGGAATGGACGATGAGGTGCTATCAGCATTTATCAGTAGCGTAATGCTGGCCGAATTGATTCCGGGAATCCCCTATTCGGTGGATGAAAAAATCGCGCAACGATTTGGTTTTCATGTGCTTGACCGCTTCCGAAATCCATTCATCGAACACCGCTGGATAGCCATTACGATGCAATATTCAGCTAAAATGCAGATGCGTAACATTCCTACGCTGCTCCATTATTACAAGCAATTAGGCGTAACACCCCGCTATATTTCCCTCGGCTTTGCGGCTTATCTGCTGTTTATGCGAGCAACCACACAACAGGATGGTGTATGGTATGGCGAACGGGCTGGTGAGGCTTATCCCATTCAGGATGCGCAGGCTGGCTATTTTGCCGATGTATGGGCCCGCCTGACACCCCAGGAATTAACGACAACTGTCCTTCAGAATACAGCGCTCTGGGGGCATGACCTGAACCAGTTACCGGGCTTTGCTGATTCGGTAGCTGGTTATCTGACGCAGATGATCGAAAACGGCGTATCAGTAACGTTAGCAGCTCAGTTCGACCATATAGAAAGTGTAACAAAATGAATAATTGAAACACAGAGGCACAGAGTTATTCACAGAGAACACAAAGGAAAAAATAGGTAGCTAAAAATTGTATCTCTGTATTCTCTGTGAATGACTCCGTGCCTCTGTGTTTCAATTACGTTATATCAAGATGAAACAGACCGTTTTAAAAATACATCCTAACGACTCCGTGCTGGTCGCTCTCACCGATCTGGAACCGGGCGAACGCGTGCAGGACGAAGGCAATTCGATACTGGTGACCGAGGCTATCCCGGCAAAACACAAGCTGGCGATCAATGCATTTGCGCCCGGTGACTCCATCACGATGTACGGTGTGCTGGTCGGTAAAGCCAGGCATGCGATTCCGGCCGGTGGTCGGCTGACGACGTTCAATGTGCAACATGCACCCAACAGCTACGATCTGCATGCGGCATCGTATCAATGGACACCACCCGCCGTTGATCAATGGAAGAACCAGACGTTCATGGGCTATCATCGTTCCGACGGAAGCGTTGGAACGGCCAATTACTGGCTCGTTATTCCACTGGTATTCTGCGAAAACCGAAACATTCAGGTACTCGAAGAAGCGCTCGTCAATGACCTTGGTTACGGTCGGAAGAAAACCTACCAGCGGCAGGCTCAGGAATTGAAAGCGCTGGTTCAGGCCGGGCGCTCCGTTGAAGAAGTGTTGCAGGCTGATCTGCAAAGCGCAGAACAATCGGTAAGTGGCCAGTTAAAACTATTTCCGAATGTTGATGGCGTGAAGTTCCTGATGCACGATGGTGGTTGCGGAGGCACCCGACAAGATGCCCAGGCGCTCTGCGGGATGCTGGCCGGCTACATCACTCACCCGAACGTGGCTGGCGCTACCGTCCTGAGTCTGGGTTGCCAGAATGCACAGGTGGCCATGTTGCAGGAAGAAATCCAAAAGCGAACTCCGCATTTCGACAAGCCGTTATTTGTGCTGGAACAACAAACCGTTGGTACTGAAGAATCCCTGATTAGTCAGGCACTCCGCCAGACATTCGCGGGACTGATGCAAGCCAATTCAGCTGTCCGACAACCCGCTCCACTCAGTAAACTGGTCATAGGATTGGAATGTGGTGGTTCCGATGGTTTTTCGGGTATTTCGGCCAACCCGGCTGTGGGCCATGCGTCTGATTTGATGGTTGCGCTGGGAGGCACCGTTATTTTATCGGAATTCCCCGAACTCTGTGGCGTTGAGCAGGAACTTTGTGATCGCGCTGTTGATGCCGAAACCGCCACCCGGTTCCGCGAATTGATGAATATTTACGCTCAGCGAGCCAAAGAAGCTGGGTCGGGTTTCGATATGAATCCATCGCCGGGTAATATCCGCGACGGCCTGATTACCGACGCCATGAAATCGGCGGGCGCGTCAAAGAAAGGTGGTAGTTCGCCCGTTGTGGCCGTGCTCGATTACCCGGAACCCGTACGCAAGCAGGGTCTAAACTTACTATGTACACCCGGCAATGACGTAGAATCGACGACGGCAGAAGTGGCTTCAGGCGCTACGGTTGTCCTGTTCACAACCGGACTTGGTACGCCAACCGGCAATCCAATTGCGCCCGTCATTAAAATTTCGAGCAATACGGCTTTAGCTAACCGAATGCCCGATATTATTGACATCAATACCGGTACTATTATTGATGGCGACGAAACCATTCAGCAAGCTGGCGAACGAATTCTGGAACACATTATCCGGGTAGCCAATGGTGATCTGGAAATAGCCGCCGTCCGCCACGGTCAGGATGATTTCATTCCCTGGAAACGGGGAGTTTCCTTATAATGAATAATGAACAATGAACAATGTATAATGTAAATGTCTGTCCATTATACATTGTCCATTCTCCATTATTCATTAGTTTATCGATTTACCCCCATGAAAAAGCCCTTTCTGAACAACGATTTTTTGTTGCAAACCGAAACAGCCCAACAGTTGTATCACGAGTTTGCCAAGCCGATGCCCATCATCGACTACCACTGCCACCTACCTCCCGATCAGATTGCGGAGAATAAGCAGTTCGAAAACCTGACGCAAATCTGGCTCTACGGCGACCATTATAAATGGCGGGCCATGCGCTCGAATGGAGTCGATGAAAGCTATTGCACGGGCAATCAGTCTGATTTTGCCAAGTTCCAAAAATGGGCAGAAACTGTACCGTATACCCTTCGGAACCCACTTTACCACTGGACACACCTGGAATTACAACGGTATTTCGGCATCACCGAAACGCTTAATGGCAAAAACGCCCGGCGTATCTACGATGCCTGCACGGAACAGTTACAGTCGCCGGATTTTTCGGTTCGGAATCTGCTTCGTCGGATGAACGTCGAAACTGTTTGTACAACCGATGATCCAGTCGATTCGCTGGAAAATCACCAGAAGCTTGCTAATGAGGGGTTTGAGATTGGTGTTTTGCCAACCTTCCGGCCCGACAAAGCCATGACCGTTGAGGATGCCGGGGTATTCAATCTATATGTTGCCCGTTTAGAAGCGGCCAGCAATATCTCAATTAGCAGCTTCAATGATTTTTTGACTGCCCTTCGCCAGCGGCACGATTATTTTGCGGCTATGGGTTGCAAACTTTCCGATCACGGTCTGGAACAGATTTACGCAGAAGACTATACCGACGCAGAAATCAGCCTCATTTTCGATAAAGTTCGTTCGGGGGATGAGTTGACTGGTTTAGAAGCCCTGAAGTTCAAATCGGCGATGCTGGTTCATCTGGCAGAGATGGATTGGGAAAAAGGCTGGACACAGCAGTTTCACCTCGGAGCGCTTCGGAACAACAACAGCCGGATGCTTCGTCAGCTTGGCCCCGATACCGGCTGGGATAGCATCGGCGATTTCGCCCAGGCGCGCGCCCTCTCCCGTTTCCTCGACCGGCTCGACACGAACGACAAACTAGCCAAGACGATTCTGTACAATCTTAACCCCAACGATAACGAACTTATCGCGACCATGATTGGTAATTTCAATGATGGATCGGTGGCCGGAAAAGTGCAATTTGGGTCGGGTTGGTGGTTTTTGGACCAAAAAGAGGGTATGGAACGGCAAATCAATGCTCTTTCTAATATGGGCTTGCTGAGTCGTTTTGTAGGCATGCTCACCGATTCACGCTCGTTCCTGTCGTACCCCCGGCACGAGTATTTCCGCCGGATTTTGTGCAATATGTTCGGCAACGATATCGAAAACGGTGAACTCCCCGACGATATGGACTGGACCGGCCAGGTAGTGCAAAACATCTGCTACGGAAATGCTAAAACCTATTTCGGATTCAGCAATAAGCCGATGTCGTTGACGGTTTGATCACTGATGGGTGATGTCAGTTTCTCAAAACTGACACTGAGCGGTTTCTTAAAACCGCGTTTGTAATTCATTTCAGACGGTTTTGAGAAACCGCACTTGTCAGGTTTAGAACCTGACATCACAGGATCGTTAAACTCTCGTTCTCGCTTGGCTTTGCCGAGTGAGAGCAGGGAACAGGAACCAGTTTATATGACCAAAGTCTGCTGCTTCGGCGAGTTATTATTACGATTTTCTCCAGTCGCTAATGGCGAATGGATTCGGCAAACAGCCATGCCCGTATTTGTAGGCGGGGCCGAACTGAACGTGGCAACCGCATTAGCCAATTGGGACGTACCCGTAAAATACAGCACGGTTCTTCCCGAAAACTCGCTGGCCGACGATATTATCGGGTACGTGTCCGACAAAGGAATTGACCCATCGGGCATTGTTCGTTTTGGGCAACGGGTGGGGAGTTATTATCTGCCCCAGGGAAGCGACCTTAAACATGCGGGCGTCTTTTACGACCGGGCTCATTCGGCTTTTTCAGAGTTGGCGGTTGGCAAAGTTGATTGGAACACTGTCCTACAGGATACTAGCTGGCTACATGTCAGCGCCATTAGTCCGGCGTTGAGTGCCGATGTAGCCGCAGCCTGTCAGGAATTAGTGACTGTAGCTTCGGCTAAAGGCATTACCGTCTCAATCGACCTGAACCACCGGGCGCGGCTGTGGCAATATGGAAAAGCCCCTACCGACATTATGCCGGGTATCGTTGACTATTGCGACGTTGTGATGGGCAACATATGGGCAGCCAATGCACTACTGGGTATCCCGGTCGATACGCATATCCATAGCAAAGGGCAACAGAGTGATTATCTGAACCATGCCCTGGCAACGTCAGAAGCGATTCAGAAACAGTTTCCGCGCTGTAAAGTCGTGGCCAACACATTCCGGTTCGATACGCCACCCGCTGGGCTTCGCTATTATACGACCCTGTACACGGGTGGTCAACAATACGTTTCGACTGAATTACTGACCGATTCGGTGGTTGACCGGGTGGGAAGTGGCGATTGCTTTATGGCAGGACTAATTTATGGGCTCTATAACCAACATTCACCACAGGACGTGGTCGATTTTGCTGCTGCCGCTGCTTTTGGTAAGTTGCAGGAACTCGGCGACGCCACAGGTCAAACGGTGGCCGATATAATTCAACGAAGTAGTTTGAAGTCTGCAGTTTAACGTTTGACGTTATTGTTTCAGGTAAGAATCGTTTTCTGGAGACTTAAGCCAGACAAACCGCAGACTTCAAACCTCAAACGACAAACAACCTTAACCACAACGAATTTATGCCCGTATTCTCCCCAAAAGAAATCCTTGACCTGGTTATCAATCACCCGATTGTACCCGTATTCTACCATCCCGACGCCGACCATGCTCAGGCTATTGTGCAAGCTTGTTACGACGGAGGTTTACGCGTATTTGAGTTCACGAACCGGGGCGACAAAGCGCTTTCTGTTTTCACTCAGTTAGCTGGCTATGTACGAAAAAATTGTCCCGAAATGGCACTGGGTATCGGCACGATCCTGACCGCCGATGATGCCCGGAAATTTATAGCCGCCGGGGCCGATTTCGTGGTTCAGCCCATAACAACACCCACGGTGGGCGATGCATGCCGCGTTCAGGGCGTCCCCTGGATGCCAGCGGGTTCTACACTGAACGAAATTTATCAGGCTACCCTGCTGGGTGCTGATCTGGTAAAAGTGTTTCCGGGCAATGTGGTTGGGCCGGGCTTTATTAAAGCCATCAAAGGGCCAATGCCTTCGCTGAAACTCATGGTTACGGGGGGTGTTGAACCAACGAGTGAGAGCCTGAATGCCTGGTTCAAAGCGGGTGTTACGGCCGTGGGCATTGGCTCGCAATTATTCTCCGGCGATAGCGCCGACCCATCAGCTTTACGAGACCGCGTAGCTGCCCTAGTCCAGATTGTTACACCCTACATTCCTCAAGCCGCATGAATAAACCCATGGGAAGCTACCGCTGGACTATTGTAGCCCTGCTGTTCTTTGCGACCACCATCAATTACCTCGACCGGCAGGTGGTTGGCTTATTGAAGCCCGCGCTGGAACAGGAATTCCACTGGTCGGAGCTGGATTTTAGTCGAATTATACAGGTTTTTTCGGCGGCCTACGCCATCGGGTTGCTTGCGTTTGGGCGGGTAATCGACCGTATCGGCACCAAAATGGGCTATACGATCTCCATTATTTTCTGGAGTTTGGCCGCTATGGGTCATGCGCTGGCCACCAGCACGTTCGGCTTTATCATTGCCCGTATTGGGCTGGGGCTGGGCGAAGCCGGTAACTTTCCCGCAGCCATTAAAACTGTAGCCGAATGGTTTCCCAAAAAAGAACGGGCCCTGGCAACGGGTATTTTTAACTCAGGAGCCAACATTGGTGCGGTGGTCGCGCCGATCTTAGTACCCTGGATTCTGGGTGTTTACGGCTGGCAAATGGCATTCATTATCACTGGAGCCGTTGGTTTTGTGTGGCTGGTTTTCTGGCACTTTACCTACCAGATACCCGCGAAGCAGGCTAAACTTTCTAAAGCCGAATTCGACTACATTCACAGCGACAACGAAACTACTCCCGACGATGTGGCCGATCACGGCAAACCCGTATCCTGGGCTAAACTGCTCAGTGTTCGTCAGACCTGGGCGTTTGTTTTCGGTAAGATGCTGACCGATCCCATCTGGTGGTTTTTCCTCTTCTGGTTGCAGGATTATTTTGCCACTACGTTCCACCTCGACACAAAAAAGCCAAACCTATATCTGGCGGTTCTGTATACGCTGGTCAGTATTGGTAGCATTGGCGGAGGGTATCTATCATCGGCGCTGATTAGTCGGGGATGGACCGTCTGGCGGGCGCGCAAAACGGCCATGTTCATCTTCGCCTTACTGGTGATACCCGTTATTGCTGTTCGCTTTGGACCGGGTATCTGGGGCGCTGTTGCTCTGATTGGTTTGGCTGGTGCTGCCCACCAGGCCTGGAGCGCCAACATTTTTACAACTGCTTCCGACATGTTTCCGAAACGGGCCGTTAGCTCAATCGTGGGCATCGGCAGTATGGCCGGTTCAATTGGCGGTATCATTTTCCCGGAGATTGTCGGCCGTATTCTGGATACGTATAAACATGCGGGCGACGCCCAGGGGGGGTATAGTATCATCTTCCTAATGTGCGGATCGGCCTATTTGCTGGCCTGGTTGGTCATGCACCTACTTACCCCAACCATGCAGCCCGTTAATTTAGGAATACCTGAATCAGAGCCAGTTGCTTAACTGTTTGACGTTTGCAGTTCGAGGTTTGATGTTGAATCCAGAACATCAAACCTCGAACTGCAAACGTCAAACCTAAGAATATAATAAACCTATATAAAACGTCCAGATAAGTCTAAACCTACCAAAAATCCCAGTTAATCGGTAAACTATCTATTTATATCTAATTTTTCGATACGTATGGACGTGCAACAAATCGACATTACCGCTTCACATCCGCTGGCCCTACCCGTTGGGGTAACGCTCGACCGGTACATTATGCACCGGCAAACCGCCTTTCCTTATGCTACAGGCGAACTTTCACAACTCCTGCGCGACATTGCCTTGGCGGGTAAAATCATCCACCGGGAAGTAAATCGGGCGGGACTGATCGACCTCACGGGCGGTATGGGCATTCAGAATGTGCAGGGCGAAAGCCAGCAGAAACTGGACATGATTGCCAATATTCGGTTCAAACGGGCATTGACCAACGGCGGAGAAGCATGCGCCATTATTTCGGAAGAAGAAGAAGATATTATCTATACGGGCAACAATCACGGCAAATATGTAGTAGCGATGGACCCGCTCGATGGCTCATCGAATATTGATGTAAACGTCTCCATTGGCACTATTTTCTCCATCTATCGCCGGGTAACCCCTATTGGAAGCGAGCCCACCCTGGCCGACTTTCTACAAGGTGGCCGTCGACAGGTGGCGGCTGGCTATATTCTTTATGGCTCCTCGACCATCATGGTCTACACCACGGGGCATAGCGTTAATGGATTTACCTACGATGCCTCTCTGGGCGAATACATCCTATCCCACCCCGACATTCATAGCCCCTGCACCGGTCAGATTTACTCCTGCAACGATGGAAATGTAGATGGTTACGAGGACGGGATCAAAGAGTATTTAGCTGATTGCCGGAAGAAACAGTATTCTGCCCGATATATTGGTTCGTTAGTTGCTGACTTCCATCGTAATCTGCTCAAAGGCGGCATCTATTTGTACCCGCCAACGAAGAAAAGCCCAGATGGTAAACTACGCCTGCTCTACGAGGCTTTCCCCTTAGCATTTCTGGCTGAGAAATCAGGCTGTTTGGCCACCTCAGGCCATCAGGCCATTCTGGATATTAAACCCCACAGCTTGCACCAACGGACACCGTTGTACATCGGTGCGCCTGTAATGGTGGAAAGTTTGATTGATTTATTGAAGTAGAAGCTTCTGGTGAAGCTGTTTAAACTTCCCCTTTAATAGAAAAAGCTATGCTGTTTTTTTGTCATCCCGACGCCAGGAGGGATCTCAAGTTTGACTAATACGGAAGCTTGAGATCCCTCCTGGCGTCGGGATGACAAAAAAACGCAAACCCAAGCTAGAGAATGAAAGTTAAAACAACCCCATTACAAAACCCTTCTCCCAAGAATAACAAAAAAACGCTGTTTTATCCTGTCTAAAAAACCCACTATCTTGTCGGTATCATTATGCATTCGTTTAGCAACCGATAAGATGCTTCCAGCCCGTTTTTTACTAGCCGCTTTTGGAGCGATTTGTTCCTGCCCGCTGCTGTTCGCCCAACAGACCATTTCGATTTCTTCGCCCGATAAAGGCATTGTTCTTTCAGTCAGCAATGCCCAAACTGGCGCGGTCACCTATAAGGTTTCGTACAAAGGCAAAAAGGTCATTGAACCCTCGGGGGTTGGGTTTATAATGAGCAAGCCGAAGATATCGCTAACCCAGTTTACGATTGCATCGGCCGATTCATCAACCAAAGATGAAACCTGGAAACCGGTTTGGGGCGAGGTCAGTCAGATCCGCAATCACTATAAAGAACTGGCACTTACCTTGACGGACAAAGGCATTTCGGGAATTAAAATGCGGGTTCGGTTTCGGGTGTTTAATGATGGCGTTGGTTTCCGGTACGAGTTTCCGCAACAAACGGCCCTTACCCATTTCGTTGTAGCCGATGAAAAAACGCAGTTTGCGCTGTCCGCCGACCATAAAACCTTCTGGCAACCTGGCGATTACGACTCAAATGAATACCTCTATAACACCACCCGACTGAGCGAAGTTGATGCGGTTACGGCGTCGAATAAGGAGAAAGACACGGCCTTAAAATCACTCATTGGGCCAAATGCGATCCAGACACCTTTGCTCTTTAAAACGGGCGATGGGCTTTACTTCAGTATTTACGAAGCGGCTTTGCTCAATTATCCAGTCATGCACCTGCAACTGGACAAGAAGAAATTAACGCTCACCTCGCAATTAGTGCCCGATGCCGTGGGGAACAAAGCGTATTTACAAACGCCCACCCAAACGCCCTGGCGAACGATTATCGTTAGCGACAAAGCTACCGATATACTGGCCTCCAAACTGATTCTGAACCTGAACGAACCCTCAACCATTGCCGACCCATCCTGGATAAAACCGCAGAAATTTGTGGGCATGTGGTGGGAGATGCACATCGGGAAAGCAACCTGGGAAAAAGCGGGTGGCAAACACGGGGCCAATACCCAGAACGTGAAAAAGTACATCGACTTTGCCGCAAAATACGGCTTCGATGGAGTATTGGTGGAAGGCTGGAACGTGGGTTGGGAAGACTGGTTTGGCAACTGGAAAGAGAACGTGTCCGACTTTGTAACTCCCTACCCCGATTATAACCTCGATTCACTAACGGCCTACGCTCAATCGAAAGGTGTTCGGATTATTATGCACCACGAAACGTCCGGTTCCGTCACCAACTACGAGCGCCGGATGGATGCCGCGTTTCAGTATATGGTGAATGAAGGCATCAATACGGTGAAGACGGGCTACGTGGGCCGGATTATTCCACGCGGTGAACACCACGACGGGCAGTGGATGGTTGGCCATTACGAACGTGTAGCCGAAAAAGCCGCCCAGTACAAGATCATGATCGATTCGCACGAATCGGCCCACCCAACCGGTTTGCACCGTACTTACCCGAACTGGATGGCGAGCGAAGCTGCACGGGGCAGCGAATTCAACAACGCCCCTACCCTCGGCATCACGCCCGAACACACCACGATTCTGCCGTTTACCCGAATGCTGGGAGGGCCAATGGATTTCACGCCGGGTCTGTTCCGATTTAAACTCAACCAGTTCGATAGTACCCGGACAACGCGCGTTCGCACAACGCTGGCGAAACAATTGGCCCTGTATATCACACTCTATAGCCCGCTGCAAATGGCCGCCGATTTGCCGGAAAACTACGAGAAACATCTGGATGCCTTTCAGTTTATCCGGGATGTGCCCGTCGACTGGGACGATACCAAAATTATTGCTGCTGAACCAGGTGATTATCTGATCATTGCCCGAAAGACAAAAGGAAAAGATAGCTGGTTTTTAGGGGCAATTACGGACGAAAACAGCCGGGACATATCCATCGACTTTGACTTTCTGGAGCTTGGCAAAACCTACGAAGCCATCGTTTATCGTGACGCCCTCACTGCCGATTGGCAAGCCAATCCCGAAGCGTACACCATCGAAAAGATACCCGTGAACAGTAAAACAAGGCTGCCTATTCATCTGGCCAAAGGCGGTGGTTGTGCTATTCAGGTGAAGAAACAGTAAAAGCCATAACTATCTTATTCCAACCTCATTAGTCAGTTCAGGGTCTACCAGGCAAATCAACGACAATGGCCATGAAAAACGGAATACAGTTTTTTTGCTTATTGGTTGGTATCTGGGCTTGTTCAAAATCAAACAACGACTCGGCTATCAGTCCGGATGGAGTGGACGGGCCAAAGAATGCCACCGCGCTACTGAATGACGAAGACTGGTATGGGCGTGGAACTGCATCTAAACTGGTGGCAATTTCAGGAGATACCTGCCGCATAAATCGGTTCAACGTGTACATTTCAAATGAGCTGCCTTACCCAAAAGGAGCCAGAAAAGCAGCGCCTTACAATTGTATTGGCCCCTGTGACCAAACCCAGTACCTGAGTTTCGAGAAAGTGCCCTTAGCCATTGGAAAATACGATGCGGTCAGGCTAACTAGCTGTACACCTGCTCCAATTACAGGTGTCAGTTACGGGCTAATTATTGGTGGCGATGTGGTTTTTACTGCTTACCGGGCCCAGGGAGCCAATAGCGGCTGGATCGAAGTTACCCGAGCCGATACGGTTGCGAACGTAATTGAAGGAAAGTTTGAGCTAACGCTAACATCGCAGGAGGCCAAAACGGTTCAATTTCGGAACGGCAGTTTCACCCTCCCCCTACAGAAATAAATCGAACGTTTGTGAGTAGGCTGGTTTCTCTTCGAGATTTGACTTATCAACAGTTGGTGTAGTACAGTTATTTTTCAACGCAAAGGCGCAAAGACTGACGCAACGGACGCAATGAAATACTCTTAGCGTTGGTTGCGTCATTTCGTTGCGCCTTTGCGTTAAAAAGTAGAGCATACCGATAAACGAATGAAACTACACAGGTTTAACCTAGGCCAACCTCTTAATACCTACATTCACATATTGCTTCTTGCGGCTGGCTGCGTCATCCCATTTCGGTCATTCAGCCAGTCCGGATTCTCGAAACCGCTTGCCTTTCCTGGTGCCGAAGGTTTCGGGAAATACACAACCGGCGGTCGGGGTGGGCAGGTGCTGATTGTTCGAAACCTGGACGATAGCGGCCCCGGAAGTTTTCGGGAAGCGGTTACAAGCCGAGGACCACGCATCGTTGTCTTTGCCGTATCCGGCACGATAGCGCTCCAATCGAAAATCCTAATCCGGCAGGGCAACCTAACCATTGCAGGCCAGTCGGCACCGGGCGAAGGCATCTGCTTGAAAAACTACAACCTTAGCATCGAAGCCAACAACGTCATCATCCGCTACCTACGCTTCCGATTGGGTGATGAAGCGAAGCAGCAGGACGACGCCATTACGGGACTTCGGCAGAAGAAAATCATGATTGACCATTGCTCCATGAGTTGGGCAACGGACGAATGTGCGTCGTTTTACGACAACGAGAATTTCACCATGCAGTGGTGCCTGATCTCCGAGAGTTTGAACAAGTCTGTCCACGAAAAAGGCGCGCACGGCTACGGTGGCATCTGGGGTGGTCTGGGTGCTTCGTTTCACCATAACCTGATAGCTCACCAAAACAGCCGAATGCCCCGCTTCTGTGGGTCACGTTACCACAAGCAGCCCCAGCGCGAACTCGTTGATTTCCGAAACAATGTCATTTATAACTGGGGAATCAACAATGTGTATGGGGGCGAAAAAGGCAACCACAATCTGATTAACAACTACTACAAGCGCGGCCCAGCAACACCGCTCAACCTGCAAAGCCGGATTGTAAACCCATCGAAACCCTACGGCCAATTTTACGTATCCGGCAATTTTGTCGTAGGCGATTCAGTGATCAGCCGCAACAATCTCGATGGAGGAATCCAATGCGATGAGCCCGATTCAGCCATTGCCACGCAGCCATTTCTAGTTGAAAGCATTGCCGAACAAACCGCACAGCAAGCCTTTGAACAAGTGCTAAACAAAGCCGGAGCCAGTTACCGGCGCGACGCCACCGATGTTCGGATCGCCAATGACGTTCGCGTGGGAACAGCTTCCTTTGGTCCACAGAAAAAAGGAATTATTGACTCCCAAAAAGATGTAGGCGGCTGGGTTACCCTCAAGCAGGAGCCTGCCCCCACCGACACTGACGCCGATGGCATGCCCGACAACTGGGAAACCAACCACGGTCTTGACCCAAGTAGTCCGTCGGATGCCAGTCAGTTTAAGCTCGACGAGCACTACACGAATGTTGAGGTATACCTCAATAGTTTAGTTTTATAGTCGGTGACAGGATAGCGCGAACGTCTTCGTTCGTGCTGATTATTCCCCGGCCTCTGGCCGGAAGTAAGTAACGGCAAGGCAAATCGGCCAGAGGCCGAAGAATAGTCAGCACGAACGAAGACGTTCGCGCTATCCGGCTGGAATCCATTCTGATGTTCTCGCTTGGCTTCGCCGATTGAAGACTATTGTTTTAACGGCCTCTGGCCGGTGTTGTATAGCAAAAACGGGCCAGAGGCCCTTGAAGGAATAGCCCTCACTGGTACGCCAGCCCGGTCGGCAGAGCCAAGCGAGAACATCAGCGCAACCCATCATCATTGCGCAGGATGTGGTAGTAGCGATTTCAAAATGGCACTAAAGGCTAGAATCCACATCCCTTTATGTATAAAATACAATATTACTTTTATCTAGTTTATCTTCGAATCGAGTTCTTACGGGCAATACACATCCAATAGTTATAGGAATACCGAGTTGGTTTATAGTTTGGCAACGTTCCCGGTAACGATTGCATAGAAAAAAGCAATAAATTATTTGTTAAGTTTAACTAATAAGAGGAATTTAATAGATGAAAGGTCCGACAACTGATAGATAAGCTTAACAGCTATCCTTCCTAAAATACAATATTCCTTTTAGGTAGAAGTCGTTCTATTAGTTGTCCGAAAAGCCTTCATAAGTTAAAACTCTATACGTTTTTACCGTGAACTATAAATCGCTCCCCGACGAAATGTTGCTACTCTATTTACGGACAGGAGATCAGCAGGCTTTTCGAGAGATTTACCAGCGTTACTGGAAAAAACTGTATGCCATTGCCAGGCATAAGATCCAATCCCTAGATGTAGTTGAAGAACTGGTGCAGGACATTTTCCTCAAATTATGGGAGCGTCGGGACTCGCTACGGGTCGATAAGTTGGATGCCTATCTGGCTACCGCTGTCCGGTATGCGATTATCAATCACGTCAAATCAACGCTGGTTCACGAAAAATACGCCGACTATGCCTACGCACATTTTACCGAAGCGTCGTACGCAACCGAAGAACAGCTCGATCTGGCCGAGTTAATGCAGGCCGTTGAGCAGCAATTAAATGATCTGCCCGAAAAAACCCGCCAAATATTCCGCCTGAATCGCCTTGAATATCAGTCCGTCAAAGAAATTTCTTCCCAGCTAAAAGTCCCCGAGCGAACGGTTGAGTATCACATTAGTCAGGCCATCAAATCCCTCCGCATCTATCTTCGCGACTACCTGTTAGCCGGCTTTTTGATAGGGTTATTTCTGTGATTTTTAAGGACGTCAACTATTTTTTTGTGATGTCAGATGCTTACATTTGACATGTTAGGTTTCTCAAAACCTAATGAATTAGAGTAGGTTACTCAAAACCTCATAGCATCGGTTAAAAGTAACCGACGCCACAAAACAGTTGGCGCATGTTGACCCTCAGTACGTACCATTCCAAACCCACAAATAAAACTTTATCAAGAATTTGTATCCCCAGCCAATAATAACAGTATATTTTTCAAAGAATTAATAAGATTGATTGCGGTTAGCTGTACAGCTCACTGACTTAGGTAGTAGAAACCATTGCTACTGCGTCATGAGCCGAAAATCATTCGGATTACTCTTACAGAAATACCTGCGGGGGGAATGCACACCTGAAGAAAAATCATTTGTTGAACACTGGTATGGCTTGCTCGAAACCGAAACGGGCGAATCAAATCAGGCGCTGGATACAAACGAACTGGAGGCCCGTCTCTGGAATCAGATCCAGCGTAAAATGGAGACCGATGAGTCTACCGATCAGGGCCGGGTTATTCCGCTACGTACATACCGCTATCGGTGGATTGGAATTGCAGCAGCGTTGCTCCTGGTTGGTGGCTGGTTTTTCGCTGATTTAATACCGCTACGGTCGCTTACAAGCTCGATTCATACCGACTGGGTTGAACAGGCCAATACGTCAGCAAAACCGTTGGTCGTTCGCCTGGAAGATGGAAGCACCGTTCAGTTAGCGGCTCAGAGTTCCCTTCGATTTCCCAAACACTTTACCGCTACCGAACGAACCGTTTACCTGACGGGAAATGCTTTTTTTTCGATTCAGAAAATGCCAACCCGCCCGTTTTATGTCCACACGGGCGAGGTTATTACGAAGGTTTTAGGCACGAGTTTTTTCATCCGGACCAAGGCCGACACTCGTCAGGTACGGGTTGAGGTGGTTACAGGCCGGGTTGCCGTTTATACACAACAGGAAGAGAAGCAACCAGCCACCAATGGCGTAGTGCTGAGCCCCAATCAAGCCGCCACCTTTTTCGCTAAAGAACAGCACTTTGTAACCGGCCTCGTTGATGCGCCCAAAGTCATTCCAGCGCCAGAAACAGACCGAAAGCAAGTCTCCTTTCAATTTGATGACGCCCCCTTAGCAACCGTTCTTGCGCAACTTGAGCAGGCCTATGGAATCGATATTGAAGTCGAAAATGAGCAGCAGAATAACTGCCCGCTCACAGCCGATCTGACGAATCAACCGCTGTATACGCAGTTAGATATTATTTGTGCAGCCCTGAAATCAACATACGAAGTCCAGGGTACCACTATTTTAATCAGTGGCAAAGGCTGCGTTGACTAAGTCAATGAATAAAGAATAATGGATAATGTAAAATTAGCAATGGTCAATTAAAATCTCCTGGTTATCAATCCATTATCCATTATCCATTATCCATTATCCATTATCCATTATCCATTATCCATTTACAAAAAAAAACCAAAACCCTATGAATCGATCGTTTCCAAACCCCTGATTTTCTAAAAAACGCTGGTCATGCGATCAACATGAACCAGCGTCAAGTATCCAGAATCCCATCGGGCAGACCGCGAATCGTGCTCCGACGGGAAGGATCATTTTGCCGATTGTCCAATCAAACAAAACTCTTAAAGGTATGAAAAAAAGAGAACCTGTACGTACAGGCAACTCGCCCAGCCAGCATGCTCGTTTATTTCTGCGGCTTATGAATTTATCACTCGTTCAACTCGTCCTGATGATTGCCTGTACGAGTCTGTCCATTGCATTCGATGGCAAGGGGCAGGAATTGATGAACCGTCCGGTTACGCTGAAAGTGGAGGGACAACGGCTCCGCTCGGTGCTGACGCAAATCGAAAAACAAACTGCCGCCCGGTTTGTCTATAGCTCAAAAACAATCAACGCCGATCGGCTCGTTACGCTTACGATTACCGATAAGCAATTAAATGACGTTCTGACCGAACTTCTTAAACCACTGAAACTAACCTACCGATTAGTGGGTGGCCAGATCGTGCTGGAGACTGACGATGCTGCCCATACGCTTGTCAGTCCATCTAGCGAAGCGGTTGATCAAACCGTATCGGGCACGGTAACCGACGAAAAAAACGCTGGTCTACCGGGCGTTAGTGTTGTCGTGAAAGGTACCAACCGTGGTTCGACGACCGATGCGAATGGAAAGTATAAACTCACAATACCCGACGGTAACGGGGTAGTGCTGACATTTTCTTTTGTTGGCTACCAGAGTCAGGATGTAGCGGTGGGTAGTCAAACGACGCTCAACGTGTCTATGACGCCCGACGTAAGCGCATTGGACGAAGTTGTTGTGATTGGCTATGGGGCCGTTCGTAAAAAAGATCTGACGGGTTCGGTTGTTCAGCTTAAGGGCGAACAACTGAAAGAAATTCCAACATCCAATGTACTGGAAGCAGCACAGGGTAAAATTGCCGGGGCCGACATTACCCGAAGCAGTGGTCAGGCAGGTGCCAAAGTGAACATCACGATTCGTGGCAACCGCTCCATTGGGGGTAATAACTCACCGCTGATTATTGTGGATGGCATTCAGTACAGCAATCTGGAGGATATCAATTCCAATGACATCGAAACGATGGATGTACTGAAAGATGCCTCGTCCACGGCTATCTACGGTTCGCGGGGTTCCAACGGGGTTATTCTGATTACTACCAAAAAAGGCAAAACAGGCAAACCAGACATTTCCTTTAATGCATACTCGGGTATTTCGCAGGTAACGATGTATCCGAAAGCGATGGATATCACCGCGTTCCGGGATTTTAAACGGGAAGCCTGGCGGGCGGGCGGGGTCTGGAAAAGTCCAGCCGATGATGCTGCCATTTTCACCAACGTAGCGGAATACAATGCGTTGCAGAACGGCGTCTGGACCGATTACCAGGATGCTCTCATTCACAATGGCCTGCAACAGGATTATCAGGTTGGCATTCGGGCCGGTACCGACCGCCTGAAATCGTACGTTTCTGTTGATTATTACAATGAAAAGGGGATTCTGAAACTGGATGAACTGAAGCGCTACACCGGCCGACTCAATGTCGATTTTACCGTTAACGACTGGATGAAAATCGGACTACAAAGTCAGCTTACCTATTATAACCAGAGCGTACGGAGAGATCCGCTGAACCAGGCCAATAAAATCAGTCCCCTCGGTTCTCTGTATGATGCGAACGGCAATTTCAATTACATCATGCTGGATGGCCAAACGGCGAACCCACTTTCGGATGAGCAGCCTAATGTCTTCAACAACACGGTATTAACGACTCGTGTCTTAACGAACGGCTATCTGGAATTAACGCCCATTAAAGGGTTGATGATTCGGAGTACGCTGGGCGTTAACCTCGCTTCTGTACGGGATGGAGCTTATTCGTCGCCGAAATCGATTGATCGCTCACTGTCAGGAAAGTCGCTCGCAACCTATAATACCAGCAGTAGCCGAAGCCTTAACTGGGAAAACGTGGCCACTTATCAGCGCACGTTGGGACAGCACGCTGTAACGCTGACGGGTATTGCCAGTTACCTGAGCAATTCATCCGACAATGCCTCGGCTTCGGGTGTTAATCAGTTGCTGCCGTCGCAGTTATTTTATTCACTGGGCAGCGCTACCGAGGAAATCAAGATTAATTCAGCCTACTCCCAGAACAACCTGGTGTCGTTTGCCGGTCGGTTGAATTACGCGTTTCGGGATCGGTATTTGCTAACGGTAACGGCTCGGGAAGATGGTTCGTCGAAACTGGCTGTAGGCAATAAATGGACATTTTTCCCATCAGCAGCTTTTGCGTGGCGCGTTATCGACGAAAAGTTTATGCAGGGTGTTAAGGGACTGAGCGATCTGAAAGTACGGGCCAGTTATGGCGTGGCGGGTAATGATCCATCAGGGCCTTACGCTACGCAGACAACACTAACCCGGCTCGCCTTCGGTTACGATGAAGTGGCCGCTCCGGCCTACACTTTTTCCCGGAACGTCGGCAATATGGAATTAGGCTGGGAACTATCGTATACCAAAAATGTAGGCCTCGACTTTGGGTTGCTCAATGGCCGGATCAATGCCTCTGTTGATTATTACGATACCCGTACGCAGGACTTACTGCTAGACCGTGGTTTGCCACCAACAACGGGCGTAACGACTGTTAAGCAAAACATCGGCAAAACGCGGAACCGCGGTATCGAAGTATCGTTGGGAAGCACCAACATTCGAACCTCCAGCCTAAGCTGGACCAGCAACGTTACCTTCACCAAAAACAAGGAAGAGATTACAGAACTGGTAACGGGTGGCAACGACATTGGCAATGGCTGGTTCATCGGTTCGCCCATCAATGTGTTTTACGATTACGAAAAACTGGGTATCTGGCAGACGTCCGAAGCCGATCTGGCGGCCAAGTTATCGCCAACCCAGTTGCCGGGCGAGATTAAAGTCAGAGATCAGAACAACGACGGTAAGATTGACGCCGTTAATGATCGGATCATCCTGGGAAATCCTCGTCCGAAATGGAGTGGTGGTTTCGATAACACCGTCAAATTCAAAGGCTTCGATCTGAATGTATTTCTATACGCGCGTATCGGGCAGATGATTAACTCCGACCGCTCGGCCCGTTTCGACCAGCAGGGTGTTGGCAACAGTACGGCGGGGCTGGATTACTGGACACCCGAAAATCCTACCAATGCGTATCCACGACCCAACAAAAACGGTGGTCTGAAATACCTGTCGACCCTGGGCTATGTGGATGGTTCTTTCGCCCGGATTCGGAATATCACCCTGGCTTATAACGTACCGGCAAAAGTACTCCCCAAAGCCATCCGTGGGGTGCGGCTCTACGTGACGGGTAAGAACCTGGTCACCTTCACTAAGCTAAACTACGACCCGGAGCGGGGTGGTTCCGAAAACTTCCCCCTGACCAAACTCTATGTATTTGGCCTGAACGTCAACCTATAACCCAAAAATTTCGTATCGATCATGAACGCATTTCTTTTAAAAACGGGGTTATTGACACTGTCTCTGCTTACCCTTTTCTCGTGTAACGATGTCCTGGAGGAATATAACCCCAGCGGCCTGACCGCCGAAACGGTGTACACCACCCCCGAGGGCTTTGAAACCTTAGTCAACGCGGCCTACACCTATCAGCGCTGGTGGTATGGCAAGGAAGAAGCGCACAACATCGCCGAAACCGGCACCGACATCTGGACCAGCGGATCGGGTGAAACCGACCGGGGACTTACTCAGTACCTGAACCTTCAGGGTAGTGATGCCTATTTGACTACGGAATGGCGCGAGTTCTATGCTGCCATTAATCTATGTAACGGGGGTATAAACCGCATCGATAAAGCGGGGCTGTCGGCTACTTTGCGGCCCATCCGGGAAGGTGAACTTCGGTTTCTGCGTGCCTTCTATTACTGGCATATCGTTGAAACCTGGGGTGGGGTTCACTTCACGACTGAGGAGACCAATGGCATTGTTTCAACGGCCAATCGCACACCCGTTGAAACATTTTACAACCTGATTTTTGAAGATTTGAAAATAGCCGTTGCCAACCTGCCCGTTACTCAGCCACAATACGGTAAAGTGACCAAAGGAGCTGCTCAGGCGTTTCTGGCCCGGATGTACCTAACACGGGGCATGAACAAAGAAGCCCTGGAAATGGCGCAGGCCGTAATCGCAAGCAATACCTACAAACTGGAAGCCAATTACGCCGACCTCTGGAAGATGAGCAATCTGAAAACCAAGGAGGCTATTTATGTCGTGGATTATTCGGCAAACCTGGCTCTCGATGACCTGGCCAATACGACCTTCAACCCCTACGGACACAGCCGGGGCAGCAACAACGCGCACCTGTTGTACCTCATGAAATACGACGACCGACCCGGTATGGTACGTGACATCCTGAATGGCCGTCCGTTCAACCGCTACATGCCTACCCGCTTCCTGCTGGATCTGTACAGCGACGATGACGCTCGTTACGAAGGTTCGTTCAATGAAGTATGGTATGCCAATTCAACCACTCGTCCTGCCGGCATGAACCTGGGCGATACGGCGGTGTATTGCACCCGGAAAGAAATTCCCGATGCGTTTGAGGCTACCCGCAAATACCAGACGTATGACCGAAGCAAGATTTACAATGCCAACGGAACCGTAAAAGACAACCTACGCTACCCAAGCCTGTCGAAATTTATGGACCCGACCCGGCCTAGTCTGAACGAAGCCCAAAGCGCCCGTGATGTGTTTGTTATCCGCCTGGCCGAAGTCTACCTGATTGCTGCCGAAGCCCAGATGAAGTTAGGGAACTTGCAGGCCGCTGCCGATTACATCAACGTATTGCGCACCCGGGCTGCGAAAGCAGGTAAAGCGGCCGCCATGCAGATTACGTCGACACAGGTAACGCTCGATTTCATTCTGGACGAACGCGCCCGCGAACTGGCCGGAGAGCAAATCCGCTGGTTCGACCTGAAGCGTACTGGCAAGCTGGTGGAACGTGTTAAAGCCTATGCGCCTGATAATGCCGTCAATATCCAGGATTATCACGTCCTGCGTCCCATTCCGCAAACGCAGTTGGATGCCGTAACCAACAAAACAGAGTTTGCCCAAAATCAGGGGTATCAGTAGACAATAGAATGAATGATGGATAATGGACAATGAATAATGGATAATGGATAATGTAAAATGGGTACCCAAATGGCCATTATTCATTATTCATTATTCATTATTCATTATTCATTATCCATTACTATATAGCATGAACCGAAGCCGCTTTCTCCAACTCACTGCCTCACTCGGCCTTACCGCTTTGCTGGCGTTTACACCCCCGCCCGGCAAAATCACCGTCTACCTCATCGGCGATTCGACCATGTCGATCAAGGACGTGAAGGCCTATCCCGAAACGGGTTGGGGAATGCCATTTGCCCATTTTTTCAATGAAAGCGTAACCGTTGATAATCGGGCGATGAATGGCCGCAGTACCCGAACCTTCATTGAGGAAAACCGCTGGCAACCCGTAGCCGACAACCTCAACGAAGGCGATTATGTACTGATTCAGTTTGGCCATAACGACGAGGTAAAAACCAAGAAAAGCTATACCACCGAAGACGAGTTCAGGAAAAACCTGATTCGATTCATCACCGAAAGTCGGGCCAAGAAAGCCAATCCGGTACTCATCACCCCCGTTGCCCGACGCCAGTTTGATGCCGCCGGAAAGATAGAAGGCACCCATACGCTTTATTCCGAACTGGTGCGGGCTGTGGCCAGTGAATACAAAACCCCACTGATTGATTTAGACAAACAAAGTCAGGAACTTCTGCAAACCTTCGGCCCCGAAAATTCTAAACTGCTCTTTCTCCAGCTAGCACCCGGCGAACACCCAAACTACCCCGATGGTAAAGTAGACAATACGCACTTCAATGAACTCGGAGCCCGCAGAATGGCCGAGTTAGTATTGGCTACTATTCGAACGTTAAAATTGGATCTGGCCGATCGGGTTGTGAAACGAGAAACGAAATAGCAGGAATACCCAACCAACGTTTTGCACTTTATCCATTTATTGCGATAACCCAGGAAAGGAATTTACCAGAAGCGTATAAATGTTTTTTAGAACGAGTTATGTAAACTAAAAATTCATCCCTCAACAGTATATTGGCTTGCCTGATTAGCTTAAAGCACTAATTAGCTTATCCTGTATCACTATTTCGGGACGCACGCTTTACAACCCGTTGCCCTATGATTCATTATACACACCCGAACCGAATTCTGGTTGCATTAGATTGTATCATTTTTGGTTTCGATGGCGGAGAACTGAAGCTACTACTCATTAAACGAAACTTCGATCCCGAACGTGGCAAATGGTCATTAATGGGTGGCTTTTTGAAGGAAGAAGAAGACCTGGAGGCTGCCGCCCAGCGTATCCTGTATGATCTCACAGGGTTAACGAATAACTACCTCGAACAGTTACAAACCTTCGGCGCGATAAACCGTGATCCGGTGGAGCGAACCATTTCGGTCGTGTATTACGCGCTGGTCAATATTCAGGAGCAGGACGTCAATGCTATCAACGCGCATAATGCCTACTGGATTAACCTGAGTGAAAAGCCGGATCTGATTTTCGACCATAATGCGATGGTTGATCAGGCAATGCGTCAACTGCGATACAAGGCGGCCTTGCACGCTATCGGCTTTGAACTTATGCCCGATAAGTTCACCATTCCGCAGCTTCAGAAGGTGTACGAAGCCATCTACAACACCCAGCTCGACCGTCGGAACTTCAGCCGGAAAATTATGTCGACGGAACTCCTGACTGATACCGGAGAGAAAGACACGAACTCGGTGACCAAAAAAGGAAAGCTCTACAAACTAAACACCGAGAAATACCAGCAATACCTGACCGATTATGTCAGTTTCTTCCCGGAGTTAACGCTTTCATAATTCCTTAGGAAGCCGTCTAAAAACCCCTAAATCCCCTGAAGGGGACATTGCTCACTCTTAGATAAAGTCCCCTTCAGGGGATTTAGGGGTTTTTAGACGGTCCCAACAAATAATAATTGCATTTTCCATGAAAATAACACAAAAGCGCTGTAATATTGTGTCACAAACACACTATTCAACAAAACTGTAAGTCCCTGCTACTAAAACCGTACTTTTTAGTCAACCCGAGTACCCTTATCTATGAATAATCAATACGTTATCGGCGTCGATTTTGGTAGCGATTCGGTCAGAGCCTTAGTTGTGAATGCCCAAACGGGCGAAACCGTAGGAACGCACGTTCACGAATACACTCGCTGGAAACAGGGACTGTACTGCGACCCAGCCAGCTCGCAGTTTCGGCAGCACCCACTCGACTACCTCGAAGGACTAACGGAAACCATATCGGGTGCGTTAGCACAGGCTCCCGACGAAGTTCGCCAGCAGGTGGTAGGCATTTCCATTGACACCACGGGTTCTACACCCGGCCCCGTCGATGAAACCGGCCTCCCTCTAGCCTTACGGCCTGATTTTGCGGAGAACCCAAACGGCATGTTCATTCTTTGGAAAGACCATACCGCCAACGCCGAAGCAGAGGAAATCAATACCCTGGCACACCATTGGGATACGGATTACACCAAATATGTTGGTGGTATTTATTCCTCAGAATGGTTCTGGGCCAAGATGCTACGAACGCTCCGGGTCGATGAAGCCGTTCGTGAACACGCGTTTTCCTGGGTCGAACACTGCGATTGGATATCGGCGGTGTTGACGGGCAACACCAATCCGCTAACCCTCCGGCGCTCCCGCTGTGCGGCTGGCCATAAAGCGCTCTGGCATAGCGAGTTCGACGGACTTCCTTCCGATGAATTTCTGACTAAACTTGATCCGTTACTCAGTGGATTACGTGATCGGCTATTCACGGATACGTATACTTCCGATCAGGCCATGGGCAAGCTATCCCCTGAATGGGCAGAAAAACTGGGACTGTCGACAAACGTAGTGATCGGTATAGGTGCCTTTGATGCGCATATGGGCGCGATCGGTGCCGAAATTGAACCCTACGCCTTCGTGCGCATCATTGGCACCTCCACCTGCGACATTCTGATGGCCCCCAACGAGGAAATCGGCCACCGGCTTATTCGGGGAATTTGTGGCCAGGTCGATGGGTCGGTGGCACCGGGGATGCTCGGCCTGGAAGCAGGACAGTCTGCATTTGGGGATGTATATGCCTGGTTCGCCCGTTTGATTACCGGTCCGGTGCGCGAATTGCTGGGAGCAGAAGCCGCCGAAACGTTAAGCCAACAACTAATTCCACACCTATCGGCACAAGCCGCTAAGTTGCCCGTTACCGGGAATGATGTGATTGCGCTCGACTGGATCAACGGTCGCCGGACACCCGATGCCAATCACACGCTTAAGGCAGCCATTGCCGGATTGAACCTGGGTACCGACGCCCCCAAAGTGTTTAAGGCACTGGTCGAAGCAACGGCCTTTGGCTCCCGTAGTATCGTTGACCGGTTTATTGAGGAAGGTGTCCCCATCAAAAAGGTAATCGCCATTGGCGGTGTAGCCAAAAAATCGCCCTTCGTCATGCAAACCCTCGCCGATGTGCTGAATAAGCCCATCCAGGTAGCTAGTGCCGACCAGGCTTGCGCCCTCGGTGCGGCTATGTGTGCATCCGTAGCGGCTGGCGTTCACCCTACCATGGAAGCCGCCCAGCAAGCCATGGGTTCCGGTTTCGATGCCGAATACATCCCCCGCCCCGACAACGTGGCCGTGTACGAGACGTTGTATGCGAAGTATTTGAAATTGGGTGCCTTTATAGAAGGCAAATAACACAAGTGGTGTCAGGTTCTTCAACCTGACACAGAGCGGTTTCTGGGACGCCAGCCGGTCAAAACCGTCTGAATAAATGTAAAACGCGGTTTTGAGAAACCGCACACGTCAGCTTTAAGAAGCTGACACCACAAAAAACAGTATTATAATGATCGATTTAAAACAATTTGAAGTCTGGTTCGTAACCGGAAGCCAGCATTTATACGGGGAAGAAACCCTGAAGCAAGTTGATGCCCACTCGCTCATCATCGCCAATTTTCTGGGTGATAAAATACCGGTACGCGTGGTTTTTAAGCCCGTCGTGAAAACGCCGGACGAAATTTATGCCATTTGTCAGGAAGCCAATGTAGCGCCCAACTGCGTCGGTATCATTACCTGGATGCACACGTTTTCGCCCGCCAAAATGTGGATTCGGGGGTTGAGCGTCCTGAAAAAGCCACTGCTTCACCTGCATACGCAGTTTAACCGGGATATTCCCTGGAATGATATCGACATGGATTTCATGAACCTCAACCAGTCGGCGCACGGCGACCGGGAGTTTGGGTTCATCATGTCACGCATGCGTTTGAATCGCAAAATCGTCGTTGGTTTCTGGCAGGAGCAGGATGTGATCGACAAGATTGCTTCCTGGAGCCGGGTCGCAGTGGCCGCTTTTGAGCTAAAAACCATGAAAGTGGTTCGTTTTGGTGACAACATGCGGCAGGTAGCCGTAACCGATGGCGATAAAGTTGCCGCCGAAATGACCTTCGGCATGTCGGTGAATACGCATGGCATTGGCGATCTGGTAGCCGTTATCAATCAGGTGACGGACGCCGAAATCGACCGGCTCGTCGCCGAATATGCGGATAGCTACACGCTAATGGACTCGCTGTTGAAAGGTGGAGCACAGCATAGTTCCCTACGTGATGCGGCCAAGATCGAGATTGGCATGCGGGCCTTCCTGAAAGATGGCAATTTCACGGCCTACACCGATACGTTCGAAGATTTGCACGGCATGACTCAACTACCGGGTATTCCTTCGCAACGCCTGATGGCCGATGGCTACGGCTTCGGTGGAGAAGGCGACTGGAAAACGTCGGCGATGGTTCGCACGATGAAAGTGATGGCTGCTGGCCTGAAAGGCGGCAACTCGTTCATGGAAGACTATACCTATCATTTCGATCCGGTAAATCCATTGGTGCTGGGTTCGCATATGCTCGAAATCTGCCCGTCTATCGCGGCTGGCAAACCAACCTGCGAGATTCACCCATTGGGTATTGGTGGCAAAGCAGATCCTGTTCGCCTGGTATTTAACGCACCGGCTGGGCCAGCCATCAACGTATCGCTCATCGACATGGGCAACCGGTTCCGACTGCTGGTCAACGAAGTAGAAGCGGTTGAGGTGCCGGAAGCACTACCGAAACTGCCCGTAGCACGTGCCATCTGGAAACCCATGCCCGATATGCAAACCGGCTGTGCAGCCTGGATTCTGGCGGGTGGTGCCCACCACACGGTTTACAGCCAGAATCTGACGACCGATCAAATCGAAGACTTTGCCGACATCTTCGGTGTCGAATTAGTAGTCATCGACCGCAACACAAATCTTCGGCAGTTAAAGAACGAACTGCGCTGGAGCGAAGCCGCTTACCGGTAGCTTTAAGATAGCACGAACGAGGACGTTCGCGCTATCACAAGAAACCCAACCTTTTCCTATGAAAAAACAACTCCTAACCTTCCTTGTTGCCGGGAGCAGCCTGATGGCTTCAGCCCAGAACAAAGCGACGATCAATGCCAGCGAGGGCAAACACGTCATTAGTCGTCATATCTACGGCCACTTCGCCGAGCATTTGGGCCGTTCTATTTACGATGGTTTTTATGTGGGCGATGGCAACACGAAAATCCCTAATAAAAACGGGGTTCGGCTGGATGTGGTCGATGCACTCAAAAAGCTAAAGATTCCGAACCTCCGCTGGCCGGGTGGCTGTTTCGCCGATACGTATCATTGGAAAGATGGTATTGGTCCCAAAGCCAAACGGCCTAAAATTGTCAATACCTGGTGGGGTGGCGTTACTGAAGATAATAGTTTCGGCACCCATGATTTCCTGAACATGTGCGAACTCCTGGGAACGGAGCCGTATCTGGCCGGTAACGTGGGGAGCGGCACCGTACAGGAATTGTCGGATTGGGTTCAATATGTAAACTTTGAAAAGAACAGTCCCATGTCGAACCTGCGCCAGCAGAATGGCCGACAGGCTCCCTGGAATGTGCGCTATTGGGGTGTAGCCAACGAAGCCTGGGGTTGTGGCGGCAATATGAAACCGGATTTCTATGCTAACCTGTACCGTCAGTACAGCACCTTTATGAACAACCGGGTGGGCAAGGAACGTATTTTCAGGATTGCATCAGGAGCCAGCGACAACGATTATACCTGGACCGAAACCCTCATGAAAAATATTCCCGCCAGCATGATGGAAGGCCTGGCCATGCACCATTATTCAGTGCTGTCGTGGGGCGAGGGCAAAAAAGGTTCGGCTACGCAGTTCTCCGATCAGGAGTACTTCAAAACCATGCAACAGGCATTGCTGATGGACGAGTTAATCGAAAAGCACTCGGCCGTAATGGACAAGTATGACCCAGAGAAGAAAATAGCCCTGATCGTGGATGAATGGGGTGGCTGGTACAATGTCGAGCCCGGCACCAATCCAGGGTTCCTGTATCAGCAGAATACCATGCGCGATGCCGTTCTGGCGGGAGCCACGCTCAACATTTTCCATAAACACTGCGAACGTGTCCGCATGGCGAATCTGGCACAGGCCATCAATGTATTACAGGCGGTCATTCTGACCAAAGGCGACAAGATATTGCTAACGCCTACTTACCACGTCCTGGAAATGTATAATGTCCATCAGGATGCAACGATGCTGCCCGTTGACGTGAAATCGGACGATTTTGTTATGGATAAGGAAAAATTACCTGCCGTATCCGTTTCCGCGTCCCGCGATAAGGCCGGTAAGGTGCATATCTCACTCGTGAACATCGACCCGAACAAACCGCAGGATATTTCGGTGGATCTAAAGGGGTTAAAAGCCGCGGGCATCACCGGACGCATCCTGACCTCCGCCAACGTACACGATCATAATACGTTCGAGAACCTGACTAAAATCAAGCCGGTCGCCTTCAATGGTGCCAAACTCTCCGGCGATAATGTAACAGTAACCCTGCCGCCCGTTTCGGTGGTAGTGTTAGAACTTTAAAGAGTGAAAGAGTGAATGAGTGACAGAGCGAATCCGTGTCTCGAGTACTCATCCACTCTTTCGCTCATTCACTCTTTCGCTCTTTAACCATGTACACATCCTTAAAAGAAGAATGTTACGAAGCCAATATGCAACTCCCCAAGCTGGGCCTGGTGTTGTTTACGTTTGGCAATGTAAGCGCCGTAGACCGTGAACGGGGGGTATTCGCGATCAAACCCAGTGGCGTTCCCTACGACGAACTGACGCCTTACGACATTGTCATTTGTGACTACGATGCGAAGGTGGTTGAAGGCACGATGCGTCCGTCGTCGGATACGAAGACCCATGCCCTGCTCTACAAAACCTGGGAGAAAATTGGCGGCATTTCACACACCCACAGTACCCATGCGGTGGCCTGGTCGCAGGCGGGAATGGACATTCCTATTTTCGGAACCACCCACGCCGATCATACGCATCAGGACATCCCCTGCGCTCCCGCCCTGACCGACGAGATGATTCAGGGCGATTACGAGCACGAAACAGGCCATCAGATCTTTAATGCATTCGCGGAAAAAGGGCTGCTGTATACCGAAATGGAAATGGTGCTCCTGCAAAATCATGGGCCATTTACCTGGGGAAAAACTGCGGAGAAAGCCGTCTATAATTCGGCCGTGCTCGAAGAACTCGCTCGTATGGCGTACCTGACCTTGCAGATTAACCCAAACACACCCCGTATAAAAGACACCCTCCGGCTGAAACATTACGAACGCAAGCACGGGAAAGATGCCTATTACGGGCAAGGGTGTTGAGGCATTGATTCTATTTTTGTAGTAGTATAGCCGACAAACAGACTTTGTCTGTGGTGTCGGGTGGCGTACCACAGACAAATATCCATTTCCCAAACCCCTTACTCGTTCATGAAATTTTTGACTCAATTTTTATCTCTGGCCCTGTTAGCGGGTTGCGTGACCATGAATTCCTGCACTTCCAAAAAAGAAACAACCGAGCAAAAGCCGGGAATCGAAAAAGCCGCATACGGCCAACTGCCCGATGGCCAAACGGCTGATTTATACACGTTGCATAACGAATCGGGCATGACCGTCAGCATCACCAACTACGGCGGCATCATTGTGTCGCTAACGACGCCTGATCGAAATGGCAAATTTGAGGATGTTACCCTGGGGATGGATTCGCTGGCGGGCTACGTAAAAGGAGTACCTTATTTTGGTGCCTTAGTGGGTCGGTATGGCAACCGGATTGCCAAAGGGAAGTTTACGCTGGATGGCAAGCAATACACGCTCGTTACCAACAACTTTGGCAATCACCTGCATGGAGGTACCAAAGGGTTCGATAAAGTTCTCTGGACCGCCACACCCGTTGAAGGCGACGAACCTGCGCTCAAGCTTACCTATGTATCGAAAGATGGCGAAGAAGGTTATCCGGGCAATTTATCGGTAGAGGTAACGTATACATTGCAAAAAGATAACGCCCTCAAGATTGATTACCAGGCAACTACCGACAAGCCAACGGTTGTCAACCTGACCAATCACACTTACTTCAACCTCACTGGCGGTGCCAAGCGCGACATTCTCGACCACGTCGTGACGCTCTACGCCGACAAGTTTATCCCGATCGACAAAACGCTGATTCCAACGGGCAAACTACAACCTGTTGCGGGGACACCCTTCGATTTCACGAAGCCAACGGTTGTTGGTACGCGCATCAACGATTCGACCGACACACAGATCAAATACGGCGGAGGCTATGATCATGGCTGGGTGCTAAACGGTACAGGCGATTCGCTGAAACTGGCGGCTACGGTCTATGAACCCACCAGCGGACGCGTCATGGATGTGCGCACAACGCAACCTGCCATTCAGTTCTACACCGGTAACTTCCTGGACGGAACATTGACTGGTCGTGAGGGATTCCCCTACAAAAAGCGGTATGCTTTGTGCCTGGAAACAGAGCACTATCCTGATTCTCCAAACCAGCCTAACTTCCCAACAACGACACTGCGGCCTGGTGAGACCTACAAATCCACCACGATTTACCAATTCTCGTCGAAGAAGTAGATTTTTTAACCGCAAAGGGCGCTAAGGTTTCGCAAAGAACGCTAAGGGTATGTCCATTGCGTTCTTTGCGTTAATCTTAGCGCCCTTTGCGGTTAAAATCCAATGTCAGATTAACCCATTACCGAACGGGCTACTATACCCAGGGGTTACAATCCTGTGCTGGAACGACGGCTCCAGGCTATTGCTGATTATGGCAACTGGATTGCCGCCATCGGTGAGTCGGTGACGATATATTTGCTGGCTGTTGAAGCGCAGCAACCGATTATTAGTCCATAATTTCAATTTTGGATTCGGCATTTCCATTAACTCACCTCAGTACATTATGGCGACCAAATACCTTAGATTTCAACACATTGACAATCTTTTTGAGCTTATTCTTGTTGCTAAAAAAAATACGTTTGTATATTCGGCATAGTTAGAGATAACAAAGCGCCTTTGCCATGGAAGAGCTAAAGCATTATAATAGCTTTGAGGAACTGAAAGATCACTCAGAATCGATCAATCCGGCTTCTGCTAAATCGATGGAACGTCATGATCGATTTGAGGAATTCATAAGTCTTTTGAGGAACGCACATGTCAGTGATACCCCGTCTACAGAGAATAATAAGGCAGTAGACAAACATACTGTGTATGCAGTATAACAGTTCCATACTTGAGATATTCGCTATATTTAAAAGAAATTTTGTAGAATATATGATTGTGGGCGGCACTGCCGTAGCGTATTATGGGTATTCTAGAAAATCAACAAATACAAAGGGAGAAATTGTAGACAAACCTGACTTAGATTTTTGGTACAATCCAACCTATCCGAACTATTTCAATCTAATTAATGCCTTAGAGGAGCTAGGGAAAGATGTAACAAAATATAGAGACGATTTTTCCCCTAATCCTAAGACGTCTTTCTTCAAATTAGAATTTGAGGATTATACGCTTGATCTTCTTCCAACTATAAAAGCCCCCTTAAAATTCAGTGTATCTTTTGCAAAGAAGAAAGTGGCTCAATATGATGGCGTTGACATTCCATTTATAAGCTTAGACGATTTAATCCAAGATAAACTGACTACACCAAGGCAAAAGGATATAGATGACATTGAGCAGTTGAGAAGGCTTAAATAGCTTCAGTGATAAAACCTGCAAAATCGTAATCATCATAACAATCTGCTGGAGCCACCCATGTGGTTCTACTTTACGCCCATACTCTCCGCAAAAACCGCAACCAGTTACCGTGCATAACATTGGCAATATCTTCCTCAGTGTAACCCCGCTGGCGTAGTAAATCGGGCACTTTCTGTAAGTCGGCAATAGTTTCCAGATCATAAGGCGATTGCTCCTTGCCGAAGGCACCGTCTAAATCCGAGCCGATGCCGATGTGGCGGGCGTTACCGGCAATCTGACAGATATGATCCAGGTGATCGATCATTTTGGCCAGATTACAGTTCATGCTTTCGGGGGTCGATTGACCGCGCACCCAGCCAGGCACCATCATCCAGGCATCCAACGCCCCGCCAATAACGGCATCACGAGCAATGAGTTCCCGAAGTTGTTCGTCGCTAAACTGGCGGTTATGGTCGACCAGTGCACGGCAATTATTGTGGCTCGCCCAAACTGGCCCCGTGAAGAAATCGAGCGCTTCCCAGAAACTATCGTCGCAGAGGTGAGTTGCATCCAGGATCATATTGAACCGTTGCATTTCCAGCAACAGATCCCGTCCGGCCATCCCTATGAAACCTATGGCATCGGTGCCCTGTGCGTAACGTCCCGGCCCATAGTGAGCGGGTCCAATAGCCCGCAAGCCATAGTTATAGGCCGTTTCAACATAAGCGGGTGTCACCATTGAATCGGCACCTTCCAGGCTTAGTATATAACCCACCGGTTTTGACTCATTCGGCGTTCCATCGTTCCAGAGCGCAATGTGTTTCTCCAGACCTGCCAGATCCCGGATTTGAATCATCTCACCGGCGGCTTCCATTTGTTCATACCAGATTCGCTGCGCCTGTGTTTGTGCCCAGGCCTGCTCTGGCGAATGCCAGCCGGGAAGTGGGTTATCAGGGGCAACATAACGACCAATCTGCGTAGCCACAACTAACCCAATGGTACCCTGGCGTAAGTCAGGCAACGATACAGTACCCTTGGCCCGGTCTGGCTTATCGGTCATACCGTGTTCGCGTTCGCGCAAGCGCGCAACCGGCTGTCGCAGGTCGCGATTCCACTCCATCGCGTTCATACTCAGGTCGAGGTGGGCATCTATTGTAAACATGAAAGAAAATTAAATGGTAATGACCCGATCCCGGGAAACAGCCAGCCATTCACCCGTAGTAAGGCCGTTTTCGATGGTATAGCCCCGTTCGTACAGGGCAACGGTTGGGCAAACGTGGTTGGGTATCCCGTAAAATACATCACCTACTTTGTAGGAATGCCCCTCCCCTGTTTCCAGAACCAGATGCTCTTCACTCTGACCAACGGCTTTCAACTCCGGCGCATTCAAAAACGTAACCCGACTGAGTAAATCGCCTTCGGGAGCGATGGATTTATGCCCCAGATCAACGCAGATTTTCGAGGATTCCGGGAGTGAGATAACCCGCGACACAACCAACGCGGCTGGCAGAAACCCCTGCTCAGGCAAAATGGTCTGGTAGCCTTTATCCCAATAGATAAACGTACCGGGACTACACTCAACATCCGGCCGTTTGGCATGAATCGGGAACGTGGGGCTACCCCCAATTACAATGACCGGTTTTGCAAATCCGCGTGCAGTCAGGGTTTCGCTGAGCAGTTGCACGGGCCAGAAAGCCGCATCACATTCAGACGTACGAATGGCCAGGTCGGAATTCCGAAGGTGACCGTCGTAAGCATGTAAGCCTACTGGCCGAACGCCCGGCAGTTGATCAAGTTCGGAATAGAGCGTTAGTACAGCCCCGCCCGGCGCAATGCCTGTGCGGTTCATACCTACATTCAGGTCGATGTACACGGGTACAACCAGGCCAGCCGCCACCGCTAGTTCTGATAGCGTGGTGGCGGTAGTAATAGTATCGACCAGACACGAAAAATGCGTATCTGGGTAGGCTTTAATCAACGCCAGCAGGCGATGCATTTTGGCTTCGTTTGGCTGATAGGCCAGCAACACATCGGGGGCACCAATCATGGCCAGCATTTCGGCTTCGGCAATGGTGGCACATTTGAACTTCCGGATACCCGCTTCCAGCAGCAGTCGGGAGGCTTCCCGCGATTTATTGGTTTTTACATGCGGTCGCAACCGACTCACATCACCGATCGTGCTTTTCAGCAGGGCGATATTATGCTTCACCCGGTCGGGATACAGCACCAGTGCAGGCGTATCGAGTTGGGCAACATCATCAATCAGGTACCAGGATGCTTGTTCCATCGATCAGACCAGTTCAAATAAGGCTTCTACTTCAACCGGAATATTGTCGGGTAAAGAACCCATCCCTACTGCCGACCGTACACCAATCCCGTTATCGGGTCCCCAAACGGCAGAAAACAGTTCGCTACATCCGTTGATGACGTAAGGATGACGGCCAAAATCAGCCGTACAGTTCACCATACCCAGCACTTTAATCACGCGTTTCACCCGGTCGAGGCTACCCAGGTGAGTTTTGATGGTCGATAAAATGGTCAGGCCCACCTGACGGGCGGCCAGTTTCCCCTGCTCAATATCCATATCGGCCCCAATGCGACCAATAATCAGGCTTTTGTCATCCTGAACAGGGCCGTGGCCTGATACATACAGGTATTTGCCATCGATCAGATACGGTTTATACACTCCTAATGGCTGGGGAGCGGGTGGCAACGAAAGGCCGGTTTGCGCAAAAGCTGCTTCGGGCGATAAAGTGGAAGTTTCCATACGAATTGGTAGTCAGTAATCCCTCTAGGCATAGGGTTTGCAAACTTAATCGAAACTCTGCGTCCGGTTGCTATCTTGCCCTGTATTTACAAAACCACAACATGAAACAACGAATTGCACACATTGCCCTCGTCGTGGATGATTATGATGATGCCATCCAGTTTTACACCCAAAAGCTCAACTTCACCCTTCTGGAAGACACGACCTTGAGCGAGACAAAACGCTGGGTGTTAGTAGCTCCCCCTGGCTCTGCCGAAACCTGTTTGTTGCTGGCCAAAGCGGATGGCGAGCAACAACGAACCCGAGTTGGGAATCAGACTGGCGGTCGTGTGTTCCTGTTTTTATTTACCGATGACTTCTGGCGGGATTATCATAACATGCGGGCAAACGACATTCATTTCGTAAGAGAGCCTATTGAAGAAGCCTATGGCACGGTAGCAGTCTTTGCCGATTTGTATGGAAATTTGTGGGATCTTCTGGAACCGAAAAGTGTAACGGTGTAAGCTGTTATATCTTTCGGTGGTGTTGGTTACTACCGTTAGTACTGTCGGTTACTCGTTAGTGCTGTCGGTTACTAATAACCGACAGCTTAGGTTTCTCAAAACCTACTAGTGGCACCGTTAGGTTTTGAGAAACCTCGTATGTCAGATGAAAGCATCTGACAGCAAGAAAACCCAATAGCCAGCTTCGCCTAAAACTGCATCTCCGGAATTGCTCCCTCCACAATCAACCTACCTTCCGTAGCCTGCCGAACCTCCTCGATGGTTACACCGGGGGCGGTTTCCAGTAGTTTAAATCCGCCTTCAGGAAGTACGTCAAGTACAGCCAGCTCTGTAATGATTTTCTTGACACAACGGAGACCCGTCAGCGGTAAGGAGCAGGCTTTCAGGAGTTTCGATTGACCCGCTTTATTGACGTGTTGCATTGCCACGATGATGTTCTTGGCCGAAGCCACCAGATCCATTGCCCCACCCATGCCTTTCACCATCTTGCCCGGAATTTTCCAGTTAGCAATATCGCCGGTTTCCGAGACTTCCATCGCCCCCAAAATCGTGAGGTCGATGTGCCCACCCCGAATCATCGCGAAGCTATCTGCCGAACTAAACAGCGATGAACCCGGTAGCATCGTAACCGTCTGTTTGCCCGCATTGATCAGGTCAGGATCAACTTCATCTTCGGTAGGAAATGGCCCGATTCCCAGCAGTCCATTTTCGGATTGCAATACCACATTCATGCCATCAGGAATGTAATTGGCCACCAGTGTGGGAATGCCAATGCCCAGATTGACGTAATAGCCATCGCGAAGTTCCTGTGCAATTCGGCGGGCAATTTGATGTTTATCTAACATTATAGTATAGAACGCAGATCGTTATGATTTTAGGATCAATAATGATTTTTTCGATTATTGCTGAATACTTTACGTTTGTGTTGGGGCTCACGACCAAAATTAAGGAGCATACCTACTTCAATATCAGTTGCTTTAAGGTAATTAATTAACTGTGCTTCGTGTTCGGGTGCTAATCCCGCAGCTGCTTTCAGTTCAATAATAACACAATCATTAACCATTAAATCAGCATAATACAGCCCTACTTTTTATCGATTATACTATACGTCGATGGGCTTTTGAGCAATGCAATTTAAGCCTAGGTCCTCCATTTCCAGGCACATTGCATTTTCATAAACTTTTTCTAGAAAGCCATAGCCTAATGTATTGTAAACTTTATAGAATGCTTTTACTATCAATTGAGTAAGATCTGAGTGCTGATAGTTAGTATACATGATTAGCAACAATTGCTTACAAAATCATAAAGTAAACATAACAATCTTAAAAATCAGCGTTCTATAAATCTGACAGTCCGTTGTTCGATACGCTTTTCGTAGTTACTACCCTGAAAAATTCGGTGGACACAAATTCCTGGTGTATGAATTTGATTGGGGTCGAGTTCACCAGCCGGTACCAGTTCCTCCACTTCGGCAATGGTGATGTGGCCCGCAGTCGCCATCATCGGGTTGAAATTCCGGGCGGTTCCTTTAAAAATCAGGTTGCCCATCGTGTCGCCTTTCCAGGCTTTCACTAGCGAGAAGTCGGCTTTAAGCCAGCTTTCGAGCAGGTACTGCTTTCCATCAAACTCACGAACTTCTTTTCCTTCAGCAACTTCGGTCCCCACACCAGCGGGGGTAAAAAACGCAGGAATGCCCGCGCCACCTGCCCGTATCCGTTCAGCCAGCGTGCCCTGTGGAATTAAATCAACGAGTAACTCGCCCGACAGCAATTGGCGTTCAAATTCCTGATTTTCACCCACATAGGACGAAATCATTTTTCGCACCTGCCTCGTTTTCAAGAGCATACCAATACCAAAATCGTCGACCCCCGCATTGTTTGAAATGCAGGTCAGATTTTTTACGCCCGTTCGGAGCAGAGCTGCAATACAGTTTTCGGGAATGCCACACAGGCCAAAACCGCCCAGCATCAATATGGCTCCATCGGGAATATCGGCAACAGCCGCATCGGCCCCGGCTACTACTTTGTTTATCATTAGCTTACACGAATACCTGAGATTGAATTGGGGTAATTAATGCCACAATATAGCAAGACCACCAGCAAACAAACCTAAGGTTTCTGTGGATTTTATAACCGCCCCTGGCAGTCAGTTGAAATTGTCTGTTTTAAGCCAAGTAGAAATTCATTTGGCCTGTTTTTTTAGATTAGAGCACAAATTCTCCCTGCAAACACTGTTTTCTGCGCCCTCTATACTATCTTTTGCATCTGAATTGGCAACTTGAATGTTGCGTTTACGCTAACCAGGCTCTATGCGGTATACGATATTGACCCTTTGTTTTCTCTCACTAGCTACCCGAGCCGCCGGGCAGACTACCGCTCCAGACAGTTCATTTGTGCTGCTTGCCAAAGAACAAGCTGTCCGTTCATACGAGCAGGCTATGTATAAGCAGGAACATGTTTACGAGGGCAATGGGTACATTAACCATGATCACCGGATAAAAATCCATCCGTATTACCTTGTTGATAGTTTACAGGCCGGAACAATCACCTATAATGACGTACACTATCATGATGTGCGTATGCTCTACGATATTGTTCGCGACGAACTCGCCATTCAACCACCCGAAGGAGGCTATCGGCTTCAGTTGAATAGCAACAAAATCAGTACGTTCACGATTGGGCAACACCAGTTTACCCGACTCATTGGGGATAGCGCCCTGGGCGTCCGTACGGGCTTTTACGAGATCCTGTATAACGGAAAAGCAAAGGTGCTGGCTCACCGCGTAAAAACGGTTCATGAGGATATTTCCAGTGGGACATATAAAGCGGACTACTTGTTCAAAGACCGATTTTATATCCAGAAAGAGGGCAATTACCATGAAGTGAAAACCAAAGGCTCTTTTCTGGCTTTGTTTCCCGACCAGGCAAAAGCATTACGAAAATACCTTCGCGCCAATCGACTTAAATTTAACGACGAACAACGCGAATCGGCTATTACCCAAGCGACTAAACGTTATGAGGAATTAACCCACTAACCATGGTTTCATTTTACCGCACCATTTTCCTGGCCCTCCTATTCATTGGGTTTAGAGCAACCATTTATGCACAAAAACCCGTTGAAAAGCCTCTTCGGGGTACCTTTCAGAACCAGCGTTTTGAGCAGTTTGTGCAGGCGATTGAAACGCAAACACCATACCGTTTTTTCTACAACGCAGCTGATGTAGATAGCCTGATCGTTGACATGCAGGTCGATAATCAGCCCCTGCGAACGGTACTCCAACAGCTTTTCAATGGAACCAAATACAGCTATGCAATTGATAATCAGCAGCGGGTGTATATTACCGCTAACCGACTGATTCGTACCGAACTGCCCATTGGCTTCTTTCAGCGAGGAGGTACAAACGCTGGAGTTGACTCAACGTCAAGCGCCTATCTGACCGAAAGTCAGAAAAAATATATTGAACCTGAAACAAAGGTGTATGATATAGGGAAACGTACAAACCCCATCCGGCCGGGCCGTTCAACCATTGCGGGATTCGTACGGAACGTAGCCTCGGGCGAGCCAATTGTAGGGGCCGCTATTTATATTGAAAACCCACGAATCGGCACCGTCTCCGACCAGTTTGGGTATTATTCAATCACACTGCCCCGTGGGCGACACGAGCTAAAAATACGCAGCATTGGCCTTAAGGACACCCGGCGCCGGATTATCCTCTATTCCGACGATAAGTTCAACATCGAGATGGAAGACGATGTGATTGCCCTGAAAGAAGTGGTCATCGAGGCCGAAAAGGATAAAAACATCTCGGGCCTTCAGATGGGTCAGGAACGGGTAGATATCAAAAGTATCAAACAAGTTCCTACTGCCCTGGGCGAAGCCGATCTGCTCCGGGTTATCCAGACACTGCCGGGCGTAAAAACCGTAGGTGAAAGTTCAACAGGTCTTAACGTGCGAGGGGGCGCTACCGACCAGAATCTGATTCTGTACAACGACGCTCCAATTTATAACTCATCACACCTGTTCGGGTTTTTCTCCGCCTTCAATCCCGATATGATCAAGAGCGCCGAACTCTACAAAAGCGCCATTCCGGCGAAATTTGGCGGGCGGCTTTCGTCGGTGCTGGACGTACAAACCCGCGACGGCAACAAAAAGAAGTTTGTTGGCTCGGGCGGCATTGGCTTGCTCACCGGTCGCCTGACACTCGAAGGGCCATTGATCAAAGATAAAACCTCGTTCATTGCGGGCATTCGCACAACCTACTCCGACTGGTTGCTGAAACAGTTGCAAAATGCAGCCTATAAGAAAAGTGAGGCCCAATTTTACGACCTGAACCTGCACATTACGCACGAGATGAACGAACGAAATACGTTCTATCTGACGGGCTATTTGAGTAGGGACAAATTCAAACTAAACAGCGACACCGCCTACAGCTATCAGAATCAGACCGCTACCCTGAAGTGGAAACACATCATTAATAATAAGCTCTACAGCGTTTTTACGGGAAATTACAGCGGCTACAAATACAACGTATCGAGCGATAAAAATCCGGTCAATGCCTATGATCTGGGCTTTTCCATTAATCAGTCGCAGTTGAAAGCCGATTTTAACTATTTCCCAACCAATCAGCACACCGTTGATTTTGGGATTAGTTCAACCTACTATAAACTTTCTCCCGGCAATTTTCAACCCAGGGGCAGTGAATCGCTCATTCTGCCCGACGTAGTGCCTACGGAGCAGGGGCTGGAGAGCGCTGTTTACATCGGCGACCGGTTCGATATCAGCCCTCGCCTGTCCATTAGCGCAGGGATTCGGTATTCGTTCTATACCTATTTAGGGCCAGGGTCGGTGTATCAGTACGTTCCGGGCCAGCCTAAAACGATTGATACCATTACCGATACGCTCAGCTACGAAAAGAACAAGGCAATTAGCAATTATAGTGGACCCGAGTACCGGTTTGCCATACGCTATGGGCTGTCGAACACGGCGTCGATAAAAGCCAGTTTCAACCGGACACGGCAGTACATCCAGATGCTCTCGAATACAACGGTCATCTCGCCCACCGATATCTGGAAACTGAGCGACCCAAATGTTAAACCGCAGATTGGCGACCAGTATGCCATCGGGTTTTACAAGAACAACCAGTCCAATACCATTGAAACATCGGTAGAAGCCTATTACAAAACCATGCAAAATCGGCTGGACTACCGAAGCGGGGCTTCACTGATCCTGAATCATCACATCGAAACCGACGTGGTCAATGCCGAAGGAAAGGCCTATGGCGTTGAGTTCCTGATCAAAAAAATGACGGGAAAACTCAATGGCTGGCTAAGCTACACCTACTCACGAACCTTGCTGCGCACCAATGATCAGCTTGGCAATGAGATCATTAACAAGGGAAGTTATTACCCCAGCAACTACGACAAACCGCACGATGTTACGATGATTGGGAATTACAAGATCAATCGTCGATTTAGCATATCCCTTAATTTCACCTATAGCACCGGGCGGCCAATTACCTTACCGGTATCGAAATACGTATTGGATGGCTCACTCAGACTACTGTATTCGGAGCGCAATCAGTACCGGATTCCCGACTATTACCGCGCCGATCTGGCTATGAATATTGAAGGCAATCATAAAGTTAAAAAACTGGCGCACAGTTCGTGGACCGTTGCCATCTATAACCTAACCGGACGACATAATGCCTATTCGGTGTATTTCAAGTCGGAGAATGGCCGGATCAACAGCTACCAGCTGTCTATTTTTGGCAATCCAATTCCGTCAGTTACGTATAATTTTAGGTTTTAAGTTATGGGATTTAAACACACGTCTATAAAATTCCTGGCCTGGCTTCTGGTTCTGCTGGTAGGTGGGTGCGTTGACCCCTATCGGCCACCCGAAATTACGTCGCCCGCCAGCTATTTAGTGGTGAATGGCTTCTTCAATAGTGCAGCCGGAACCACCACAACGATCCAGTTATCGCGTACCCAAAACCTGGCCGACCCTAAAGCCCCGTCGGCCGAAACCAAGGCGATAGTCACCATTGAGAGCGCCCATAAAGACATTTATACCCTGAAAGAAGGTACGGTTGGATCCTATACACTTACCGGCGTAATACCCGTAGCCAATGAAACGTATCGACTGCATGTTAAGACGACGAAAGGGACGGAGTATTATTCCGATTACGTGCCCGTATTAACAACCCCGCCTATCGACAGTATTACCTGGCATCCGGACAACGAAGGGTTGCAAATCAATGTGAACACCCACGATCCGAAAAATAATACGCGCTATTACCGGTATGAGTATGAGAGTACCTGGGAGTATTATTCTGAATACACATCATCGTTTGAGATCAAGAACAATAAGATTGTTGATCGTACAGAGAGCGTCTTTCAATGCTGGGGAAGTGAGAACTCGTCTACGATCATTACAACAACAACCAATCGACTGAGTCAGGATGTTGTCAGCCAGTTCCCGATCACGCACATACCCAGCACTTCACTTAAACTACAAAGCAAATACAGCATTCTGATTCGTCAGTTTGGGCTAAGTCAGGAGGGATTCAATTATTATGACCAGCTAGCCAAAATAACGCAAAGCATCGGTTCCATTTTTGACCCACAACCCTCACAAATTACTGGCAACATTCACTCATCGGTAAACGATGGTGACCTTGTGCTGGGCTTTTTTCGGGTCGGAACCATCGAAAGTAAACGCATATTCATTCGTAAAGCGCAGTTACCGCCCTGGTATACCAACAACGGTCTGGGTAGTTGTGTAGTCGATACAATGAGCACCGGCGACGTCCTCAAAGAGCAACCCGGTATTATTAGTCTTTTAGTACCAGGCCAATACCTGACAACCAGTGAGCCTTGTCTTGATTGCCGCCTACGGGGAGGAGTCATCAAAAAACCTGATTTCTGGGAGTAGATAACTGAGCTTTTTTAAACACAGAGACACAGAGAATTAAATTACTGATTTTTAACTCCTTAATTCTCTGTGTCTCTGTGTTTAAAATCAACTTTAAAAAATGACAAAAAACAGGTACATAAACGGGATTTCATGGGCAATGCTCCTGCTGGTTGGCGGGTGCGTTGATCCATATCGCCCACCTGAAATCACTTCCCCTGCCAGCTATTTAGTGGTGAATGGGTTCTTTAATAGTGCAGCCGGAACCACCACAACGATTCAGTTAACACGCACCCAGAATCTAACCGATACGAAAGTACCTACCGCCGAAACCAAGGCAGTGGTCACCATCGAGAGTCAGAACAAGAGCACCTATACACTCAAAGAAGGTACCGTTGGCTCGTATACACTAACTGGCGTAACGCCTGCTGTAGGCGAAAGCTATAGGCTTCATATCAAGACCACGTTGGGAGGTGATTACTATTCCGACTACGTGCCGGTTATACCAACGCCACCCATCGATAGCATTAGCTGGTATCCCGACAACGAGGGATTACAGATCAATGTAAATACCCACGACCCCAAAAACAACACCCGCTATTACCGCTGGGAATATGACCAGACCTGGGAATACAATTCGGTTTATACCTCGGCATTTGAGATACTGAATAACAAGATTGTTGATCGTACCGCGAGTGTATTTCGCTGCTGGGGCAGCGAAAATTCGTCCAACATCGTATTGGCAACAACATCGCGGCTCAGTCAGGACATTGTCAGCCAGTTTCCCCTAATTCACCTTCCGAGTACGTCTGATCGACTGAGTGTCAGATACAGTATTCTGGTTAGGCAGTTTGCGCTGAGTCAGGAAGGGTACAACTATTATGATCAGTTGGCCAAAATAACCCAGAGTATCGGCTCTATTTTCGATCCGCAACCTTCTCAGATTACGGGTAACATTCATTCGCAGTCCGACGGAACTAATCTGGTGCTGGGCTTTTTCCGGGTCGGAACCGTCGAAAGCAAGCGCATTTTCATTAACAAATCGCAATTGCCACCCTGGTATCCCAATTCAGGGGTGGGAAGTTGTGATATCGATACCCTGAGTGGTGGCGATATACTACGAGACCGGCCCGGTATTATTGATCGGTATTCGCCTGGTTTATACCTCACTACCAATGAAGCCTGCCTCGATTGTCGTTTACGGGGCGGGGTGATCAAAAAACCTGATTTCTGGGAATGATACGATTTAGAACTAGCCATGCCATGCACATCATCCACCAGCCCAGTATGACAACAAAGATACTTCTGCATAGTACCAGAGACCTACTGGCTGGCCTGTTGCTATTGACCAGCCTGGGCAGTTTCGGCCAGTCGGCGGAATCTGCGAATGCTCTGGTACAATCCTTTGATACCTACCGCAGGCAGGCACTACAGGAGAAATTGTTTGTCCACACGGATCAGGGCTTTTATCTGGTCGGTGAGACACTCTGGTTTAAGGCCTATTATGTAGATGGCTCACTCCATCAGCCGCTCGACCTGAGTAAAGTTGCTTACGTTGACTTGCTGGATACGGAGCAAAAGTCCGTTCTGCAAACCAAAGTTGCGCTGGCCGCTGGCGGTGGCAATGGGAGCATTTTCCTGCCGGCATCTCTTAATTCCGGCACGTACCGGTTGCGGGCTTACACCAACTGGATGAAGAATTTTAGTGCCGATTTCTTCTTCGAAAAAAAACTAACGATCGTTAATCCATTTAAGCCGTTAGGTCTACCCCTGTCACCCCAGGTACCGGACTACGACATCCAGTTTTTCCCGGAAGGTGGCAATCTTGTGCAGGGCCTGACGAGCAATGTAGCCTTTAAGGTAGCCGATGCCGCCGGCCGGGGAGCCAATATGCGGGGCTGGGTCCTGAACGGGCAGAACGATACCCTTTCCCGCTTTACCACGCATCAATTTGGCATTGGCATGTTCGCGATAAAACCATCAGAGAATACAACGTATAAAGTCCTCTTCCGCGACGATAAAGGCCGGACTGTTACCCGTTCGTTACCTGCCATACAACCGCAGGGCTACACGATGAGACTAGAAGACAGCGGTGCCGATCAGTTAAAAGTCACCGTGGCAACTACCCTTGACGCGCCCTCTTCGGTTTATCTGTTTGCCCACACCCGCCAGGTCATTAAAGCGGCAGAAATGCGGTCTATTCAACGCGAGACCACGTTTTTACTCGACAAAAAAGCCCTTGGTGAAGGTGTTTCGCACCTGACAATTTTCAATGCCGACCGAAAGCCGGTTTGTGAGCGGTTGTACTTCAAACGACCCGCCCAACAATTTACCCTCGCGCTGAAACCCGATCAGAACCAGTATGCCACCCGAGCCAAAGTAAGCATCGACGCTTCTGTGCTGGCTCCAGCCACAAAAACCAGTCAGGCAGCCCTCTCCATGGCCGTTTATCGGGTCGATTCGCTGGCCCCGGTCGGTTCAGGAACCATCCTGAGTTACTTATGGATGACCTCCGATTTGCAGGGCACTATCGAATCGCCGGAATACTACCTCCAGCCCGAAACAGCCGAAATTGCTCAGGCAACTGATAATTTGATGCTGACGCACGGCTGGCGCCGGTTTCGCTGGAACGATGTATTGTCAACCCAGCCGAAGCCAGTGGTCCGCTTTATTCCCGAACACAATGGCGCGCTCGTTCAGGGGACCGTAACCGATCCGGGTACAGGGAAACCCATGCCCAATATACAGACCTATTTATCGACACCTGGCAAACCCGTTCGACTCTATGTGTCCCGCTCCGATACGGCGGGACGTATCAAGTTTGAAATGCAGGATTTCTACGGACCCAAAACGCTCATTGTTCAAACGAACCCAGTGGATAGCCTTACTAAGCTAACGATAAACAGTCCGTTTGCCGATGCCCCTCCGGCCAAACCACTCCCTGAACCTGCGATTACAGAAGCACAGGCCGACCAATTGCTGAACCGTAGTGTGGCCATGCAGGTGCAGTCAACCTATTGGGGTGATCGTGCCATTCAATATAGCTATCCGGCGGTTGACAGTGCGGCATTTTACGGTCCTCCCAGCGAATCGTACCTTCTCGATGTCTATACGCGATTTCCCCGTATGGAAGAGGTTCTTCGGGAGTATGTGCTGGGGGTAATGCCTCGAAAACGACAGGGGCATTTCCGCCTGAATGTATTGAATGGGCCTTACCGAGCCATTTTTGAAAACGAGCCGCTGGTACTGATGGATGGCGTACCCGTGTTTGACATGGATAAGGTTATTGAATTCAGTCCTTTGAAAATAAAGCAGTTGGATGTAGTCACCAACTACTATTACCTGAGTCCATTCCTGTTTCATGGCATCATCAGCTTTATGACCTACAAAGGCGATTTAGCGGGCTTTCCGCTAGATACTCGTCTGGTAAAGGTAGACTATGATGGCCTGCAACTTCAGCGTGAATTTTACGCACCCCGCTACGACCGAACCCCAACCAAACAGACCAGCCGCCTGCCCGATGCCCGAACGCTTCTGTATTGGAATCCAAGCCTGCAAACCAACACACAGGGAAAAGGTCGGGTTGAATTTTACACCTCCGACCAGACCGGCACCTATCTCGTAGAGGTCAATGGATTAACAAAAGACGGGATTGCCGGGAGCCAGCGGGTTATGTTTACCGTACTAAACACGCCGAAGTAGGTGGGTACAGTAAGAATTATGAAATACTCGTTTATCACTAGTTTATTGCTTGTTAGTTTGGCGAATAGCCCCGTCGACGTACAGGCCCAATCCAACCCTAACCCAACTTCCCAAATTGCCAGGGGCACTTCAGCCCGAGGCAACACCACGCGCCCCTGGACGTACTGGTGGTGGATGGGGAGTGCAGTCAATGAAGTCGATATTACTCATCAACTCGAACAGTTTGCCAAAGCAGGTCTTGGCGGTGTTCATATTATCCCTATTTACGGTGTAAAAGGCTACGAAAATCAATTTATTCCATTTCTAAGTGATCGTTGGCTGGCCGTTTTTGCGCACACCGTTCGCGAGGGCAAACGGCTGGGTGTGGGTGTTGATCTGACCACCGGCACTGGCTGGCCATTTGGCGGGCCGGGCGTATCTACCCCAACCGCGGCTAAAGCCTGGAAAGTGGTGGATGGTAAACTCACGACCGTTCTGACAAAGCAACAGGTGAAACGTCCCGCGCCCGGTGGCCAGGGTCTGGTAATTGACTACTTCAACAAAGAGGCCGTTCAGCAGTATCTACAGCGTTTCGACTCAACGCTGGCCCACTTACCTGAACAACCGCGTGCCGTTTACAACGACTCGTACGAGGTATACGGTGCCAACTGGTCAGCTAATTTTCTGGATGAATTTAAGGCCCGGCGAGGGTACGACCTCACTAGTCAGTTAGCCGCTTTTTTAGATACAACCCGAACTCCCGAAAGTATCCTCGTTCATCAGGATTATCACCAAACGCTTGCTGAACTTCTCCACAACGGGTTTGCGTCAACCTGGGGCAGCTGGGCCAGTAAAGCGGGCTATTTATCCAGAAACCAGGCGCATGGTTCGCCGGGGAACCTCATTGATTTATACGCACAGGCCGCTATTCCCGAAACCGAATCATTTGGGTCCAGTCGCTTTCCGATTCCAGGGTTACGGGTCGATGCCAACTATGAGGTCGACCGATTTGGTACGCCGAATCCAATGGCCATGAAATTTGCATCGTCGGCCGCCAATCTGTTAGGAAAACCGCTGGTCAGTTCAGAAACGGGCACCTGGCTGGCCAACCATTTTCAGGTATCACTCTCGCAATTAAAACCGCAGATAGATGAGTTGTTTGCGGCTGGAATCAACCATATTTTCTACCACGGTATCCCCTACTCACCCAGGGCTGAAGCCTGGCCGGGCTGGTTATTTTATGCCTCAACCAACTATGGCCCATCGTCTCATTTCTGGCCACACCTACCTAAGCTGAATCAGTATATTGAACGTTGCCAGACGCGTTTACAAACCAGTAAACCCGACAACGATGTGTTGGTTTACTTCCCGATTCATGATCTATGGGCCACAAAGGCAAAGTCAGCGGGGGGCATTCATCAGTTGGAAGTCCACCATGTGGAGCAGTGGCTCCTTCCCCAGCCATTCGGCAAATTGTGTGAGCAACTCACACAACGAGGCTACTCGTTCGACTATGTTTCTGATGAGCTACTCAAGGGGTTAACCGGGAGCAAACAGGGCATTCGAAGTCCGGGGGGAGCCAGGTATCAGGTCGTACTGGTTCCACACAGCACGTATTTACCCGAAACTTCCCTCCGGCAGTTGGAGCGGTTAGCCCGGCAAGGTGCCCGCATTGTCTTCGACGGATTACCGGAGCAGGCACCGGGTTTTCATAATCACCAAGCGCGTTCGACTACAGTTCAGCAACTCGGACAAACGCTCCGGCAACTAAAAACCGTAACTGTCAGTACCGATGTATTCAAATCCTTACCACAGCTGGGCGTCCGGGCAGAACCGTGGGCAGGTGAAGGCCTTTTGTTCATTCGAAAAAAATCTGGCTCTCAGCAGGATACAACGCAATATTTTATCACAAACCTGGACAACCAATTCCACCAGAACTGGATTACGCTTGCTGCAACGGGTCTCGTAAGTCGGTATAATCCCCTCACAGATCAGACGGAGGTAATACCCGTCCGAAAAAGGCAAGGTGGAAAGAACGAAATCTTTTTACAGCTTGAACCGGGTCAATCCTGTTTTATACATGTTTATTCAGGAACGCCAACAGTCCTAAACGAAGCAGCGCAAAAGCGGCTAACGTCAACCTCGAATGGCCAGTCCATCCGCTTAAAAAATCCCTGGCAGGTACAGTTTCTAAAGGGCCGTCCGGCGTTGACAACCACAGCCACAATGCCAAGCCTAACATCCTGGACAAGTTTATCAGATTCAGCTGGTTACTTTTCTGGCACCGCCCGCTACACCACAACTTTCGACTTACCCGCCGGAGTCAACGTATCATCCTACCAACTCGATCTTGGCGACGTACGGGAAGTCGCCGATGTAAAATTGAATGGTCAGCCTCTGGGAACCGCCTGGTGCATCCCCTTCCGATTAACCATTCCGGCAGACCTATTAAAGCCCGCCGGAAATAAACTGGAAATTGACGTTACGAACCTATCCGCCAATTACATGCGCTTGTACGATAAGCTGAATCCCGGCTGGAAGAAATTCTACGACATCAACATTGTGGACATTCGCTACCGCCCTTTCGATGCCACTCGCTGGGAAGCCTTGCCCTCCGGGCTGCTGGGGCCAATTAAGCTGACTGCTAAAAAGTAAATCCAATCAAAAAAATACCTCTTAACGTGATGTCGGTTACTTCTAACCGACATAGTTAGGTTTCTCAAAACCTAACGGTGCTACTAGTAGCAGATGTAAGCATCTGCCATCACAATAAGGGCCGATAAATCTAAAGAAAATCGGTTCACTTAATCTCCAATAGGATTACAGGCTCCTGCCAAACAGTATATTTAGGCACTGACTGTCTCCTACTCCTATGAAACGATTTTTGCTTCCCCTAATCCTTCTGTCGGCCACAGTATTTATAGCCGCTACCTTTATAAACCAACTCGGCCCACCCAGTTCCAGCAACGATTGGCCGGAATATTTAGGTGGTCCAGATCGGAATCACTATTCCACGCTTACCCAAATCGACACTGCGAATGTGAATAAGCTGAAGATGGTCTGGCAATACCATACGCTTGACTCGGGGCAGATTCAGTGTAATCCAATCATAAAAAATGGTGTTCTGTATGGCATGACGGCCACCACCCAGCCCTTTGCCGTTAATGCCGCTACGGGGAAGCAAATCTGGACACGAAAGGATACGACATCGGTACGGGCAATGGTGCGTTCGGGGAGTACCAGCCGGGGGGTTACGTACTGGGAAAGTGGAAACGACAAGCGTATTCTGTTTACCAATGGCCCCTGGCTGTATGCCATCGAAGCCGCCACCGGTAAGCCCGTCAATTCCTTTGGCGATCAGGGACGTACCAGCCTGAAGGCGGGACTGGGACCCACAGCGAAAGATAAATCAGTTATTTCGAACACGCCCGGCACCGTTTATGGCGATCTGATTATCATGCCCATGCGCCTGTCTGAGGGGGCCGATGCGGCTCTGGGCCATATTCAGGCCTTTAATATCCGGACGGGAGCACTGGCCTGGGTGTTTCATACCATTCCGCAACCGGGCGAGTTTGGTTATGAAACCTGGCCAAAGGATACCTACAAAAATACAGACGTAGGCGCAGCCAATAACTGGTCGGGCATGGCGGTTGATCGGCAGCGGGGTATCCTGTACGTACCAACCGGTTCGGCAGCGTTTGACTTTTACGGGGGCAATCGACCAGGGAAGAACCTATTTGCGAACTGCCTGCTGGCCCTCGACGCCAAAACGGGTAAACGACTCTGGCACTTCCAACTCGTTCACCACGATATTCTCGACCGCGACGCTCCTGCGCCCCCAAATCTGCTTACAGTCACTCATAACGGTAAACGTGTGGATGCTGTAGCGCAGGTTAGCAAGCAAGGCTATGTTTTCCTGTTCGATCGTGTTACGGGCAAGCCCTTATTTCCGATCAAGGAAGTGCCCGTACCGGCTTCTGATATCGACGGCGAAAAGGCCTGGCCAACGCAACCTATTCCCACGAAACCAGCGCCCTACGCCCGGCACAGCCTAACCGAAGTTGAGATAAGCGATTTAGCTTCAAATCGGGAGGAGTTACAGGCTACACTCCGTAAAAGTCGTTATCAGGGAGCCTTTACGCCCCTGAGCAAAGAGGGAACCATTATTTACCCAGGACTCGACGGCGGTGCCGAATACGGTGGTGCGGCTGTTGATCCCGATGGTATTATGTATGTGAACAGCAATGAGATGGCCTGGCTGATTTCGCTGAACCGGAAACTGTCCAACGACCAGCTTGCCCAGCTCAGCCCCGGCCAGCGGGTGTATACCACGACCTGTGCCCAATGCCATGGTGCCGAACGAAAAGGAAATCCGGCCAGTGGTTTCCCTTCGTTAGTCGACATCAACAAACGCAGGAATAGGGCCTTTGTCAACAACATTGTCACGAACGGAAAAGGGATGATGCCTGCCTTTCCCAGCCTGTCGACCAAACAGAAGCAGTCATTGCTGGCGTTTCTTTTCGGGGATGAAAATCAGGAGCCCGGCATGAATCATGATCCCGAGCCAGGGCTCAGCAAAGCCGAGCAGGCAAAAACGAAGGTTCCGTATCAGATATCGGGCTACAGCAAATTCCTGGACAAAAACGGCTATCCGGCAGTTCCCACACCCTGGGGCACGCTCAACGCCATTAACCTCAACACCGGCGAATACGTCTGGAAAACCGTTTTGGGAAATTATCTAGAGTTAAAAACCAAAGAACCTACGGGCTCAGAAAGTTACGGCGGGCCAGTTATTACGGCAGGTGGGGTTCTGTTTATAGCAGGCACAAAAGACGGTTTATTCCGGGCCTTCTCCCGAAAAACGGGCAAGCTACTCTGGCAAACCAAACTTCCGGCCGCAGCCTTTGCCACCCCCAGCACCTATGAGGTTAACGGGAAACAATACGTCGTTCTGGCTTGTGGGGGTACGAAGTTAGGTGCCGCAAAAGGAGACAGTTACGTAGCATTCGCTTTACCCTGACAGTTTACGGTATTCAGTTTACTGTTTACTGACGCGAAAGCAACTGTGCGTCAGCCAACCGTAAACAGTAAACTGAATACCGTAAACTGACAACTTTAACAAATCATGAATCAATCCATTGGCATTGACCTAGGCGGTACGCGTATCAAAGGCGTACTCATTGATACACGTACCGGCGAGGTTTTAGAAAAACGAATCACGCCAACCAACGATGGTGAAACGAATAGCTGGAAATCGGTTATTGCCCAGACCGTGCTAGACCTGAAAGCCGCAGCCAACGAACCCATCCTGGGAGTAGGGTTAGCAGCACCTGGCCTTCCTACCGTCGATAATTCAGCGATTGCATGTATGCCGGGTCGATTACCGGGCCTGGAAGGTTTCGCCTGGGCCGACTTCCTGAACGAACGTGTCTGGGTCCTGAACGATGCCCATGCCGCATTAATGGCCGAAGCCCGTTTTGGGGCAGCCCGCAACGTCGCCAACGCAGCCATGCTGACCCTGGGAACGGGCGTTGGCGGTGGACTGCTTGTCAATGGCCAATTATATCAGGGCTTTTTCCAGATGGCAGGACACCTCGGCCACATGTCCGTCGATGCCGACAGCGACCAGCTCGATGTTACCCACGCACCCGGCAGTCTGGAGGATGCTATTGGCAACGTGACCGTTGGCCGACGCTCGTATGGCCGCTACCAGAGTACGCATGAACTCCTGGATGGCTACGTACAGGGTGAGCCGGTGGCCACACTCGTCTGGCTAACCTCCGTACGCCGGTTGGCAGTGGCTTTGGCTTCCATAGCCAATTCGTTTTCGCCTGAACTGATCGTGTTAGGCGGGGGAATCACGCAGGCCAATGACGCCCTGTTCACCCCTTTACAAACCTTTATGGACTTATTCGAATGGCGACCCAGCGGAAAAAAAACAACCATTTGTAAAGCCCATTTTGAAGATTGGGCCGGTGCTATTGGAGCAGCTGCCTGTTTTCATAACTAATTGTTTGCAGTTTGTAGTTCGACGTTTGAAGTTAGCTGTCGCAAAAGCAACTGTATGGTCAGTAAACGTCGAACTACAAACTGCAAACCTCAACCAACAACCCATGTCCCTCACCTCCCAATACATTCAAAAATCCAGAGCGATTCTGGATACTGTTGAGCAACAATCAGACGCTATTCAGCAAGCTGCACAGTGGTTTAGTCAGACGATTCTGGCTGGGCGTATGGTGCATTTGTTTGGTAGCGGCCACAGCCGAATTATGGTTGAAGAAATGTGGCCCCGCTATGGCTCATTTCCCGGCTTTAATCCCATTGTCGAACTATCCCTCTCCTTTCACAATCTGGTAGTGGGCGCAAATGGCCAGCGACAGGCTATGTTCCTGGAAAATGTACCGGGGCTGGCGCAGCGCATTCTCCGGAACTATGATCTTTCGGAGCAGGATTCGGCCCTTGTCATTTCGTCCAGCGGTTGCAATGTCGTTCCCATCGAAATGGCGGAGTTGTTTCAGAAACAGGGCGTGAAAGTGGTGGCCCTGATCACAAAACAACATGCTGATAACAGTACCAGCAAACGGGCCGATGGCAAAAAACTAAGTGACTTTGCCGACTTGGTGCTGGACACGGGTGCAGCAATGGGTGATGCTATGGTCACCGTTCCGGGATTGGATACGCCTGTTGCGCCGGGCTCAACGGTTGGCGGGGCCGTAGTGGTCAACTGCCTAAAGGCCGAAGTGGCTGGTTTACTTACTCAGGCAGGTTTCCCCCCCAAGGTGTTATCAGCCGCAAATGTAGTAGGTGCCGAACGGGCCGTTTCCCTGTTTGAAAGCGCCTATGATGAACACGCCCATCGGCTGGCAAAGCTCTACGAACGGGTAGGGATACCATCTTATGTTAGTGAACCAGGTAAGCCATAGAAACAGCTACAAGGTTTAGATTGAACGGGCAATTAGTTCCGACTCACATGCCGTATGACTTGTTTTAACTGATCGTAATCTGACCCATTAACAAAAGCGGCTATGTTCCCGGCCTTGTCAATCACAATAAAACTCGGGATACTAGCCACTTGAAATTTTCGATTAAAACTATACGAATCCGGAATCGGCATAAATGGTAGCGTTTGAGTAGCCATCACATTCGCTATCTCTTCCTTCGACTCTCGTAAAATGCCTAATGAAATGAGGCCATTATCTGATTGATATGGCCGTATCACATCGGCAAATTGGTTTGCCTGACTAGGCCCCCAGAACGGTTTACTCAAACTGACCCAAAAACTAAGGATAACCACATGCCCTTTCAAGTCGGTTGATCGGTACACCTTGTCATCTATACCCGTCATGACAAATAAAGGGATGGGGTCGCCCACTTTGGGCTGTAATGTGGAGTCTAGTTCATTGTAAAAAATGTGGGTTTCCCGTTCTTCCGCCGTCGTTGGCCGAATCATATAGGCACTGGCTTTACCATACTCATCAAATACGGGCATCATATGGTAGCCATATGGGTCCTTCTGCATTAATTGCCGATACGCCTGATAGGAAATCTGTTTGCCGGTAGTCTTGTCAACGATTTTCGTGCTCTCGTCGATGCGTACCTCCTGCCGAATGCCCGCCTTTTCTTTTCTTACATCCGACTGGGCTACGGTTGAAAAGCAAATCAATGCCTGAACAGCCGCGATAAAAACGACTATGGAAACGTTTTTCATAACGGGTGAATATAGTGCTGAGATGACTCAAAGTAAGGAGATCACCCTTTTTGACGCAAGCACCCGCTTACATTTAACAATAAACTAATGCAGATGGCTACTGAAGTAAATGTCAATCCCTATTTCCGTGCTGATATAATAACGCCTTCCAGGGCTGGATCAGCAGGCGTTTTTAGCGTGTAGCCAGGAGGCACTACAAAAATACCAGGACCGCCCCGTACTGATCGTTCGTAGAAGGCATTCCCTTCTATCCGGCATTCATAAAGCTGAGGAGCGGAGGTTGCAGCTGTAAGTTGAAAAGTGCCGTTCGTCTCGCTAACACCAACATCTTTTATGTGAATTTGTGACCCAGCCTCGCCAATTGTTTTGTAGACACTCCCGATCCTGACCGAGTCAGGCCCTTTACGATCAACAATGATATAGAACTCACTGACACCAAGCTTATTGATCCCCTTGCTTGTGTAGAGTGTATCTCCATTGAGTACATAGGACTGAATTACATACTTACCAGCAGCACGAGCGGCCACATCATTTGGTGTAGTATCCTGTGGTTTACAGCTTAAAAGTCCTGAAAAGCACAACAGTAAAAGCAGTTTTCCCATAGAGCTGAGCGTTTATTCAGTTAACGCATGAGCAATTTATTTCATACAAATGCCCATGTATTTAGTTAAATAAACAGTAATCTTCTCAATGATCTATACGATTGGGCCTTCTTCATCAAATCTGACCAATCTCTTACCAGAAAAACGTCAGACTCAACCTTGCAAAAAACGGGGTGCCGGGGGTAAAGTGAATTTCATCGACGGGAGCGGCTTCCCCTTTCAGGCGGCTCTCGGTGGCAAACTGGGTTTCTTTCCAGCGCGTGTTGAACAGGTTCTGTACCGATAAACCGAGCGTGTAGTTTCGTCGGGCGTAGTTGGCCTGCATATCCGTTACGAAATAGCCCTGGGCTACAATCGAGTTGTCTTCGTTAGCCGGGCGATTAGCTATGTACCGATAACGCAACGAGCCACTGAATCCATGATGCGTTTGCACCGACAAGCCACCCGTTGAGGTAAACGTTGGTGCCAGAGGCAGGTAGTTTTGTCCAGCTTCGGCGTCGAGGGAACGGGGTTTCGCCGTGTTCAGGTCCAGATCGGCGTATAGAATTTTACTGATCTGGTAGCGAACCGACAGATCGACTCCCGCCCGACGCGACCGGCCACTTGGTTCCACTACACCTTCATCGCCAACATACACAAACTCCTGCTGCAGCCACAAATACCAGGCAGCTGCGTTGATGAGCAGTTTTGGAACGGGTTTAAAAATAACCCCCAGGTCGGAGCCATAGGCAGCGGGCAAAATCTCCCGGCCGTTTTGAGCCGTTACCACCCGCGCATCGTTGGAGTGAAACCCCTTACCTGTATTGAGGTAAAGCTGAAGTCGAGGATTCAGGGTATAGTACAAATTCAGCTTGGGTGATACAATGGCCTGCGTAGCACGTTTGATTGTTGCAGATGCTGCGAGCAAATCCTCATACTGGCTCCGAAAATAATCGACTCGAACACCGGCATTGACCGTAAAGCGGGCCGAAACCTGAATCAATTCATCCGCGTAGAGAGCCGCGTTGATTTCATTAATATTCCCAAATTTGAGTTGATTCAGGGTTTCAACGCGATTTTTCGTGTGCGACAGTTCAGTATGGTAGGTGATATCCTGCCGATACTGCGCCCCCAAAGTTGTGGTCCAGTGGCTGTTGCCGATATTAGTTTCGGTGGAATAGCTGCCGTTGTAGCCAAACAGATTTCGGTGCTCTTTCTGACGAATCTGATCGCCATTGACGGTATCTTCCTTGAAAAACGTAAAGTTGGAATATAGCTCAAAATTGTAGTTGCTGTAGAACAACTGATTCTTGATGACATGATTCCGGGGCGTAACTGTTACGAGTTGCGCATTGACATTTGTCCGGCTGGTTTCCCCTCCTTCACTTGGGTCAATGGAGCCGAAGAAATCCGTTAGCCCAGACGCTACCGCCCGGTCAGGAATTTGTCCCGAGTGATTCCATTTACTCCAGAAGGTCGAGCCGGTTAACGTCAGGTTGGTGTTGGCCGCCAGGTGGCCGTGGTACTTACCAACCACATTCAATCGTTTGAAATTCTGCGGATTATCGAAATACGAATTGGTATACGAATACTCCGATGCCAGATAGGCGGACTGATTTTTAACTCTACCTTTTTGGCCTAACAAATCCAGTCCCGCCACCGCACGGTACGTATCATACTGCCCGGCTTCGAGTTTCACAAACGAACGATCGAGGGCCGTCTTTGTCCGAAAATCAACCCAACCGGCAGTTGTCAGATTACCCTTATCCGCACGGTACGGCCCTTTTTTAAAATCAACCCCTTCAACTAATTCAGGAATGACAAAATGGAGATCAGCATAACCCTGCCCGTGGGCATGCGACACCATATTCACGGGCATACCATCAACCGTCAGGCGGATATCGGTACCGTGATCGAGATCGAAGCCGCGCAGGAAGATCTGTTCAGCTTTCCCCCCACCCGCGTGCTGACCAATAAACAGCCCCGGTACCATCCGCAAAATCTCCTGCGAATTGGTAATGGGCCTTAGTTTAATATCCAGACTACTAATCAGTTGCTGATCGTGTGCCCGTTGCGACGAGACCACGACTTCGCTCAGTTCTACAGAAGCCGTAGCCAGCAGGGTATTGACCGTAACTGTCTGATCGTCCAGCACCGTCACTTCAACTACCTGCGTTTTAAACCCCACATGCGACAGTTCAACTTTGTAAGGAGCAGCCACCAGACCATCGAAGCGATACTGGCCCAGCTCATTGGTGACCGTTGCTTTGCCGAGTCCGGTAAGCTGTACGGTTACCCCCGGCAAAGGTAGATTCGTCGCCTGGTCATATACCTTCCCGGCCAGATTGCCGAGGTGCGCATAGGCCTGGATACTAACCAGAATCACGATCAGAAAGGAAAGAAAAGGTTTCATACTACCTGCAAACTTACGATGCATTACGTAATCATACATACTTGTTTCCAAGGTCTGTATCCTCCCAGACCATGCGTTATTAACACCCTACAACGTAAACTTCGGGTTGGTTTTCCGGGCGGTTGCCACTAGTTTATCCCGCTGACCAGCGTTACCCAGCGCCAGCTCAATAGCGCCAGCCTCTTGTAACAATTCCGGGTCTTTACTGCCTGTACGCAAGGCTATCTGCATATGTTGCTGTGCATTTTTAAGATCATGCTGATTGAAATAAACCCAGGCCAGTGCATGATTCACGTCAATGTTTTTAGGCCGCTTCCTGTACTCGATCAATCCGTATTTTTTTGCCGAATCTAGCTGGCCCGATTTTGTGTAGAGTTTACAGAGTTCGAGGTCAACAGCGTGACCAGAACGGGCATCTTCATCCAGCATCTTTGCTACCTCCACGTATTTCTTTTTGGCTTTTTCCTGATCACCCTGCAAGGCATAGATCTCGGCCATCTGCTCATGGAAGGAGAATTCGGGCATGATCTTAGCTGCTTTTTCCAGCGTGGCCAGCGCCAGAGGGTATTCCTTCCGGGCTTTCAGAATCCGGGCTTTTCCGGCCAACGCAAAGGCATAGCTGGGCCGCATCACCAGAATGCCATCGTACTGTTTTTCGGCGTTGTCCAGCTGGCCGGTTGTTTCGTACAGATGGCCGAGGATATTTTTGCTCCAGCACTGAGGCTCTGAACCCGGCAAGCCAGCCTGAACGGCCAGTTTCATAGCCTCAATCGAACTGGGGTAACTTCCGTAGATCTCCCGCAGGTACGAAGCCCGTGAGTACGATTCCAAAGAGGGCTTCAACGCCTGCATCTTATCCGACATCGCCACGGCTTCTTCATAATTACCCAGTTCCACATTGGCATCGACCAGTACGCCATACACATAGGCGTTGTTTGGGTTAATCTGACGGGCTTTTTCGGCCAGCTCACGGGCTTCAGCAAACTGGTGCTGCGACATTTTCACCGATGCCTTAAAGGTGGTAGCCTCAAAGTTCTTCGGGTCCATAGCCAGTACGCCGTCCAGAATTTTCAGGATAGCCGGGTAATAATAAGGGTGTTCACCCGTAATCCGCGCTTCCGACAGATAGATCACGGCGATCTGTAATCGGGGCTTTACGTCATTGGGTTCTTTGCGGATTTTCCCGTTCAGGTCCGCAACTTTTTCTTTGGTTCGCTGCCATTCAACGGCAGAAGCCAACTCACCCCGGCGCTCGAACAAAGGGGGAATGTCCATGGTCGAGCTAACTTCGGTCGATGCCGTTTCCTTCGCTTTTTTTGAGCAGCTAAACTGCAAGAAGATCAGGAAAGCGAGTAAAACAAGTCCTAAGGCGGGCATGAGTCGGTTGACGAATAAGGTATAGAGTTGCATAAGGGTAGAGTTTTTTAGGTTTGTAGGTTGAGGTTTGAGGTTTAAAGTTTGAGGTCTGAAGTTGGTTAACATAGGTAATACGATCGCGTCAGCCAACTTCAAACCTCAAACTTTAAACCTCAAACTCATAACGATTACTGCCGAACCATCTTGATAATCTTCCGTTCGGTTGGGGTTATTACCTGCAGGAAGTACAGGCCCGGCTGCTCGCCTAAACGGACGGTATGGCGTTCAACACTGCCCGCCTGGTTGATCGTCTGCTGGCCCATTGACTGACCCTGGCTATTAATGACACCCAGTTTCAGTACCTGTCCTTCAGCGCCCGTCACTTCAACCGTTATGTCGCTATTGGCGGTCGGGTTTCCCAGTACACGTACCAGCAGGGGTGACACTTTTTCGGTAGCAGCAATACGGCCTGCTGATTTCGTTTGGTCTGGACCCACATAGCCCCGACCAATAAACCCTCTCCAGGGGTCCTGCACAAATGGGAAACCAGCCTTCAGCGTTGTATCATTTTTGACAACACCCGCATTGAAACTAAGCACTTTGCCTAAGCTTGCCGTTACGGGCGACTGACCGGGTACAAAATCATCGTACCACAACCCAATAGCCGCCAGCACAACACCACCCACCGCCTGCAACTCAATGGTGGTCACGTCATCCTCTAACCGGCGACCGTTGGGAAAGCCGTCCATGTTGGGAATGAACTGAAGGTTCGGATTGGCATAAGTGGCATCGGTCAAGCCCAACACGGCTGCCTTCACCAGGCCCAGCGAACTGAAGTTGGGGTCGTTGCGGGGGGTAGCGGGCACGGCCATGTTCAGCCGCAGCATATCACCCAAGGTAGGCAGGAAGTTGTGAATGAAGGGTTTACCGGCTGCCAGAGGATTGCCTGCTTTTCCCGTCGCCAGTTGATAGGGCTTCAGGTTAGGCACCCCTGTATAGAAAATAGGCAGCAAGTCAACCGCTCGTGGGCTGGCATTGTCAGGCAGTAACACTTTACCGAAAGCGGCTTCGGCCAGGGCTGTTCCATCCAGGGCAGCATTGCCTTTGAGCCCAAACAAACCAGGCTTGCCATTGCGGAAGTCAAATGAACCCAATGATTTCGACTGAATACGGAGTGCCGACAAACCGGGAACGGCCGCACCAAACTGCGAATCGTCCATGTAGAGGGCTAATTCAGGATTGGTAAAGTACTTGGCAAACTGCAGATCATTGCCACCATAGGGGGTAAACGAGTTCCACTTGTCTTTCAAGCCAATAGGAATAACCGCTTCGTTGGTCAGGGGCATGCCCAAACGGGAGACCTGTACCCAGCCACCATCGTAGCCTACATCGCCACCGTTATAAATGGTTTTGATCTGACGACGGCTCGACGAAGCCCACACACCAACTACATAGTCAGGGTCCAGAATATTAGCAGCCTGTGCTACCGTTTTGCCATTCTTTTGCAACATGGAAACGGGCACTTCAATGGCAATTGTATGGCAGTTAAAATGGTACAACGCATCCCGCGCCTGCGCTGTAGACCGGAAGTTTCCGACATCGAAGATGCCGCCCAGATCAACGAAGAAGGGATCATCGATTGGTCCGCAGAAAATCCGCTCTCCTGTCGAGGATGTCGTGATTGCCTTGGTTGCCAGTTCATTGTACGATGCAGCGCCCAAACCAACGGCTTTATCTTCAATGGAACGAGGCCCAATATTTGCGGGTGGCACTACGCCATTGCTCACAATTGTCGTCCAGCTCTGGCCCCCATTGGTACTGCGTTCGCAGATGTAGGTTGTCTTTTGATTTTGCTTACCTAATCGGATATTAAAGAAGGTAGTTGGGTCCTCGTTTTTGATCGAGAACGTAAACCGGTACGTAATATCATCGCCGGGTGTAGCCGCATTGTTCTTGACGTGAATTTCATACCGGATGTTCTCCCCGAAGGTGTACCAGTTAGGCCCACCAGCTGGATCTTCAAACGGGATGTAGTTAGCGATCAGCACTATTTTTTCCGCGTCGGTTGGGCTTTTGAACGCATATACGTCGGTATTGTCGGCCAATGGATCGCTGGAAATTAACGGGGCTTCGCGGTGCGACGATGCCAGCAGCTGACTATAGGGCATATACGTCAGTACCGCCGTCAGCAAAATGAGAAGTATCTTTTTCATGATTGTTGCTAGATGGTTGACGTGATTAGAATTTAGTCACTTTGGTATAGTTAAGACCACGCCAGGGTGTTTGCACGTAGGGGAAGCTAGTTTTCAGCGTCGTGTCATTTTTGGTAACGCCCGCGCTAAACTTCAGCACGTTCCCTAAATTGGCCGTTACGGGCGACTGACCGGGTACAAAATCGTCGTACCACAACCCAATGGCCGCCAGCACCACACCACCCACCGCCTGCAACTCAATGGTGGTCACGTCATCCTCTAACCGGCGACCATTGGGAAAGCCATCCATGTTGGGAATGAACTGAAGGTTCGGATTGGCATAAGTGGCATCGGTCAAGCCCAACACGGCTGCCTTCACCAACCCCAGCGAACTGAAGTTGGGGTCGTTACGGGGGGTAGCGGGCACGGCCATGTTCAGCCGCAGCATATCACCCAGGGTAGGCAGGAAGTTGTGAATGAAGGGTTTACCGGCTGCCAGAGGATTACCTGCTTTTCCCGTCGCCAGTTGATAGGGCTTCAGGTTAGGCACCCCTGTATAGAAAATAGGCAGCAAGTCAACCGCCCGTGGGCTCGTTGCATTGGGCAACAAAACACCGCCAAAAGCGGCTTCGGCCAGGGCTGTTCCATCCAGGGCAGCATTGCCTTTAAGACCAAACAAACCAGGCTTGCCATTGCGGAAGTCAAACGAACCCAATGATTTCGATTGGATTCGGAGTGCTTTTAATGACGGAACGGCTCCACCAAACTGTGAATCGTCCATGTAGAGGGCCAGCTCTGGGTTCGTGAAATAGGGCGCAAACTGCAGATCATTGCCCCCATACGGCGTGAGCGTATTCCACTTGTCTTTCATACCGATGGGTATCACCGCTTCATTGGTCAGAGGCATTCCCAGGCGCGATACCTGTACGTATTCGCCATCAAAGCCTACATCGCCACCGTTGTAGAGCGTTTTGATTTTCTGACGACTTGCTGAGGCCCATACCCCAATCACAAAGTCAGGATCAAGAATGGTGGTTGCCTGCGAAACGCTCTTGCCATCTTTCTGCAACAGACTGACCGGAATTTTCAGGGCAATCGAATGCACGTTGTAGCGGGCCAGTCCATCTTTCGGTGCATTGACCGGGTTGCCATCGGGTCGGAAGTTACCCACGTCGAAGGCTCCGGCCAGGTCAACGAAGAAGGGATCATCAGCGGGACCGCAAAAGACTTTCTCGCCCGATGAAGCCGTAGCAATGGACTGTTCAATGAGTTCGTTATACGATTTACCTAAACCAAGACCCGGTGTGTCGATAGAGCGTGGCCCGATGTTATAAGCGGGTACTACGCCGTTACTAACGATTGCCATAAAAGGGCCGCCGTTCACACTTTTTTCGCAGACGAAGGTCGTTTTCAGGTTTTGCTTACCCAGGCGGATGTTGAAAAACGTGCTTGGGTCTTCGTTGTTGCGGGAAAACGTAAATCGATACGTAATGTCGTCGGTTGCGGTATTCGCCTTGTTTTTAATGTGAATCTCATACCGAATCCGTTCGCCAAAGGTGTAATAGTTCGGGCCGCCATCGGGCAACTGAAACGGAATGTAGTTCGCAATGATCGTAATTGTGTTCGGGTCGTCAGGACTTTTGAACGCATACACATCGGTATTATCAGCCAGCGGATCGTTGGAAATCAGCGGGGCTTCACGGTGACTGGAGGCATACCCTCCAATCGTTAGCAGCATCAGAGCACCACTCAGAAGTAAACTCCTAAGTCGGCCAGAGCACAAAGGAAACGTGCGCATAGATTTTTTGTGTTTAAACGTGAAAAAATTATAAAAAAGGGCAATAAATTCTGAGGACAGGCAACAGCTTCCCTTACCAAGCCAGGCGCTTGTCAGGAGCATCAGGTTGTACTAAGAGCGTTGAGAGAGTGGACGATTAATGCCGAAAAATAGGACCTGGAGAAACGAGTCTCTCAGGCAGAAAGCAGGAACAAAAACGCTGAAAGTCAGGTAGATGGGCGTATATGTTTTTTATTTCATTTTAGAATGGTTAGAGTATTTTTGCTTAGTTGAACGTATATACTCCTAATGTCTGGAAATAGTTTTAGTGGTATTTCACTTTATGAAAATAGTAATATGTAATTAGAAAAACTTTTCAAATGAAAGTATTTTAATGTAGTCCATTAAGACATCATCCTGGTCGCCTTCTATCGCAAGAATAACATCAATCAAAAAGGCCTCTGTTGTCGAAAAAGGGGCTTTTTAGGTCGTATTTGGATTCCCTTCGAAGCTCATTTTTACCCATTTTCGGACAGAATCTACCTTAAAAAAAGCCCGGAATAACCTATTAAATCTGGCAACTGTTGCTCGTTTTTAAATCCAGGTACTAGTCATATTACGTTAGTACAAACAGATATGAACGCAAAAATTCATTACTCAACACCATTGTTATGACTATAGAAACCACTAATCAATTTGATTACCTGATCAGCGGCTCATTATGAAGTACCTTCTGGTATCCATTCAAGGTAAACTGACTAGTCATGCTTGAATGTCTTGCCCCATTAGCTGGTTTCAGTCTGGTAAAATCATAAGTTAACTTCCTGGAAACAACATCCACTCTACCTTCCCAAACGAAGAGTATCAGGCTACCTTTTTTCTTCTAAAAACATAAACCCAATTCATTACATATGGGAACCCGATCCCAGGGCGATATTAAAACCAAGCTTCTCGCAGCCGCTTTGTATTTATTTAACCGATTCGGCTTCGTAAGCGTCCGGCTTCAGCACATTGCCGACGAAGCTGGTGTTAGTGTTGGTAATCTGGCCTATCATTTCAACACAAAAGATGCCCTGGTTGAGGCTCTTTATCAATCCATTCAACTCGCTCAGGAAAAATTACTGTCCGATTTACGCCACCATCCACTCTTCAGCAGCCTGGATCAGTATATCAGAAACACGTTCAGTTTACAACAACAATACAGCTTCTTTTTCACGGATACGCTAGAGTTAATGCGGGCTTTTCCCAGCCTGAAACAAGCGCACAGAAAGCACCTTGACTGGCAAACCAGACAGGTTGACTGGCTCTTAACATTTAGCTCGGCCAGAGGTGCTTTACGAATTCCAGTAGCCCCTGACTCTTCAGTACTGTTAGCTCACCGATGTATGCTGTTAACAGAGAGCTGGGTGAATTTCGAGCGGATGCGGGGCATTGGTGCCCATGAGCTAACAATAACTAACTATCGTCTTGCCGTTTGGTCGGTATTGAGTCCCTACTTTACCACAAAAGGTATGCTGGAGTTTAAGCATCTCAATTCTCAATAACTAGTGTACAGCGTGTTTAAAGAAAGGGCGACATACGCCATATCTGGGAGATATGGCGTATGTCGCCCTTTCTTTAAACACGGTTAAGACACCCCACAACTCATCCAGTAACAAGACACGAATGCACCAGTATTTTTACTCAGTTTTCTCCTCCTGCTACACGCATTTTCCTTGACATTCACCTGTATACAAACAAAACTGGCTCAGGGGCTGTCTTACCAATCTGTTACCAGTATTTATAGAAGATAACGAAGATTATATTTGAATTAAGGGGTTATTAAAAATTATATTCTCCCTGCATACCCATTCATAAAATCCAATAAATTATATTGACTTCAGATCTGATCTATATCCATTGGCTCAGTTTTCAGGCAAAATCAAACACCCCTAAACTAACTCGTACAAAATCCCCAATCAATCCATCAACAATGCGTTATTCTACTTATTCATTCCTGGTTATGCTGCTGGTCAGTTTGAGCACAGCAATGGCTCAGACACTCCCCTCTCCCAAGGAACATTTCGGGTTCGACATCGGCGATGATTACCAGCTCGCGACCTACACCCAAACCGAAGCCTACGTTAAGAAGGTAGCTGCTGCTTCTGACCGGACCAAACTGATGGACATCGGCCTGACCGAAGAAGGTCGTCATCAGTTCATGCTGATCGTTTCGTCGCCAGCAAACTTAAAAAACCTGGCGCGCTACCAGGAGATTTCGCAGAAAATGGCCCGTGCAGAAGGTCTCTCCGATGATCAGGCGCGTACGCTGGCGAATGAAGGCAAAGCCGTTGTCTGGATTGACGGTGGTCTACACGCAACCGAAACCGTTGGTACGCATCAGCTCATCGAAACCATCTATCAACTGGTGAGCCGCAAGGACCCCGAAACCATGCGCATTCTGGATAATACCATTATCCTGCTGACGCACGCCAACCCCGACGGACAGGAAATCGTATCGAACTGGTACATGCGCGAACCTAAACCAGAAAAACGGTCGCTGGATAACCTGCCCCGGCTGTATGAGAAATACGCTGGTCACGACAACAACCGCGATTTCTTTATCATGAACCTGAAGGAAACCCAAAACATTGGCCGTCAATTGTTTGTCGAGTGGTTTCCGCAGATCATGTATAACCACCACCAGGCGGGCCCAGCGGGTTCTGTACTGGCGGGTCCTCCTTACCGCGATCCGTTCAACTACGTTTTTGATCCGTTGATGGTAACGGGTATTGATGCACTGGGTGCCGCGATGATCAACCGGATGAATGTTGAGAACAAACCAGGCTATACTCGTTTGGGTGGTTCTGTTTTCTCGACCTGGTACAACGGTGGTCTGCGCACAACGACGCACTTCCACAACATGATCGGGTTGCTTACCGAAATCATCGGGAATCCAACGCCCGAAGAGGTTCCTCTGGTCCCTAGTCGCCTGATCCCTAATGGAAATACGCCGTTCCCGGTTACTCCCCAAAAATGGCATTTCAAACAGTCGATCGAGTATTCAGTATCACTCAACTACGCGGTACTGAACTATGCCTCCCGCTATCGCGACGAATTGTTGTTCAACATCTATAAGATGGGTAAAAACTCCATCGACCGGGGCAGCAAAGATTACTGGGGCCTTTCGCCAAAGAAAATCGACGCGATCAACCACGCGTTTCAGACAGACCCGAAGAAACCAACCTCTACGTCTGCAAACGCGGCTCTGGCGCAGTACGGATTTATTCCGCGCGGAGGGGGCATGCCGGTTAAATACTTCGATACGATCATGAAGGCCCCTGTCCTGCGCGATCCTCGTGGGTTCATCATTCCAGCCAATCAACCTGATTTCGCAACGGCCGTTAAGTTTGTCAATGCGTTGATTCGTACCGGTATCCAGATTCAGCAAGCCACCGCCGACTTTACGGTAGCGGGCAAAAAGTACCCTGCCGGTTCGTACGTCGTGAAAGCCGATCAGGCATTCCGTCCGCACTTACTCGACATGTTCGAGCCACAGGATCACCCCAACGATTTCCAGTATCCGGGTGGCCCTCCGGTTCGCCCGTATGATGCAGCTGGCTGGACACTGGCGTACACCATGAATGTTCAGTTCGACCGAATTTTAGACGCGTTCGATGGTCCATTCAAGAAACTGCCCTATGGCGAACTTCAGTCGCCGGAAGGGCATGTTGTTGGAACGGCGGGTGGCGGTTATATCCTCAGTGCCAAAGCCAACAACTCCTTCATTGCCGTCAATGACCTGCTGGCTTCGGGTGTCGATGTATTCCGTCTGCCCAATGGCGTGGGCGGTAAATCGACGGTAGAGTCGGGGGCGTTCTTTGTGCCCGCTTCAGCCAAAGCCAAGTCGCTGTTAGATAAATCGGCGAAAGATCTGGGCCTTGAAGTAACGGGCGTTGCCAAAAAGCCAACGAGTTCGATGACGAAAGTATCGCCCATGCGGATTGCGTTGTGGGATACTTACGGCGGTTCGATGCCATCCGGTTGGGTGCGCTTCCTGATGGAACAGTACCACTTCCCAATGAAAGTGATTTATCCTGCCGATATCGATGCGGGTGATTTAAAGAAGAAATTTGATGTCATCATATTCGTAACACGGGCTATTCCACCCGCTACGGGCGCCGATAACGACATTTTCAGAGGTCTGGAACGTGAGCCAAAAGAAGAAAGCACACCGGCTGAATACCGTCCGTGGTTAGGCAAAATCACGGCAACCAAGTCGATTCCGCAAATCAAAGCCTTCCTGGAAGCGGGTGGATCGGTGGTAACGATTGGCACCAGCACCAACCTGGCCTATCACCTAAAATTGCCCGTTAAAAATGCATTGACCGAAATGACGGCTGCGGGCACGGAGCGTCCTTTGCCAAACGAGAAATACTACATTCCAGGCAGCGTTCTACGGGTAAATCTGGACTCGACTCAACACGCCACCTGGGGTATGCCTACACTGACCGACGTCTATTTCGATGCGAGTCCGGTGTTTAAAATTGCGCCTGAAGCCATCGCCAAAGGCATTGTGACCCCACTCGCCTGGTTTGACACCAACAAGCCGCTTCGTAGTGGCTGGGCCTGGGGACAATCGTATCTGCAGGATGGCGTAGCCGCCTTTATGGCACCTGTTGGATCGGGCAAGTTCTATGCGTTCGGACCCGAAATCACCTTCCGGGCACAGGCACAAGGCACTTTCAAACTGCTCTTCAACCAGCTTTACGGCTCCGGCAAGAGCGGATCGCAAGGCAGCGATGTTGTTAGCGAGTAAGTACTCGCTGAACTAAAGAAAATTACACTTCCTCAATAACTAAAAACTGGTAACCGCGTCCGGTGTCACATTCAATTCAGATGTGGTGCAGGGCGCGGTTTACTTTTGGGGTCGTTTGTCGTGATGTCGGTTTCTTAAAACCGACACGCGAGGTTTCTCAAAACCTATTGTATCTGATGCATAATGTTCTCACGAGGTTTTGAGAAACCTCATGTGTCAGATTTAAGAATCTGACACCACGGCAAAACCGACATCACAGCAAACCACACCAATCTATATTTTTCCCTTCATCATTTCCTCTCCTCCATCATGACCAGACTTTTCCAACTCCTTAGCCTGCTCCTGCTGCTCAGCCGAATAGCGGGACAGGCGCAGACAATCCCGTCGCCCAAAGAGCATTTCGGATTCAACATTGGCGACGATTATCAGCTATCAAACTACACCCAGACTGAAGCCTATTTCAAGAAACTGGCAGCTTCGGATCGGACCAAGCTGGTCGATATTGGCCTGACGGCAGAAGGTCGGCATCAGTACATGCTGATCGTTACCTCGCCCGAGAATCAGAAAAAACTGGCTCGCTATCAGGAGATTTCCCAGAAACTCGCCCGCGCTGAAGGGCTCTCTGAGGAACAGGCACGGGCGCTGGCGAACGAAGGCAAAGCCGTTGTCTGGATTGACGGTGGACTCCACTCGACGGAAACTGTGGGCACCATGCAGCTCATTGAAACGGCCTGGCAGTTAGTGAGCCGCAAAGATCCCGAAACGTTGCGCATTCTGGACAACGTTGTTATTCTGCTCACCCACGCAAATCCAGATGGGCATGAACTCGTTGGGAACTGGTACATGCGCGAGCCGAAGCCAGAAAAACGGTCGCAGGAGTTTCTGCCCAGGCTGTACCAGAAGTACATCGGCCACGACAATAACCGCGATTTCTTCATCATGAACCAGCGGGAGACGCAGAACATCGGTCGTCAGTTGTTTGTCGAGTGGAATCCCCAGATTCTGTATAACCACCACCAGCGTGGGCCAACGGGAACCGTACTGGCAGGCCCTCCCCTCCGCGATCCGTTCAACTATGTGCTCGATCCGCTCACGGTAACGGGCATGGATGCGCTGGGATCGGCCATGATCAACCGGCTGAATACGGAAAACAAACCCGGTTATACACGACTGACAGGCACGCCCTATTCGAACTGGTTCAATGGGGGATTACGCTCAACGACCCTTTTTCACAACATGATTGGCCTCTTGACGGAGATCATTGGCAACCCAACGCCGGAAGTAATTCCGCTGGTACCTGACCGATTGATTCCCAATGTGAACTCGCCTTTTCCAATAACCCCGCAGCCCTGGCATTTCAAGCAATCCATCGACTATTCCCTATCGCTCAACTACGCGGTTCTCGACTATGCCGCCCGCCAGCGGGATCAACTGCTGTATGGAATTTACCGGATGGGTAAAAACTCTATCGAGCGGGGAAGCAAAGATGCCTGGACCCTCTATCCAAAACGAATTAATTCCATTACCCCGAGCTATCAGACCGACCAACGCAAAAGCAGCCCCGCCGGTAGAGGGGCCAGCGAGCTATCCTCGCGCGTCAGTGAAATCCCGACAGCTTATTACGATACCCTGGTAAAGGGGCCGCTGTTACGCGATCCTCGTGGATTTATTATTCCCGCCAATCAACCTGATTTCGCCACGGCCGTTACGTTCATCAACGCCCTGATCAAAAATGGCATCCAGGTCCAGCAAGCCACCGCCGACTTCACGGTAGCGGGGAAGAACTATCCGGGTGGTTCGTACGTGGTAAAAACGGATCAGGCCTTCCGCCCGCATGTCCTCGACATGTTTGAGCCCCAGGATTACCCCAACGATTTCCAGTATCCAGGTGGCCCTCCGGTTCGCCCGTATGATGCAGCTGGCTGGACACTGGCGTACACCATGAATGTTCAGTTCGACCGAATTTTAGATGCGTTCGATGGTCCCTTCAAGAAACTGCCCTATGGCGAACTCCAGCCGCCGGAAGGGCATGTTGTTGGAACGGCGGGTGGCGGTTATATCCTCAGTGCCAAAGCCAACAACTCCTTCATTGCCGTCAATGACCTGCTGGCTTCGGGTGTCGATGTATTCCGTCTGCCCAATGGCGTGGGCGGTAAATCGACGGTCGAGTCGGGGGCGTTTTTTGTGCCTGCTTCAGCCAAAGCCAAGTCGCTGTTAGATAAATCGGCGAAAGATCTGGGCCTTGAAGTAACAGGCGTTGCCAAAAAGCCAATGAGTTCGATGTCGAAAGTATCGCCCATGCGAATTGCGTTGTGGGATACCTACGGCGGTTCGATGCCATCCGGTTGGGTGCGTTGGTTGATGGAACAATACCATTTCCCCATGAACGTCATCTTCCCGCAGGACATCGACGCTGGTGAGTTGAAGCAAAAATTCGATGTGATCGTGTTTGTGAGTCAGGCCATTCCAGCCGTTAGTCGGGAGAATGAACCGTCGGGTTTTAGTGCCCGACGAGAACCAAAACCCGACGAGATACCAGAGGAGTATCGCCCCTGGCTAGGTCGGATCAGCGCGGCCAAATCCATTCCGCAACTCAAGACCTTCCTGGAAGCGGGTGGAACAGTAGTTACTATTGGTAGTAGCACCAATCTGGCGTATCACTTAAAATTGCCGGTTAAAAACGCGCTGACCGAAATGACCAGCGCTGGGCAGGAACGGCCCTTGCCAAACGAAAAATTCTACATTCCGGGCAGTGTTTTGCGGGTCCGTTTAGATTCGACTCAGCACGCTACCTGGGGCATGTCCACGCTGACCGATGTGTATTTCGATGCCAGTCCAGTGTTCAAAATTGCGCCTGAAGCCATTGCTAAAGGCATCGTGACTCCGCTGGCCTGGTTTGACACCAGCAAGCCCTTACGCAGTGGTTGGGCCTGGGGACAGTCGTATTTGCTGGATGGTGTGGCGGCCTTCATGGCACCCGTGGGTGCGGGTCGATTCTATGCGTTCGGTCCTGAAATCACCTTTCGTGGGCAAACCCAGGGCACCTTTAAATTACTCTTCAACCAGTTGTACAGCATTGGCAAAGCGGGTCCGCAAAGTGGCCAGACTGTAAGTGAGTGATGTACTGACAATCAGGCGAATCTGAAAAATTCCGGTAAACATATAATCGACATAGATGCTTATCTGTTTGCCGGAATTTTTGCGCCATAGTGTCGGTTTTAAGAAACCGTTCCGCCGTTCTCGCTTGGCTATTTTGTAAAAACCAATATAGCATTTATTAGAAAGCCCTAACACACAGATACCACTGAAAGTCCTCAAACAACCCTAATGGAAATCAAACTACACCAACTAAACGAACTTAACATTCCTGAAGTGATTTCAGAATCTATTGTCATTGATAATACTCAGGACGCGGTCGATTTGTTAGGCAATATATATTACCAGGGTTTTGACAATATCATTGTTCATCAGAAAAACATCACGCCAGATTTTTTTGATTTGAAAACGGGAATAGCGGGTGAAATACTTCAGAAATTCTCAAATTATCGAGTTCGTTTAGCCATAGTTGGCGATTTTAGTAGTTATTCGAGTAAAAGCATACAGGATTTTATGTTTGAAAGTAATAAGCTCGGGCAAATTAACTTTGTCGAATCAGAAGCCGAAGCTATAGATCGGTTGTCAAAAAAATAACCCCTTATTCACTTACCGCCATGAAATCCCACTTCGAGCTTAGCGATGAGTTGTTTGCCGAGCAATTCAAGTCCTGCCGGTTAGATCCAGCTATTTTCAGTCATGAGGCTCACTTGCGATTAGCCTGGATACACATACACCAATACGGTGTTGATACCGCAATCGAAACCATTTGCGAGCAGTTAGTGGCTTTCGTTGACGCACTCGGTGCACGCGATAAATACAATAAAACGCTGACGATTGCGGCCATCCGAGCTGTCAATCATTTTATGAACAAATCGGATGCGAATAACTTCTACGATTTCATCCAACAATTCCCCCGATTAAACTACAATTTCAGGGAGTTGATTTCGGCTCACTATCAAGTGGATATCTACAAGTCTGAGCTTGCCAAACGGGAGTACCTGGAACCAGATTTATTGCCCTTTTCGTAGAGATTCAACACAGAGGCACGGAGAACACAGATTTTATTTACGTAATTTTTCTCTGTGTTCTCCGTGCCTCTGTGTTGAATAATTCTTTACTTCACATAAACCGGCACCTCAAACGAAAAACAGATTTCTGTTTCGGATGGATGGCTGATACGTAGTTGGGAAGCGTGCAGGGTCAGAATCTTCATCACAATGGCCAAACCCAGGCCTGAATTGGGTGGGCGCACGACGGTATCCACATTGTCGATCTGATTGATCGCTGATAAATAATCCTGAATGGCCGTTGGCAGAAGCCCCACCGAATTGCTTACCGATACAGTTACGAATTGCCCGTTGCTGGCCAACTGAAGCTGCACATGCCCGCCCTCCGGGGAATAATGAATGGCGTTTTCCACTAAATTCTGCAAAACGTGCTCAACCATATTGATATCTGCATAACAAACCGACGGCACTTCACAATTGACGCAGGTAAAAGCAACACCTTTCTCCTGCGCCATTAGTCGAAAATTCGTGTAGGTTTCCGTGACCAGATCAGACAATAAAAATGGCTCTTTTTCGGGTTGCCGCTCTTTAGCCTCCAGTTTCGATAGCTCAAACAGTTCGTTTATCCGCCTGGTCAATCGGTACGAACTTTGCAGAATTGCCCCTATATACTGTTTCTGAGTGGGATTGAGCGATGCATCCATATCCAGCGTTTCGGCATACCCGCGAATCGACGTCATGGGCGAGCGCAGATCGTGCGAGACATTCGCCACCAGATCGCGCCGGAGTTTTTCGGATGTTTGCAACTGGTCAAGACTTCGCGCCAACTGATCGGCCATGGTATTGAAAGCGTTGGCCAAGGGCTTCAAATCGCTGGTGGGTTTCAACTGGGTGCGGGCCGTTAAATCGCCATCCCGAAATCGCATTACGGTTTTGATGATGTGCGTTAAGTCGCGGGTGAGTAAGTTGAATACCACGAAACCAACCACCAATGCCGCCAACAGCATAAACAACGTTGTTTTAAGCCCCCATTCGAAGGCATAATCCTGAAGCAACTGCATCGACGTGGTGCCATAGCTCTCTCCTAGCAACACCACATACACATAGCCCTGCAAGCGTCCCTGATCACGTACTTCGGCTGCCGAAAACACCTGTTGTCCATCCGTCTGCTTTGGGTCATCGCCCTGAATAAACACCAGGCCTTTTGTCTGAATAAACTGGCGTATGGGCTCCAGACTAATCTGGTGTCGTTTGATTTTTTCGGCAGGAGCCTCATACACCATCACTCTCCCAGTTGTGTCGAGCAGGTACACTTCGGCGCTGGGGTTGGTGACCATCGCGTCGAAAAAGATGCGCTCGGTAGCTTTCTGGTTTACATGCATCCCAACAAAAGGCTGGGAAAATTTGGCAATGTGCGTGGCCACCTCCCGGTTAAGTCGCTGGTGGGTGGCTTTGAAGTACCGAATCGCCACAAACCCGGTGAGTACACTATATCCAGCCACCAGCAGGAACACCAACAGCGACAGCAGAACCGCCAGCCGACCATAGGTCGCTGGATACAATCGGCTGGGTTTGACGTTTACTGCTGTCATGCAGGGGTGGGTTTTACAGGTTCGGCGAATCGATAGCCAATACCCCAGGTTGTCAGAATATAGATTGGCCGGGCAAAATCGGATTCGATTTTGTTGCGCAAGCGGTTAATGTGAGCGGTTACGGTATGCTCATAGCCCGAAAAATGGTAATCCCAGACCAGATGAAGCAACTCTTTCCGGCTATAACTCTTACCGGGATTCTCGGCCAGCAACACCAGCAAATCAAACTCTTTCGGGGTGAGTTCAACCCGATTACCATCCAGCGTTACAATCCGATCTGCTGTATGAATCCATAAGGCATTGTGGGTAATAATTGACGAGGGTGTTGGCGTGGCAGTAGTACCCAAACCAGACCGACGTAGCATGGCCCGCACTCGCGCCATAAATTCCTGAATGCCAAATGGCTTTGTCAGATAATCATCGGCCCCAGCTTCCAGGCCGGCCACTTTATCGGCTTCCTGCGTTTTAGCTGTTAGCATCAGAATCGGCGTAAACGTATCACGCTGGCGAATTTGACGGCAAATGTCGATGCCATCCATATCCGGTAGCATTACATCGAGAATGCATAAGTCAACCGTCTGCTGTGCCAGTTGGGCCAATCCATCACGACCAGACCCGGCGGTGACAACGTCAGCAGGTAAGGTTCGAAGATGGATACGAACCAGATCGACAATGAGCGGATCATCTTCAATAATCAGGATTTTCTTCATGGCAGTGTTCATACAGGCTTCGGCTTTGTCAGATTCAGGTTATTCAGCAAAATTCCTGATTCTGACTGAACAGAAAAATTTGATTATCAAAATGTTAGACTTCCGTGATAACTTTTCAAATCAGGAAAGGCTTCTATGTACAGCACCGGTGGTGGCTTTCGTATTTCCAAAATTATGGATTTCCGAAGCCAGCATCTGATTCGATCAACACAAGTTTCACCCTGTAAAATCAATCCATTTTCTCATGAAAAAAGTAATCGCATTAGCTTTCGTAGCTGCAATGACCCTGTCCACGGCCGTATTCGCTCAGGACAAAATGAAAGCCGACAAAATGAAGAAAGATAAGATGTCGGACGGCAAGATGATGAATGATACGATGCGCAACAAGAAAATGTCAACGCACAAAATGAAGAAAGACAAGATGAAAATGTCGGACGATAAGATGAAATCGGGCAATTAGTGATCTGTGTGTAAGGGCGTTGAATGTCAGACAACGTAGTGATGATAGTTGCATGATCGCTACGTTGTCTAACATTCTGTCTGACAACTAACTCATCTAACCGAAAGGTTTTTCGTGTAAAAAGCGCCTGAACGATGACAACTACCAGCACGTTCATCTTGTTTTACGCAAACGTCAGCCTAAACTCAGTACCAGTTCCCTGCTCCGACCGGACACTGATCTGGCAGGAAATGGCACGGGCTAAATCGCGAATCAAGTGCAGCCCCAACCCACTCTTGCCAAGTATAGCCGCATCGTTGGTGTAAAGTGCCTTCAATTGACTTTGCGACATACCCGGCCCATTATCCGTGATAGTTAGCACCACGCGTCCATTTTCAGGACGGGCCTGCCACTGAATGTAGGCGTCAGGATTGTTTTTGAGGGCCTGAATGGCATTGCTGGTCAGGTTCTGCATGATGGTGCGCAGGTAATCTTCATCTGTGGCTACCTGCAAGCCTTCGGGCGTATCGAAGGTGAATCGCACAGTAGGTACACCCACAAAGAACCGTTGCAGATAGTCATACAGGCTTTCCACGGGAATGACTTTTATATCGGGCTTAAATTGCTGCATTTGCCCCTTGCTCCAGAGTAACATCGACTCCATCGTATCGAGCAGACCTTCGGCGGCTTCTGTAATATTTTGCTGATGGCGGGCTACCTGATCGGGGGGCAGCAGGTCGGAGTTTTCGCGCTGGAGATGCAGAAAATTAATCAGGTTGGCAATCGGACCGCGCAGATCATGACTCAGGATGGCGAAGAATCGGGTCTTTACCTGATTGGCCTCATCGAGTTCCTGATTCAGATGGAGCAGCGTTGTATTGGTTTGCTGGCGGGTTCGGCTCTGCCAGTACAGTAATCCTCCGATCACCACCAGTAGCCCAATACCCACCAGCAGGGCCAGTTGCTGACGTTCCTGCCCGGCAATGACCAGCCGATTGATTTCGAGCTGCTTATCGCGCAGTTCAAGTTCGCGTTTGCCTTCCAGTCCGGCAATTTTATTTTTGTTTTCCTGCGAATACAGCGAGTCCTGAATAGCCTGATAGGCTCTGAAATTCTGATAGGCCGCTTTGTAATCGCCACGTAGGGCTTGTAATTCGGCCAGATTCCCCCGAAAGTAGGCCTGATCACTTACCTCGCCCTTATCGGCACTAAGCCCGATGGATGTATTGAGGTAGTCCCCGGCCAGTTGCAGTCGCTTCTGCCGGTCTTGGGGTTGGATACGAACCGTGTTCAGGGAATCATAACGGACCAGGTCGAGATAAGCGATACCGAGGTTTGCGAGGTTATTGACCGCATCGAGGTGTCGGGGGTTGATACTGTCCCAGAGCTGCTTCGCTTTCAGCGCATACCTGATCTTCTGACTATACTCGGTTTGCATCGCTACAGCCAGATTGCCGTAGGTCTTGGCCAATCCCTCTTTATTATCCACTTTCTCATGCTCGGCCAGGGCCTTTAGACCGTACTGGCGGGCCTTCGTCCAGTTTTTCATCTGGGTGTACAGCGCAGCCATGCTGGTCAGTGAAGCCGCCAGTTCACGACGGGCATTAATGTCGGGGTTATGCTGCTGTTGCCGGAGCGCCAAGGCCCGCAAGCCAAATTGGAGTGCTTTGGGGTAATTTTTCTGAATCCGATAGATTTCCGAGATATTATCGAGATTGAGACCAATAAGGTAGTTGTCGTGGGTGGCCTCTGCGTAACCTAAGGCTTCGAAATAATAGTGGGTAGCGGCCGGGTAATTGGATCGGATGTTCTGTTCGGCCACGCCGATGTTGTTGGTGGTGCTGGCCAGATTCCAGGTGTCGCCCAGAGTCTTATAGATACGTACCGCTTTTTTAAAGTAGTATAGGCAAGAGTCGTAGTTGCCTTTATCGCTGTAGGCTCGACCAATGTACCCATTGAAAACCCCGATGCCCCGCTCCCACTTCATACGGGTGGTGTGCTGCAAGCCTAACCGACTGTAGTGCAGGGCCTGGTCGATATTGGTAAAAAACCATTCTTCGGCAATAACCCGATACAACCGACCTTTCACGGTGTCATTGGCAGCCTTAGGCAATTCAGCCACTAACGAATCGATGAGGGCGCGTCCCTGCTTCTGTGCCTGCACAGGGGCGCCAATAAACAACAAAAGAACCAGCAGAAGCCCGTACATCGAACGGGTCGATTGACAAACCTCATGACAATCGGTCGGCCTGCCGATGGGCATATACCCCTTCGAGTACCGCCCGGTAGCTTCGCCCAACCGGCAATATAAACCCCTGAACATAAATCTGTTGACTAACAACTTTATCAATATAATGCGGTTGTACCGCGTAACTCCGATGAATCCGTAAAAACGACTGGAACGGCACCTCCTGAAGCAGCTTTCCAATGGACGACAGCACGGTATACTGCTGGGTGGTCGTTACGATACGGGTGTAATCTTTTAGTCCCTCCAGATACACTATTTCGTAGAGGTTCAGCTTAATCTGCTGATGCCCATCCCGAATGAAGACCGTATCGGCCCCCAAACTCAGGTCAAACAGTTGTGCTTTGCGCGTCAGGTCGCAAAACGTCTGAACACGGGCCATGGTGTGGCCGAACCGCTCAGCCCGAATCGGTTTCACCAGATAATCGAAGGCATCGACCGCGAAACTCTCGGCGGCATAATCGGGATAGGCGGTAATAAATATGCAAACGGGCACCTGCATCAGACTGGCCCGTAACTCCAACCCACTCAGGTCGGGCATATCGATATCGAGCAGCAACACATCGACGGGCCGTTTTTGTAACACGGGCAACGCTTCGGTGGCCGATGAAAACACCCCGTCGATGGTGAGTAACGGGTACTGCCGGGCATGAGCCAGTGTGGTCAGCCGATCAATTTCGTTGTCATCGACAATAATACAGGAATAAGTACTTTGAGGCATTGGCTTACCAACTGGTCGGTTACTCAAATGTATGTGCTTTTTGTATTGCAAATTAACCGCTCGCTCAATTCAACCGGCTGTTAGTCGATTCAACTGGTCGTTGGTCGAGTGTGTGTTGCGAGCCTAGGCGAATTCGGGCAATTTCGGCTATCAAACGTCGATTTCACCCATGAGACACCTCTTGTTTCTGCTACTGCTGGCCGGATGCAGCAGTCCTGCCAATGACCCCAATCCGAGTAATCCAGCCAATCCCATCGACCCAAACCCTGGTGGCAACGGAACCACGGGCAACGGGCAGGCGGGTGTCGTGGGCATCAGTGGGATCAGCGCCTGGGACAATCTGTCGACCACCGAAAAAACGAAAGTGACGAGCTGGAACAGTCTGTTCGTCCATGCTTCGGTTGGAGGGGATCTGGAAGATGGCAGTCAGCATAACGGCTTCAAGTTTGAGTTCTATGACGGCGATAAGCTGAACGACGGGCTGAACGGAACCGACTGGAACTCCATCAACAACGGCAATAACATCTCGAACGGAGAACCCGAGAAAAAACTGGCCGCTTTTAAACGCGAAGCACTCCAGCAAAAAGATAAGCTCCAGATTGCCATTTTCAAGTTTGGCTACGCCGACATCACCGACGCCAACGTAGCGAGTGTCAAAACAGCCTACAAGCAAATGATCGACGAACTACGGTCGAGCGGGATCAAACGGTTCGTACACATCACCCCGCCCCTCATTTACATTGTCACGAAAGACGACGGCAATGCCGCCAAAATGAACGTTGGTCAGTGGATGAAAGACACCTTCAAAGCGCAGGACGTCGTATTCGATTTGCAGGAGATCGAGTCCGATAATGGTGCCTGCAAACTCGGTAGCGTTTGGAGTATTTGCGACAAATACCGCTCCACGGCCAGTTGCCCCAGCAAAGGTCAGGGCATTGATGCGCCCGAAGGCCAGGGCCATATCTGCGAAAAAGAAGCCACCCGCATCAGCAAGGCATTTTTGATGGCAATCTACAACGCCGGAAAATGATTAAAACGGAACGCAGATCGCTATGATCTTTATGATATCCTCGGATAAATATCATTTTTAAATAATACCGATCATACGAATCAGCGTTCCATTAATTTTTATGACAAAAGGCACAAAATTAATCTTGTTTTTTCTGGCATTGGCTGGCCTTAGCTGGGGCGTGTATGAATGTAAGTATTATTACAGTTATTACACTGATTTGAAAGATCGTCCCTGGGCTTACAGCCGGGACGAGAACGCCAAACTGCTTGTCGGTACATGGCAGGGCGAATTCAGCGACCCAAATAATGTAACGAAAACGATCCGACTCACCATTCTACCGCCTGTATCGGACGAAGAGCGGGCGAAAAAAGCAGCCCGACGGACGCGCAAACGCAGTGGTTTAGGGTCCCAAACCGATAAAAAACGGTTCGACGGTATCGCTACCGTGACCAGCCCGCGTGGACAGGAAGCATACGAACTCAACGGCCATGTACAAACCGAAGCAGGAAACCAGCTCGCTGTGATTCACTTTCAAACGGGCGATGAGTTTCAAAGACTACAGAACAATTTCAACCTACTGTCGGCACTCGAAGGGGGGCAATGGCAGGGCGACAGCCTGACGCTCACGCTGGCGTTAGCATACACGACAGCAACCGGCTCAAGCTATTCGAGCAGCGGTGACCCTCGCTACGAAAAAACAGTACCTGTTCATCTTTCGCGCATAAAATAAGCTCTATCTATGAAATCCTTTCTTTCGCTTACCTGTCGCCGGGCACTACTCTTTTCGGGAACATTGCTATTCCTTTTATTCCCGCAATCCTGCAAACAAACCGACAGCACGCCAGCCGCTACATCCGACGGTCCACTGGAAATTCGGTATCACCAGCTCATCATTGAATGTACCGAATTCCCCTCCCAGAATAAGGGGGTGGCCATCCTTGATTTCCGGTTCGATACCTATGCGGGTGGAGTATCAGGCTACGCATCAGGCAAATACCTGTCGTTTGCGACAACGAACTATACACCGATAGACGCGGCTATTCAGACGGCCAGTTCAGACATCGCCAATAAACTCCCGGAGGTAAAAACAGTGCCCACCCTGACCGATTTTATGGTAAACAGGCTCTCGAAAGTGCCCAATTACACGGCTACGAAAGAGCTGAGTATCGAGGCCATTTGGGGAATTCTGGGCCATGAAAAAACAACGATTGCCCACCTGACCACCAAACCGGGTAAATCGTGGTTCAATGTGCAGTCGTTTCTGGCCGCTCTTATTGCCACGCCCGCCCTGGCGCAGGGAGACAAGTCAATACAGGCGGGCACAGGCTATGCCCACAGCAACTACTTCTACAGCCCACCACCACAACCCGGCTCTCCCCTACCCGAATACCGGTTTATAAATCCCGTTACGCAGGCTCCCATGCCGTCTAGCAGTGCGCCCGTGCAGCGCAATTCGCGGGGCGAAACCCCTGCCGAACAGGCTGCCCGTGAGGAAGCGGCCCGGCAGGCTGCTCAGGCAGGCCGAACCAACCGGGGACCGCGCGATATTGGAGATATTTTCAACGGTATTTTTGATCGGCTGGGCAATGCGCTGGGCTTTCCATCGGGCCAGGGCGGCTCTTCCGGCGATCCACACATACGGATGCACGATGGCTTAGGCTATAGCTTTCAGACCATTGGGGAATTTGTGGCCACAAAAGGAGCGAATCTGGAAGTACAGGCCCGGCAGGAGGATAGCTATAAAACCAATCAGGGAACTGTAAACACGGGCGTAGCGGCCAAGCTGGGCAGCGATGAAATCTGCCTTCTAGTCAACCCATCAGATCTCCGGTCTCCCCGTCTGTTTGTCAACAAAAAAGAAACCGCGCTCTCAGCCCTGGCGCAGGTGTCACTGGCGGGTGGCAACAAACTCCAACTGGCCGGATCCGAAAAGCTGTTTTTTAGCAATGCCCAGAATGAAGGGGTGATTATTTACTGGAACACGCCCTATCTAAACTACTCCGTTGTATTGGGCGATGCCCGAAAAGGGAATGTAACGGGTCTGATGGGCAATTACGATGGCAACTATGCCAACGATTTTTTACTTCGTGATGGCTCTTCCGTGGAGTCCATTTTCTCGGTTATTCATGGCTCGTTTGCCGATAGCTGGCGCGTCACAAACGCAACCTCCTTATTCGTGTATGATGCGGGCAAAAACACCGACTCCTACACGGACCGGACATTCCCGAAAACATTTCCGGTCGTTTCGGCGGAGAAATTAGCCTGGGCCGAAGGGGTTTGTACGGCGGCTGGTGTAACACGGCAACCCGAACTGGGCCAATGCATGTTCGATGTGGGACTTACGGGCGATACGCGTCTGGCACAGTCGGCACTGCTGAGTCAGCGGGAATTTCCGGCCAGCCCCGACGTAGCTACCTTTGCCAATCTCAAACTGGATCTGAAAGAAGGGCAGTCTAACGATCCACAAACCCGCAATCTGCTCGATCTCGACAATGGCATGTTCTATCCATTTGCCAAAGGCGCATCAGTGGCTTACGATATCGACGTCGTGTTCGATTATTATTCAGGACCCTGGTTTGCCGGCCCCCGTGCCGTCAAAAACTGTGGGGTTTCCTGTGGAGCGTACACCATCTGGCCCCACATCGATCAGCAGAAATGGCCGTATTTCCAGAACACATTCCTGCGTTACACAAACATCCCGGTCAATCAGTGGGACACGTTTGTGACGGCCGCCGATTTGCGCCGTGCCTGGACGTTCGATTCGGGAGCTGACGAAAAATCGGAGTTAGTTAGCTCGCTGGTCGATCTGAACACCGCTCAACCACGCTCGCAGTACTTGTGGTCATTTAAAACGCAGCAGGGCAAAAAAGGGCTGATTCGGTTCACACAGGCGCAACATAACAAGACAGGCAGCACAGCCTCGTTTACGTTCGACGTCAAAATTGAGCGGTAATACATCTCGTTTTCTCTATGAAAACAAAGGGAGACAGGCAGACTCCAGGTAACGAGGGCGTTCGCAATGGGAAGTAAAAGCTTTGGTTAAATCCGTATCGGATTAAACTTCGTTGATATGTACTATACATAACATACTAACTCAACGGATATGAAAACCCTAACGAACCTCTTTAACCAATTCGATCAACTGGATACGGCAATCAATCGCTGGTTGGTTACCAATAGCATTTTCATTCTGCGCGTGTGCATGGGAATTATCTTTTTCGGATTCGGCATACTAAAGTTTTTTCCCGGAATTAGCCCCATCGAATCCCTGGCCTCCCGCACCACAGCCGTCTTGACTCTTGGCGTATTTACAGGAGCCAGTGCCCGGGATTTTGTTGCCGGTCTCGAATGTATTATTGGTATCTGCTTTATCAGCGGTCGGTTTTTACGGGTGGGCGTGTGGCTGATGGCTGCGCAAATGATTGGCGCAATGTCGCCCCTGTTGATCTTTCCGGGCGAGCTGTTTCCGGGCCCACAGCATTCGCCCACGTTAGCGGCTCAGTACATCATAAAGGATATTATTCTGATAGCTGCCGGTATGGTGATTGCCTCCACCTGGACCGGAGCCCGCATTGTGGCGGAACCAAAAAGCCTGCGCAGTTCATTACGCTCACGCATTTCTGGCGTTCACCGAGCACAACGCACAAACGTATCCGTAAATCAGTCCTACTGAACAGTCAGTTGGCGCATTGATGAGGCCCTGACAATCAGTTGCGTTTCCATCACTTTAGTTTCCTTCGGAATATTCGTATCGGTGGCATTCAATTCGCGCAGGAGCAGCCGTACAGTTTCGGTTCCCATCTCCTGGATAGGCTGGCTAATGCTGCTCAGGGTCGGTGAAAACAGGGCCGATACCGGCTCATTATTGAAACTTACCACAGCTACATCCTCCGGAATCCGTACGCCCTTCTGCTTCATGGCATACATCGCCGAATACGCCATTCGGTCGCTGATAATCACGACGCCGTCGGGTGGTTGTGGCAGGCTCATCAGCGCCAGTGTCTGCATAATCGTGTTCTCCTGCGTATAATCGCAGTGAAATACATATTGCTCGCCAACTGACAGCCCATGTTTGGCCAATGCTGCCCGATAACCCGCCACCCGCTGGTTACTCAATACTAACTGAGTGGGGCCCGCCAGAAACCCAATTCGTCGGCAACCATTTTCAATTAAATGTTCGGTCGCCTTAAAGGCCGCAGCATGGTTATCGACAATGACTTTAGACACGTCGATGCTCTCCGCATAGCGGTCAAACAGCACCAGCGGAATATTCTTGCGAACCAGTCGTTCTACATGGTCATAATTGTCGGTATCGCGCGATAACGAAATAATAAACCCCTCCACCTGACTCCGCAGCAGGTTCTGAATATTGGTGGTTTCCCGTAAATACGACTCGTTCGTCTGGCAGACCAGCACACTATAACCCGCCTGTAAAGCTGCCTCCTCAATGCTGTTGAGCATGGCGGAGAAATAATGGTAGCTCAGGTTTGGCACGATGACCCCAATGGTTTTTGTCCGGCTCTTGGCCAGATTTTTGGCAAGCTGATTGGGCTGATAATCCAGCTCTTCGGCCAGCCGCATCACTGCCTTGCGCGTGTCGGGATGAATCTCCTGCATGCCCCGTAAGGCCCGCGAAACGGTAGAGATCGAAATGTTCAGCGACCGGGCAATGTCTTTGATCGTAACCGGGGTATTTTTCATAGGCTTTGGCCTGGTTGTCTAATTATCACTTTTACAAGATTGGGCTTGATTAGACAGGGATGCACGTCACTTTTACTAAAAACGCGAATAGCAATTATACGAAGAAAACTTTACTCTTTTTAAGTTCATTAGGTCGTATGCAACCGTTTGCGGTAACGGTTGCGGCAACGTTTGCAAATAAAAAGTAATTTCATGCAGCAAAAAGGACTTGACATCTTGTACTAAGCGGGTATATTAGTAGAAGATACCCAGAAAAAGGCTTGGTAGTGGGTTTTGTAGATTTTGTTCTAGCTTCGTGATTCCGCTTACCAATATTGTACTTTATCTGGAAACAAGAGCAATAAAAGATACTATCTGATCCATAAAAATCGGGCTTTTATCTTGTAGAACGTGTCTGTTACACACAGCAAAATTCGTTAACCTTTTTACGTAAAACGGTATGGCTACCTCTCCGTCAATTCCTTCCGATGAAGTGCTCATGGCACAACTCTGGGTTCGTTTTAAAGCCGACGACGAGAAAGCATTCGATCAACTGGTAGAGGCCCGGTATCGCCTGTTATTTAACTACGCAACCCGGTTTACCAGAGACCGTGACCTGATTAAAGATTGTGTTCAGGACCTGTTTCTGGAGCTGTGGAATCGGCGCAAAGCCATTGTCGAAACGCCCTACGTAACCATCTATTTAATTAAAGCCCTCCGCAACAATCTATTGCGTAAACTACGTCGGGAAACGGGCTGGCGCTCAACGACCGAAGAGGGCATCGAAGCGGAATCCATGCTCACCGACGATCTGACGGCCGAAAACGAGTGGATTGCCGGCGAAACGCTGATCAATACGGAGCAGAGCCTTCGACGAGCCGTTGCCCAACTGCCGAAACGACAGCAGGAAGTTGTCTTCCTGAAATTCTACGAAGGCCTTTCTAACGACGATATTGCGCAGGTAATGGAGATTGAAAAACAGACCGTTGCCAATTTTCTCTATCGCGCTATGAACCAATTACGCACCTTCCTCCCCGTGCGCATTTTCTCGTAATACAGTTTAACCACAGAGGCACGGAGAACACAGAGAAAAGGAAAAACCATTCTTCTCTGTGTTCTCCGTGCCTCTGTGGTTAAACTGTATTACAAGTGATCAAGTGATGTCAGGTTCTTCAACCTGACACCTAAGGTTTCTCAAAACCTACTTTACAAAATCACATAGGTTTTGAGAAACCTTAAGTGTCGGATTTAAGAATCCGACACCACGTGTACCCCTTGTGTTCTCCGTGAGACCTCCATATCTCCGTGTTTAATACACCCTCCTTCGCAGATCCCTGCAAGAAAATCACAAAAAAATTTTGTTCCGAACGAGTATGGTCGAAAGTGAGCTGTCTACTTCTTTATAAAAAGGGGGAAACCGTCAGCCTTTCGTATGCCTGATTATACCAACTATACGTTCGAGGATTTTGTACTGGATAGTCGGTTTCGGCAGTGGGTGCTCAGTGATGACCCCGCCGATCGGGACTTCTGGAACAACTGGCTCCAGGCCAATCCGGACAAACTCGATCTGGTGTTGGCAGCCCGGCAATTCGTGAGTCAAATGCAGCAGGCTCAGGAAGAACTATCGGATGACGAGTTAACCAGTGAAGTAAATCGCATACGCATAAACAGGCAGCAAGCACAGGATTGGGAGGGTCGTGTGGCGTACCAACGGAAGGTCGGCTGGTTACGCGTGGCCGCTGCGGTCGTGCTTGTCGGGTTGGGAAGCTGGTTCTTTTTTTACCAGCAATCGAACGATACGCCCCTGAAGGTTTATCAGCAGCTAGCGGAACAGCAAACAGGTTCGCCATTGACCGAAATCAAGAATGAAACCAGGGCTAATCAGGTCGTTCGTTTGCCCGATGGAAGCCAGGTAACGCTTCACCAGGGTAGTCAGATTAGTTTTCCGCGTGCTTTTTCAACTCGGCAGCGCGAAGTATTCCTCATTGGCGAAGCGTTTTTCGATGTCGTTCGTCGGCCTAAGCAGCCGTTCCTGGTGTACACGAATCAACTCACGACCAAAGTATTAGGCACAAGCTTCACCGTTCGCGCTTATGCCAATGATAAAGAAGCGAAAGTGATCGTTCGAACGGGGAAAGTATCGGTTTTTAACACCCCAGCCAACGGAAAGCCGGGGGAGTTGGCCAGTAAAGAACCGGCGTTTATCCTGACCCCGAACCAGCAGGTCACGTTCGATTCACAGGAGAAGCAGATGAAACGCTCATTGGTAGCTGCCCCAGAACCCATTGCAACGCCCACCGCTCAGGCGCAGCTTATGGTGTTCGAGCACACGCCGGTCGTAACGATATTCAAAAAGCTCGAAGCCACCTACGGCATTCTGATGAATTACGATGCCGATCTGCTGGCCGACTGCGAGCTGACCGCTGAATTTGGTTCAGAATCCCTGTTTGAGAAGTTAGACCTGATTTGCCGGGCAACCGAATCGAGGTATGAGGTGATCGATGCGCAGATTGTTATCTATAGCAAAGGGTGTCGCCCAACGAAGTAAATGCTGAAGCTGTTTAAACTTTTCAAATTAACCGCAAAGAACGCTAAGGCAAAGCGCAAAGAGCGCAAAGAAATTCAGTCAGCAAACTTAGCGTTCTTTGCGCTTTGTCTCAGCGCTCTCTGCGGTTAAACTAAAACGCATTGGAGATATAAAAAATAAAGTTTAAACAGGTTCGCTTATAATCCTTAACCAATCCTACTAACCTCAATATGAGAAAACGCTCCCAGTCACCAATTGACCGATCATCGTAGCGCCGTTCCGGCCGCCAGAACAAGCTCCATGTAAGCGAAACGCTTAATTCGTCTCCCAACATCCACCATTTCAGGCTTTTATCAACCCAGTTGACCTGGGTAAGGGAATTCTTTGTGCTAAACGTTTACCAAGTACCTTTTCTTACATTTATGACAACCACTACAAAACCACGGGTGCTATTCGGAAAAATCATGCGAACGGCATTTTATCAGGTCTTTATCCTGGTCTGGTGTTCCAGCCTGGTACTGGCCTTCGACGGAAAGGGGCAGGAGGTACTGAACCGCCCAATTTCAGTCACGATCGAAAACCAGCAGGTCGAACAGGCGATCAAAAAGATTTCGAAGCTGGCATCGGTCAGGTTCATTTATAGCCCGCAGGTGATTCGTTCCGATCGAAAAGTGAACCTGTCGGTGCAAAACCAGCCGCTTTCCGACGTACTCAATACGCTATTGACACCCCTACACGTCACCTACGAAGTCGTTGGTTCACAGATCATTCTGCGTACTACCAGTACTAACCAAAGTTCTGTAACCCAACCCGTACCGGTGAAAGAGGCACCGGTGGCCCCAGCGGACCAAAGCGTAGCCGGAACGGTATCCGACGAAAAAGATCTCCCCTTACCCGGCGTCACCATCGCCGTAAAAGGCACCACACGCGGCACCACAACCGACGCCAACGGAAAGTATTCACTCACCGTGCCCGATAACGCCGTACTCGTGTTCTCTTTTGTGGGCTACGAACGTCAGGAAGTGGTTTTAGGGAAGCAGACAACCCTGAACATTCAGTTGAAGGCCGAAGCGAGGGGGCTGGATGAAGTGGTTGTCGTTGGGTATGGCTCGCAGAAACGGACAACGTTGACGGGTGCCATTGCTACGATCGACAATAAAGTATTTCAGGACAGAGGGGTTGTTGAAAACCCATTGTCGGCCTTGCAGGGCCAGGTACCGGGCGTTATGGTAACCCGTTCATCGGCAGCACCGGGCCGGGCTAGCTGGAACTTCCAGATTCGGGGCGCTTCCTCAACGAATGGTACCGAACCGCTGATTATTATCGATGGTGTACCCGTAAGCAGTCAGGCAGCCCTGAACTCGATCAACCCCAACGACATTGAAAATATGTCGTTTCTGAAAGATGCTTCGGCGGCTATTTACGGTGCCCGCGCTGCGGGTGGGGTTGTTCTGGTAACGACCAAGCGGGCCAAATCGGGCAAGACCGTGGTTCAGTACGACGGTTCCGTATCGCAGAAAGTACTGGGTTTGCAACCGCATTTGCTGAATGTGCAGCAGTTTGGTCAGGGGCTCATCGATGGCACCACCAACGACTATTATGGGGTACCGCCAACGTCTTTTATCTGGTATAAACTGGGGCAGCTGATGGTCAATCCACCGGCCTCAGGTTTCATCGATTACACGATGAGCAATGGCCAGCCTGTTTCACCCGCGAACAACCCGCTGAATCCCGGCTTTGGCGACGTGAAAGATCAGACGTTTTTCAACACCAATGCGGTCGATATTCTGTGGGGCAAAGCGACGTCTACCCAGCATAACCTGAGCGTTTCGGGGCGGGGTGAGCGATCTGGCTATCGGGTCTCGCTGGGTTACTTACGGGATGGCAGTTTGCTGCAATGGGGCCAAAACTCCAACAGCCGCTATAATCTTCGGTTGACCCACGATTATCAGTTCACCAACAAGCTGAAACTGGAATCCAATATTTCGCTGGAAAAGAATGATATCATTCAGCCAACACTGATTGGTACGGTCATGGGCCAATACTCCCAACCGGGCTTCCCCGTCTCAACCGTCGATGGTAAGCCCTATGCCTGGGGAACGCAATACAGCCCCAACTGGCAGGCCGAACTGGGTGGCGAAAATAAAGAATATAACAACCGGGTTTTCACCAACTTCCGCTTAACCTACCAGCTCAATAAGAACTTCACCATAGTGGGTCAGGCGGGGTACAACTGGACTGCTACCGATATAAAGGAACAGCAGAAGGTGATTCCCTGGTACAACTATTTGGGTACCATTCAGGCTGCCGATAATCCAACCCGGCAGAACTCGTATTACTTACGCCGACTCAACAAAGACGCGTACGCCAACCTGAACGCCTACATCAACTACGCCAAAACCTTTGCGCAGAACCATGATATCAGTGTGACGCTGGGCACCAACTACGAGCGCGACGAGGTCGACCAGTATCAGGCGCGTACCAACTACATAGCCAACGACAATGTGCCCTCGCTGGGCCTGGGTATTGGCGATGCTACCACCAAAAGTGTATTAGAAGTCCAAAACCACTATGCCATCGGCTCGTATTTTGGCCGGTTCAACTACGCGTATCAGCAGAAATACCTGATCGAAGTGAATGCCCGCTTCGATGGTTCATCCAAGTTCGATGCGTCCAATCGCTGGCAGCTATTCTATGGCATATCGGGCGGCTGGCGTATTTCGCAGGAGAATTTCATGAAGAACCTGGCGTTCGTGAGCGACCTGAAACTCCGCGCTTCTTACGGAACCGTGGGTAACCAGAGCGGCATTGGCCTTTATGATTACATCCAGCTGTTGAATGTGACGGCCACAGCCGGGGCTACCAGCGCAGGATTCCCCATTATTGGAGCAAGCCCGGCGGTTATCGTATCGCCTACTTCGAGCCTGGTGAGTTTAAACCGGACCTGGGAGCGGGTTGAAACGACCAACTTCGGGCTTGATTTTTCGTTCCTGAACCGCCATCTGTCGGGTAGCTTCGATTACTTCGTGAAGCACAACCGCAATATGCTGTTGGGCCAAACATTCCCGGCGGTTTTGGGTGCCACAGCACCAACGGCCAATATCGGTCACCTCAAAACCTGGGGCTGGGAAGGTAGTATACAATGGAACGATCGGGTTGGCCAGTTTGGCTATCGGGTTGGTGCCAGCCTGACTGATAACCAGAACACACTGGTGAGTTATGGCGGAGCCAACGTGATCAACCAGGGCTATAACACAGCCGTTGAAGGTTATCCCATCGGCTCTTATTTCGGGCTGGAATATGCCGGACGGATTCAGACGGCCGAGCAGTTAGCTACGTATCGGCCCTTAGCTACGGGCAACAACATCAGCATGCCCGTTACAACCGCTACGGTACCGGGGGTGCGGCTGGGCGATAATATGTTCCGGGACCTTAACGGCGATGGCAAACTGACCGTACCGGGCGATTTGAAATACCTGGGCCGCGATGATCCCCGTTACAGCTTCGCCATTAATCTGGGTGCCGACTGGAAAGGCTTTGATTTTCAGGCTGTTTTTCAGGGTGTAGGTCAGCGTACGATTTTCCGGGAAGGGAACTGGCGCGTGCCGTTCGGTTCGATCTTCCAGGGCCAAACCGATTTCTGGGTGGGCAAAACCTGGACCCCGACCAATACCGACGCCTATTACCCGGTGCTATCGACGGGTCAGAATGGAACGACCTACAACACCTACAACTACCAGATTTCGGATTGGTCGGTGGAAAATGGGGCTTATGTGCGCCTGAAAAATCTGGTTGTGGGCTATACGCTCCCTACGAGTATTACCCGCAAAATTGGGGTGGATCGGTTCCGGATTTACTACTCGGGGAACGATCTGTGGGAAATTACCCACATTCGCGATGGCTGGGACCCCGAAGCAACGCGTAACGTGGGGCGGGCCAATAGCGAGAACGGCATTACCCGGTACCCATTTTACCGACTGCATACGGTAGGTGTAAACTTAACCTTTTAGTTGCTGGGTTTACAACCGATTAACAGCCTGCTGTAAACCCGAAATCCCAAACTTCGTTAAACTATGAACTCCTTTCGTAAACTATATCTGCTCCTGCTGGCCGGCACGCTGACGATCACGCAGAACGGTTGCAATAAAGTGCTGGATCTGGACCCGCTGGATCAGCTTTCGGATGCCTCCTACTGGCAAACGGCCAACGATTTTATGCTGGCGGCCAACCAGTTTTATACCTACGAGCGCACATTTGCCGATGTGCTCTACGATACCAACCCGAACAACGCGGCTATCCAGAATTACCATTCCGATTATAAGAGCGACTTTCTGGCTTCGCAAAATCCGTACAGCCGGGGGCTGAATACCGTACAAACCACAGATCCAAACTACTCGACGGATTATACCCGGATTCGGAACATCAACTACCTGCTCGACAAAGCACAGTCGTACGGCAATCAGGCCGAAATTGCCAAATACGTAGCTGAAGCCAGGTTCTTTCGGGCCTATGTGTACTTCGATCTGCTTCAGATTTATGGCGGAGTTCCCATTATCAGCAAGCTTCTAAGCACCAGTTCGGCGGAGTTACAGGCTCCTCGTAACACCCGCGACGAAGTCGTTGATTTTATTCTTAAAGACCTCAACGATGCCATTGCGGGTCTACCCGCGAAAACGGCGCAGAATGCTGCAACGGAACTTGGTCGGATCAATAAAGAATCGGCACAGTCGTTTCTGGGTCGGGTAGCGTTGTACGAAGGCACCTGGCAAAAGTTTCGCAATAATTCGGGGCGGGCCAATACCTTGCTCGATGCGTCGGTGGCTGCCAGCGGTGCCGTCATTACGGGTGCTCAATATCAATTGTTTGCCCCTGCTGCCTTAGGCGATTCGGCACAGAAATACATGTTCATTCTGGAAAATCAGAAGTCGAACCCGGCCAACATTACCAAAACGTCGAACAACGAGTACATTCTGGCCAATCGCTACGATTGGACGCTTCGGCAAATTCGAAATAACGTGTCACGCCAGGCAAACAATGCCAACCCGACCAAGAATTTTGCCAATCAGTACCTGAGTCAGGACGGACTACCAATCGAAAAATCGCCCCTCTTCAAAGGCTACGCTACGTTGAATTCGGAGTTCGCGAACCGGGATAACCGCATGCAATACAGCCTGAAACAGGCCAATGGCTATTACTGGTTCGGTATCAATAACCCACGGGTTGATTGGACGGGTGGAGCCGCCGATAAAGCCACGGCCAATGCATCGCCCTTCAAACCCTACGCGAATACCTTGAGCGGGTATGCGAACCAGAAATGGATTTCGGAACGGGCCGTGGCCGATAATGAAGAAGCCTACGATTATCCCGTCATCCGATACGCCGAAGTATTACTGAACTATGCCGAAGCCGTCTTTGAACGCAACGGAACCATCAGTGATGCCGACCTCGATAAATCGCTGAATCTGGTTCGCCAGCGTGTCAACAAGAAAATGCCGAAACTGAGTACGGCCTTTGCGGAGGCAAATGGGCTGGATATGCGTACCGAAATCCGTCGGGAACGCAACGTCGAGCTTTTTTACGAAGGTTTCCGGGTCGATGATCTGAAGCGCTGGGCCGCTGCCGACGTACTGAAACAGCCGTTGGTTGGCGTTAAATGGACTGGCACCGAATTCCAGTCGCTGTGGCCTTCTCAATCCTCTACCGCCAAAGATGCCGACGGTAATATTGTGGTGGATGGTAGCCGCTCGTTCACCGACAAGAACTACTTGATCCCCATTCCAACGCAGCAGATCCAGTTAAACCCGCAACTCACCCAGAATCCAGGCTGGTAATTTTTCATCATAGGTTAGGTAAAGTAAATGGCCCGTTCAGTTTTGACCGGGCCATTTTGTGTTTAGTTCTCCTTCTCAAACTCTGTTCTCGCTTGGCTTCGCCGAGTGAGGACTATTAGTTCAAGGGCCTCTGGCCCGTTTTCACTATACGTCACCGGCCAGAGGCCCTTGAACTAATAGTCCTCACTCGGCGAAGCCAAGCGAGAACATAAGAACCCGGCATCGGTTCCCGATTAATTAGGGTTTAATTTTTCAGACTGTTAGTAACAGCCAATTCCCTCACTTCTCAAACTGAAAAATCTGATCCATCAGCACCCACTTTTCCCCTTCTTTTGCCCAGGGCAGGGGTTGCTGAAAGGTCCACATAAGTCGTTCCCACTCCTGCACGTGTGGACTAAGGGCATCCAGTTCGGCTTTTTTTTCGAAGGTGAACTGATCATCGGTTTCCAGAATCATGAACATCCGGTTGCCCGTCCGGTAAATCTGAAGGTCCTGAATGCCCGCCTTCAGATCATTGGCGCGCACTTCTGCCCAGCCACTTCCTTTGGCATGCCAGCGTTCGTATTCAGCAATCAGGTCGGGGTCGTCTTTCAGGTCGAGCGATAAACAAAATCGTTGCATTGGGGATGGGTTTATGAATAGTAATTAGATTCGTCAATAGTGTTTTTTTTGTCATGGCTCCGGCCACCCGGCTCGACGCAAGGAGAGATGACAAAAAAACTTCTCGCTACTCAGCCGAAATAGCGATTAAAGGAGTCGATTGTTTGCTTCGCGGCCTGGTCAGGGTCAGGATAGGGAAAAGCCTCAGCCGATATAAAACCGGAATAACCAATTTCGTTGAGCGCAACGGCAACGTCATCCATGGCCGTATGTCCCATACTTATTGGCCGCCGATTGCTGTCAGCAAAATGCACATGGCCAATGAACGGCCCTGCCAGGCGGATGCTTTCAGACAACGATGTCTCTTCGATGTTCATGTGGAATAAATCAGCCAGTAACACCACCTGCTTCGTAGTCAGACTATTGAGCAAGCTAACACCCGATTCGAGCCTGTTTATCAGATTCGTTTCATAGCGATTGAGCGGTTCATAAATCAGGTTTACGCCCTGCTCACCAGCCCGATGCCCCAGCGTGTTCAAGCCATCGGCCAGCCAGTTCAACGCCTGTTCATGCTCGACACCCGGCGCTACATTTCCCTGCATCGACCCGATGATCGCTGGTGCACCAAGTTCGGCCCCAAAGGCAATCATATCGGTGATGAACGCTACGGCTTGCGCCCGAATAGCGGGGTCAGGATCGGTCAGGGTTAGACCATGAATGACTTTCCCGGTGCCAGTACCCACGGCACCGATTTGCAGCTTGTACTGATCGGCCAGTTGGGCTACCCGTTGCGGAGAAATGGCCTCGGCCGATGCGGTAAACAATTCAACCCCATCGAATCCTAATGCCGACGCTTTGGCCATGCTGGCTTCCAGGTCGTTCCAGTAAATCCAGGGGCCTGTTTTAATTTGAGGGACTAACGCAATGGTTACGCAGGATTTCATCAGTTGGATTCAGGATCAAAATTCACCATGATTTTCGTTATCGGTCCCGGATTTTCGGACCAGTCGGCCAGGGCTGCCCCGGCCTCATCCAATGATACAACTTTACTAATAACGGCATCGACGGGAAATTTTCCGGCTTCCAGGTACGAAATCACATCCGGGAAATCGCCCAGGCAATTGCGCGAACCCAGAATCTCGATTTCTTTCCGAACAAAGGTTCCGGTATTATAATCGACGGGCTTTTTGGCGTACCCAATGTACACCACACGTCCGGTATAGGCCACTTCGTCTACGGCAGCGCGGTACGTAGCTGCATTCCCAACAGCTTCGATAATGACATCGGGGCCGTCGCCATCCGTAATTTCCATCAGGGCCTCGTGCAGATCCACCTTCGTTGTATTGATCGTATGAGCTGCTCCCGCCAGTTTGGCCGTCCGCATTTTCGCGTCGTCAATATCAATGGCGATGACGTCGGCACCCCGGCTTACGGAAGCGGCCACAGCGCCCATCCCCACAATGCCGCAGCCAATAACGGCTACTTTTTCGCCCGCCATCACCCGCCCTCTGGCCACTGCGTGAAACCCAACCGTGAGCGGTTCTACCAGCGCCAGTTCCCGAACCGACAAGCGATCAGAGGCATGCAGTTTTTGCCAGGGAACGGCAATGAAGTCGGTCATGGCTCCCGGCCGACGAACACCCATCGTTTTGTTATCCTGACAGGCATTTGGTCGGCCCTTCCGACAGGAAAGGCAGGTTCCGCAATTCTGGTAAGGATTTAGAGTAACCTTCATACCGGGCTTGAACTGATCTGGTACCTGGCTACCGGTTTCCACAACGGTTGCCCCTACTTCGTGGCCCAGCACGTTGGGGTATTCCTGCAATTCGAACAAGCCGCGAAAGCCGTTGAGATCACCTCCACAAAAGCCAACCATGTTGATTTTCAACAAAACTTCGTCGGCGCTCAACTCCGGTATATCAATGGTGCGTACTTCGGTCCTGCCGGGTTCGACCAATACTAAGGCACGTTGTTTATTCATAGTATGTAAGGGCGTAATGGATAATGGACAATGGACAATGGACAATGGACAATGAATAATGGACAATGAATAATGAATAATGGACAATGAGTAAGCTATGATTATTGGCGTATTATTCATTATTCATTATTCATTATTCATTATTCATTATTCATTATTCATTATTCATTATTCATTGCCCATTATCCATTAATTTAAAAAGTTGGCTTAGGAATGTTATTTTCTGGTTTCCCCTCAAACCACATCTGGTTTTTGACCGGAGCAACCAACGTTTCGATCCGTTGACGAAGTTCATCAGGAATCGTGAGCTGTAACGCCCGCAGGTTTTGCGCTACCTGCCGCTGCTCCGACATACCGACAATCGTGGTCGCGATGACAGGGTGATTGACCGCATATCGTAAGGCGACATCACTCAACGCCAGTCCATATTCGCGACACAAGGCCAGCAATTTAGGCTGCATGTCCTTAACGGCCTGCGGTGAACTTTGCCAGACGGGCACCGGCGCATCCGACAGAATTCGTTGCATCAGGGGCGCGGCATTCATCAGACCAAACCCTTTCTGCTGGGCAAGGGGGACTAATTCGTCATTGATTTCATCTTCCAATAAAGTGTAATGCCCCCAGGATAAAACCGTGTCCACCTCCACTTCACGGGCAATCTGGGCGAGGTAGCGAACCGGCAATCCGGAGAAACCCACGTAGCGGGCTTTCCCCATTTCTTTAAGTTTCAGAACGGCCGGAATGGCTTCGTTAAGGACCTGCTCCCGGTCGCCGAACTCAATATCGTGGACCTGCAATAGATCGACATAATCGACCTGCAACCGGGCCAGGGATTCGTCAATGCTTCGCATGACGCGCTCGTACGAGAAATCGAAGACACCCTGTCCGTACCGGCAGCATTTCGTGGCCAGAAAAATGGAATTCCGCTTGGTCTTCAGGGCTTTCCCAAGTCGCGTCTCAGCCAGGGTATCGCCGTAAAAGGGGGCTACATCAAAAAAGTTAATGCCCTGATCGATGGCTGCGTGAACGGCCCGTATACCCTCATTCTCATCGGTCTCATCAAATACATTCCCTAACGGAGACGCCCCAAAACTGAGCTGCGAAACGTTCAGGTCTGTCTTCCCTAATTTACGATACTGCATAATCTGCTTTATAATTTACAAAAACCGGGCGTTTCTTACCCTCGAACTGTGAGGATACTATGGAAGTACATCTGTCTATTAATAATCAAAATCCTCTCGGCTCTACTCCTTTTTCAGCAAAAAACTTACCTCAATGCCTCAATAAAATAATTGCAACCTGACGGTTATCAACCTCAGTCAACCGACTATTTACAGCTAGTCTCAGGCATCGGACAACAAGCCATAAACTTATGAGTAAGCGGAAAATATATTGGCTGTGGTTGTGGGTATGCTTCGGATTTATCAATCCTACTAAAGCTCAGGTTTGGCAATGGTCGGCCCCGGTTCAATCCGTGATTTCGCCCGAGACCAACGACCATCCGCAGGCTTTTTTATGGATTCCGGAGGATTGCCAATACGTACGGGGCGTGGTGGTCGGGCAGCACAACATGCTTGAAGAAGGGATTTTTGAGCATCCGGATTTCCGAAAAACCATGACTAAACTGGGCTTTGCTATCGTCTGGGTGACGCCTATGTTTAATCAAACTTTCGACTGGAACCCAACTGCTACCACAAAAGCCGCGGGCGTTGCGTTTACGGACATGATGAATCGGCTGGCCGATGTTTCTGACTATCGGGAATTGAAATTTGCGCCCGTTGTGCCCATTGGCCATTCGGCGTTGGCCAGCTATCCCTGGAATTTTGCCGCCTGGAATCCCGGTCGTACCCTTGCCGCTATTTCTGTTCATGGCGATGCACCGCTTACCAAACTCACCGGCAGCGGCCGTCCCAATCCAGATTGGGAAAATCGCACAATTGAAGGCGTTCCTGGCCTGATGGTCATGGGCGAATACGAATGGAGGGAAGACCGGCTCGCTCCCGCTTTTGCGTATGTGGCCCAACATCCCAAAACGCCGTTTAGCTTACTGGCCGATGCCGGACGCGGCCATTTCGATACTTCAGATCAGTTGGTGAACTTCCTGGCGCTCTATCTTGAAAAGGTGGCTAACTTCCGATTGCCCAAGACATTCCGCCCGCAAGACAGTGTCGCTTTAAAACCAATTGATCCACAAAAAGGCTGGCTGATCGATCGCTGGAGAAAAGACAGTTTACCCACGGCCAGTGCAGCTCCTTACGCGTCCTATAAGGGCAATAAAGCAGTAGCAACCTGGTGCTTCGACAAGGAAATGGCCGATGCGACCGAAGCGATCTACCGGCAGTCCAGAGGTAAAACGTCACAGTATTTGGGTTTCCTGCAAAACGGCAAATTCCTGGAACCGAAGAAAACCCACGGCAATTATCAGATCTCATTTTTGCCCGATGCAGACGGTATTACGTTCCACCTAAAAAGTGCGTTTACGGATAGTTCACGGGTACGTTCTACGTCCGATCATGCCAGCACCCGCATTTCAATAGACCGAATTTGCGGCCCGGTGAAGAAACTGAATGACAGCACCTTCCAGATCAGCTTCTACCGAATGGGGTTCAACAACCCCAAACGATCCAACGACATCTGGTTACTGGCCTCTAACAACGGCGACAAAACCTACAAAAGCATCGTGCAACAAGCCGACATGCGGTTTCCGTTAACTAACAAAGGGGGCAACCCCCAAACGATCAATTTTCGGCCAATACCGAATCAAAAAGCTGGCGTAAAAGCATTAACGCTCAAGGCCGTTTCAGATTCGCAACTGCCCGTGTCTTATTATGTAAAAGAAGGCCCGGCGGTTATCGAAGGCAATGAACTGATCTTTACAAAAATCCCACCACGTAGTAAACTACCCATAAAAGTAACGGTAGTGGCCTGGCAATATGGGACGAGCGCAGGAGAGAAAGTGCAATCGGCGGTGCCGGTTGAGCGAACGTTTTTCATAACAGAAAAATAGTAAGTAACTGATAATTAATAGCCTGTTTGTAATTCCGACTTCAGGAGGAATCTCAATATCCTCGTTAGTCAAGCTTGAGATTCCTCCTGAAGTCGGAATGACAAACAGGTGCATTTGTAGCACACACTTAATAGTTTAAACAGAAACCTTTTGTGAGCAACTCAACCAAACCTTACCTGTTTCTTTTAACCATCATCCTGCTTTTTGTGCTTCAACTCCCCACGCAGGCGCAAACGCCCAAAGCCCACCCCTACCTGTTCTACACGCCACAACGTACGGAGCGCCTGAAAGAACGAATCAAAACCGATACGCTCCTTGCCAATCGCTGGAACGCTATGCAGAAACGCTGCGATACGTGGATCGGTGAGCCAAAAGGGGGCAATATGGAGCAGTTGGCAATGGCCTACACCATGACGAATGACAAACGCTACGCCGACCGGGCCAAAGCGTTGCTGTTCGATCTGGTAGGTCGCTCAGCCTGGGACGGTATGGACGACCGAACTCCCCGCTGGAATGCGGGACTCGGCACCAGCCATAACAACTGGGCCGCTTCTGTCACCTACGATGCCATCTATACCGCCCTCACCAAAGAAGAACGAAAAGCCATTGCCGAAAAGATTGTAAAGCTGGGCATCGAGCCGTCCATTGCCGACTGGGTGTCGAAAGACAAGCGCATCCAGTCGCTGAACAACATGGGCCACAACTGGTGGGCGGCTGTGGTATTTGAAGCAGGCATTGCCTCGCTGGCCGTGATGGGCGAGGTGCCGGAAGCCAAAAAATGGGCCTCCGATATTATGCAGGACAGCAAGCAATGGTTCGCCTTTGCGGGGAGCGTATTGGAAAACAAACCATCCAATTTCGACCCCGACGGTGGGTTTTACGAGAGTGTTAGCTATGCCAACTACGGCGTATCGGAATACCTGTTATTTCGGGTTGCTTATACGAATGCAACAGCTGCCATTAAAATGCCTTACGACGGATTATTGCAGAAAACCGTCGACTGGTTCATGAATGTGTCTTATCCCCGCACTGGTAAGCCACTGCTGTCACTGAACTTTGGCGATAGCAACGATTTTGCTAATGGCGATCGGCCCGCTAAACTATTGATTGCCTTAGGGTTGGGCAAAGATGATTATTACTGGTATCTGCAACAGACTACCCGTAACCAGTTTGGCGAAGACCTGAATGTGGCCACGCCGATGGGGATGCTCTATCAGCCTGAGAACAAGCCGGTTCCGACTACCCCTGCCCTACCAACGTCTGCTCTGTATTCGTCATTAGGTTGGGGCATGCTTCGTTCGTCGTGGAAACCCGATGCCACAATGCTGGGCGTAAAATCTGGATTTACCTGGAACCATGCCCACGCCGATGCAGGCTCGTTTGTGCTGTACCACAAAGGCGAAAATCTGCTCATCGACGGGGGCGATGTAGGTTACGGCAATCCGGAATACAGTAGTTACTTCGTCACCAGTCGGGCACACAACGTCCTGCTGTTTAACGGCGAGGCACAGGACCCGCGCGATCAATATAGCGCCGTAAAAAACCCCGGTTATTTGTACCACATGCTGGATGGTGGCAACGTGAAGTATATACTAGCCGATGCCACCGGCCCAACGGCGAAGAACTTCCTTCGGAACTACCGCAATTTCCTGTGGATCGGAAATGTCATTCTGGTGATCGATGACGTAAAGACCTACGAGATCGGCAAGTTCGACTACCTGCTGCACTTTGCCGACAAAGCCGTAAAACGTGGCCCCGATCTGGAAATCACCAAAGACAGTGCGGCCATCCTGTTCCGCCCCTTATATCCCGAAACATTGCCCCTCGGCTATCCGCACGACTTTCCCGAAAAAATGAAGTATCGCATTGAACAGGGCATTAAGGACAGAACGACCAATGTGCAGATTCCCTATTACGTCCTGTCGCCCCCCGAAAAAAGCGACCGTACCAAGTTCGTGAACGCCATCATTTTGCTCGACGAAACCAACAAACCCGTGACGACTTTCACCGGTTCATCGGGAGCGAGTGGTGGGGCAGGACGTAGCAATCTGCCAGTGATTGAAAAATTTGAAGGCACGAATTACATCGGTATACGCATCACTCAAAATGGGCAGGTAACCGAAGTATATATCAACCTCCTGGCCGACGGCCGGTTAATGCACCGGAATGCCAATGCGACCATGAGCCGTGCGACCGGTACGCCAGAGCGGGACTGTACTTGGGAAACGGACGCTTACATCTCGGCGGTAACCTTTCCAGAGGGCACCAACCAGCAAGATCCGTCGAAACTAACCTCCTTTTTCATCAGCAATGGCAGCTACCTCCGCCAAAACGGAAAGCCCTTACTGAATTCACTCTCTAAAGTTTTCATGTATGCCGAGAAGGCTGGTAGTCAATTGAACGTGCAGCTACAAGGCCAGCCCTTAATTCAGGCGTCGTTAGGGTTCGATAAAATCAGTAAACTGACTGTCAATAACAAAGCCGTAATGCCACAGTATGATGCGGATAAACTGCTGGTGATTGATCTGGAAGAGGAAAAATAGGTTATCGTGGCGCGGCAATAGACAGGTCAGCGTCCAAACTGACTCCTCAACGAATCCGGCAAATGCGGAAGCGCTACGATTTCGGCCAGCACGTTCGCTTCTACTTTTCGAGTTAAAACGATCTGGTTAATTACGTCAATGGTAATCGTCGTGTCTGCAGCTTCGACTAGTTCAATCGAGTCGCCCGCCTGCACGGTTCCTGGTTCAACAACCCGGAAATAAATCCCTGATCGACCTTCTTTTGCGAAGTGTCGGGTCATGCCGGGATCATCGAATCGAACACTGAGTTTATAGCACGGAAACCGGGGTTGCACCGCTCGAAGCAAAGCCGACCCAACCCGAAACAGATCACCGATTCGTACCTCGGTTTCAAGTAATCCCTCCGTCGTTAAATTCTCACCGAATAAGCCGGGTGCCCAGTCATCGCGCTCAAGTTGGTGCATCCAATGCGTATAATGCGTGCTATCGTAGGCATAAACGGCCTTGTCGGGTCCACCATGAACCGTCAGATCGGCCTGCTGATCACCCAAAAAATTGAGTACGTCGAGTGCGACTGGCCCCTCAACGGGCTGCTTGAAAAAACCAGTCGTAATCGTCCGACCTCTCCATTCCACCGAACGAGGTAAGCCAACATTGACAGACAGGATATTCATGGTCTTCGGCGCGTTAGTAGGTTAGACATCAGACCAATTGGCGTTCGCTGGCCTGAATGGGTAAGTCATTGATGCTGGCAAACCGTTTCCGCATCAAGCCGTTTTCATCGAACTCCCAAAGTTCGTTGCCGTAGCTGCGGTACCACTGTCCAGCGGCATCATGCCACTCATAGTTGAACTGGACAGCCATCCGATTCTCCCGAAAACCCCACAATTCTTTTTTCAATTTGTAATCGAGTTCTTTCTCCCATTTACGTGTCAAAAATGCTTTGACAGCCTCACGTCCGTTAATGAACTCGGTACGATTGCGCCATTCGGTGTCCTCCGTGTAGGCTAAGGAAACTTTTTCCGGGTCTCGGCTATTCCAGGCATTTTCGGCTAGCTGCACTTTTTGCAAAGCCGTTTCAAGGGTAAACGGCGGCACAGGTGCCCGCAAGGCCGGATTGTACGGAGGCTGAGCCAGCACCTCATCCCACATATCGTCGCCACAGGCTTCGTTAACAAAAGGCAAACCGTCCTCAAACGGTTCAATAGACTCGGGCGTGTTCATGATTATAAAAGTTGATTTTGTTTGAAGAGAAAAGTCGTGCAGACCAGTGCCTACTACCTGCACAACCTATTTACATTAGTACTAAACCGTTTCGAGTTCGGCAGCTATTGGAAAATCAATGGGAATCTGCGTCAGGTTATGCAGATAATTCATGGCAATCTTATCGCTTATTTGCAAAATCACGTCAACCAGATTACCATCTGTATACCCTACAGCATAAAAAGCCGCCAATGCGTCCGATGATGCATGCCCTTTGTTTTCAGTAATATCTTTGGTCAATTTAGCCAGTGCATCTAATTTTGGAGTCGTGCTTTGTCCACTCCTAAGATCCAGAATTTGTTCGTCCGAGAATCCATTCATCTTCCCCAGTACGGTATGTGCACTTAGGCAGTATCGGCACCCATTGACTTCGCTTACGACCAAATTAACCACCTCTTTTTCTTTGTTAGTCAGAGACGTTTTGGCACCCTGAAACGCCAGGTATTTTGCCAGCCCATTATCGGAGTGAGCAATTGTAGCGTACAGATTAGGTACGAAACCAAGCCCTTTTTGCAGGTTGTCAAATAAAACCTGGTTGTTTTCTGAAACCTCGTCTCGGGTAGGTACTGTGAAAGTTTTCATTGAAGGAATTAATTAAACGTGAAAAAACAGAAAAAACATTAACTTTTAACAAACTGAAAATCAAAATCATACAAAAACAAACTAGTCAATCCATAAACGGGATTTATTGCATTACAGACCGGTCTGTCTATAATTTGACAAAAAAAATTAGAGCAGCTTTTCGAGCAACGCGTGAGCCGATTGAACTGGCCAGATAGCCTGTTGCGTCTGCCCGGCAATCAATGCCCCCTCAAAGAGCACCGTAACGGCATCTGCCAGCTCCGCGTGAGCTGTTTCTGCCAGCAAGTCGGTAAAAAATTGGCGCATTTTAGCTTTGTGGGTGCGGATCACCGAACGAACAGTCTCACTTTCCAGGGGAACTTCGGAAATGATATTCTGAAAGTTACAGCCGCGAAACGAGACGGATTCCGAGAAGTTAAGCAGCAGATCAAAGGAAGCAAGCACTTTGGCTTTAGGCGTGTCGTAGGGAGATACGTGCTCCGTTAATTGATCGAACCACTCATTACTGGTCTTCGTCAAATAGGCAATCAGTAGGTCTTCTTTTGACGCAAAGTGCTGATACAAACTGGCTTTGGCCACGCCCGCTTCATCGATCAATTGATTGATTCCCGTGAGATTATAGCCCTGCGTATAGAATAGTCGCGCAGCGGTATCCACAATGCGCTGACGGGTTTCAGAGGGACGGAGTACAGAAGCGTTCGATTTCATGTTAATTCCTGTTGCTTTTTCGTAATACAGACTTGTCTGTCTATAAGTTCACGAATGGATAAAATTTCGAATAAAAATGATTTTTGAAGCGACAATAAATCGCAATCAGCGAAAATTATCCTGTACAACGGTTATCCAGACGCCCAACCGGTCTATTTACAGCTAGCAGATTGACAGATTCGGTCAGTGCCGTCTGTGCCGAACTTACCGTTTTAACCAAATGACCATTCAAACCAAATTCCAGCCTTGCTTTCTGATTTTAATCGTTACACTCCTGAGCGTTAGGCCAACCTTCAGCCAGGGCACTGAAACCCGCCTTCAATCGCCCGATGGCAAGCTGGAACTGGTGTTTTCGCAGAAAGAAGTCAGCCCTGGTAAACGCCAGATGCTGTACCGGGTCGATTACCAGAAAAAGCCGGTTATTCTCGAATCAGGTTTGGGTATTCAGATTGATAACCACGTGTTTGAACATGCCATGGCGCACAAGGTGACCACCCCTCCCGGAACCCTGGGCGTCAACTGGTGCGATAATCTGGTCATTAAAAACGTCGTTACCACAACCAAAGACACCACCTGGAAACCCGTATACGGCGAACGCAGCCAGATTCGGGACAACTACAACCAGGTCGAAATTCAGCTACAGAAAGAAGATAGCCCCGATTATACCGTCAGTGTTATTTTCCGGGCCTACAATGCCGGAGTTGCCTTTCGCTATTTCTTCCCCGAACATCCAAACGGGATGTATTATCGCGTAGCGGCCGAAAACAGTGAGTTTGCCTTGCCTGCCAACACCAAAGCCTGGTACACAGCCTGGGCGCAGGGGCCGTATTCAGCGTTGCCCCTGGCGAATTGGCCGGAAAATTCGGAGCGGCCCTTGACGCTTTCGTTGCCCAATGGCCTGTATGCGAGTCTGGCCGAAGCGCAGTTGACGGATTACGCGATGACGAAATTCAAACTCTCGCCCGATAAGCCGAGCACAGTTCTTACGTCCATGTACGAAAGCGCCGACCTGATGTCGGATGTGGGTACGCCCTGGCGGGTGATCATGGTGGCCGAACGATTGGGGCAACTGCTCGAAAACAACGACATCATGCTGAACCTAAACCCGCCCACCACGCTCCAGAATACCGACTGGATCAAGCCAGGTAAGGTGATGCGTGAGGTAACTCTCACCGATGCGGGAGCCAATGCCTGTATCGACTTTGCAGCCGCCCACAACCTGCAATACATTCTGTTCGACTGGAAATGGTACGGCCCTGCGTTTAGCTTCAATTCCGATGCGACAAAGGTGGTCGCCAAAATGAATCTTCAGAAAATCATTGACTACGGCAAGTCAAAGGAACGGTCCGGCGCTCCGGTTGGCGTGATTCTGTACGTCAACTTGCAGGCGCTCTACAAACAGATGGACGAGATTTTCCCGCTGTACAAAAAATGGGGTGTAAAAGGGGTCAAGTTTGGCTTCGTTGAAGTGGGCTCTCACCGCTGGACAACCTGGCTAACGGAGGCCAAGCGCAAAGCCATGGAAAACGGCCTGATGGTGAATATCCACGACGAATACCGCCCAACGGGCACCAGCCGCACCTACCCGAACGTGATGACGCAGGAAGGCATTCGCGGCAATGAAGAATTCCCGGATGCCACGCACGACACCGTTTTACCCTTCACCCGCTACCTCGCCGGAGCGGGCGACTACACGATTTGCTACTATGATAAACGGCTAAAAAATACCCATGCGCATCAACTGGCCATGAATGTCATTTCCTACAGTCCGCTACAATCGGTGTTCTGGTACGACAAACCTGAACTCTACGGCGGTGAGCCTGAAATCGAGTTTTTCGCCAAAGTACCCACCGTTTGGGATGACACCAAAGTCATTCACGACGCCATCGGTGAGTACGTGACCATCGCCCGCCGACGTGGCGACGACTGGTTTGTGGGCACCATCAGCAACAACGACGGACGTAGCCTGGAACTTCCGCTGGATTTTCTGCCGAAAGGAAAAACCTACACCGCCCATATTTATTCCGACGATCCGACGGTGAAAACCAAAACACAGGTGCGCGTAAGCACGAAGAGCGTAAAAGCCGGACAATCGCTGGATATGAACCTGCTGCCCCGCGGTGGGCAGGCGGTTTGGTTAACTCCAGAGGCAAAGTAGCTCTTGTTAACTAGTATACACGCAATGGTTTGAGTAAATGGAACATATTTCAATAGCTTTGATAGCTGTTTATCAATTGCTAGCATGTCCATAGATTCAAAGCTTAAAGTTTTTAGAAAAGTATGCCGTAATGGTTCTAGGGCTGTAATGGATCACGTTATTAAAAACTTTTTATCTAGGTCGGAAGGCAAAGCCATTATCGTCGGAGAACCAGAGATATGTGTATTTTGTGGATCTACAGAAAATATCACTAAAGAGCATGTGCTTCCAAAATGGACTTTTGAAGGCGCTACTGAACGTTTCTTTATTACGAATATGAACGGGGTCAGTCAGACTTATAACAAAACCACCGTACCAGCTTGTAATATTTGCAATAATGATTTGCTTTCCGATTTGGAAAAGTATATCACGAACCTTCTTGTAAATACAGATACGAAAAATTTAAACTTATCAACATCTGAAAAGGCAAATGTTATAAGATGGCTAGAGACAATCGATTATAAATTTCAAATACTTAATATTCGACGTAAATTCCTGAGGTTTGCCTCTGGAAGCTACATACCGTATCTAGCGGATTTTCCTCTTTCACTGCTGCGGTTGGATAATGTCCATACAGATCATTCTGTTATTGCCGAGATAAGGCGATCACGTAAAAGGCTAATAGTTAAAAATAAAAACCAGTCTATCAATTCTCTTGTAATTATTAGAACAAGGAATAAAAGCTTTTACTTCTTTCATGAAATGGATGATTTCATATTTCTTGAATTACCCCAATATGGATTAGCCTTATTTTATTTTTACAATAAAATATTTGAAACTGCCCAAGCAGCTCAGAATGAGGCAAGAATATTAGTTGAAAAGCATTACTAATTGTTTATCAAATTAAAATACATTAGAATTCAATCTTTTAAAAGAGTACAGATTAACCGGGGAAGACTATTTATATCCGCTAAACTTTTATATATGGTTAGCTAATCAGCCAATGTCTTTTCCCCGTTTCAAGAAAACAACCATGTTGCTCCCGCTCGTAGGCAGCATAGGCTTGTGTCTCAACCTCTCAATCCAACTCAATGTCGATCAGGCATTAACGTATTGTGTAGATCAGGCAGCCAAAACATCGGCAACGCTCCCCACAACGGCACCGAACCTGCCCCGAAACATCCTCAACGGCAAAACGCAGTGGAAATACATCGACTACAAAGACTGGACGAGCGGTTTCTGGCCGGGGACTCTGTGGTACGTCTATGAATACACGAAAGACCCGAAATGGAAAGCCAAAGCCGATTCATTCTCGCGTGAATTGACGCCTTTAGCCTACAGCAAAGCCATCGACCACGACCTGGGCTTCCAAATGTATTGCAGCTTTGGCAATGGCCTTCGACTGACGGGGAATCCAGACTACAAGAAAATTCTGCTGGCAACAGCGGACACACTGGCCACCTTGTTCAATCCGAAAGTGGGTACGATTTTGTCGTGGCCCCGCCCCGTACCGAATATGGAATGGCCACAGCACAACACGATCATGGACAACATGATCAACCTCGAACTTCTATTCTGGGCATCGAAGAATGGGGGATCGAAGACGTTATACGACATCGCCGTTTCCCACGCAACAACGACCATGAACAACCATTTCCGACCTGATTATACATCTTACCACGTTGTAGTGTATGACAAGGAAACCGGCAAAAAAATTAAGGGCGTTACTCACCAGGGCTATGCGGACAACAGTATGTGGGCCAGGGGCCAAAGCTGGGCTATTTACGGCTATACGATGACCTACCGGGAAACCAAAGACCCCAAATTTCTGGATTTCGCTCAAAAAGTGTCGGATGTGTATCTGGAACGCTTACCGCATGACCTGATTCCCTATTGGGATTTTAGTGCGCCCGGCGTGGATTCGCCTGACCGACCAAATGCGCCAAAAGATGCCTCAGCTGCAGCTGTGACGGCGTCTGCCCTGCTGGAACTCTCTACCTTTGTCAAGGACAAAACGAAAGCGCAGATGTACCGAACCAAAGCGGAGCAAATGCTGGAAACACTGTCGTCTGCTGCCTACCAGAGTCGGTCAGTGAACAACGCCTTTCTGCTGCACAGTACGGGTCACAAACCCAATAATAGCGAAGTAGATGCATCGATCAACTACGCCGATTATTACTACATCGAAGCGTTGTTACGAGCGAAAAAGCTGCGAGAAGGGAAGGGTGTTTTGTCAAAACTATAGTTGCTTTTTTGTCATGGCGTCGAACCGAGGATACGGAGAAAGGAAGGGGGTTTTGTCTAAATTTTAATTGTATTTTTTTGTCATTTCGACGTCAGGAGAAATCTCAAGTCTCGTAATAATCAAGCTTGAGATTTCTCCTGACGTCGAAATGACAAAAAACGCAATTCCAAAAAACACAATTGAGTCAATTTAACCAGTATCATCAATGAGTAGTCTAAACCAATTCAGCCTTGCTGGTAAAACCGCCTTAGTGACCGGCAGTAACACCGGATTAGGACAAGCGATGGCTATTGCGCTGGCCGAAGCCGGGGCCAATATTATTGGCACATCCAATTCCGGTGTCATCAACGGGGGAGACACCGAAAAAGCCGTCACGGCCTTTGGTCGAACGTTCGACGGGTATCAGGTTGATCTTTCAGATCGGGATGCTCTGTATCAGTTTATCAACGCCGTAAAAGCAGCCCATTCCATTGATATTTTAGTCAACAATGCGGGGACAATTCTGCGCAAACCCGTTGCCGAACACCCCGATGAATGGTGGGATAAGGTGATCGCGGTCAACCTGGATGCGCAATTTATTCTGGCCAGAGAGTTTGGTAAGGACATGATTGCCAGAGGGTCGGGCAAAATTATATTTACCTGTTCCTTATTGAGCTTCCAGGGCGGCATCAATGTGCCGGGCTATACCGCCAGCAAAAGTGCCGTGGCCGGACTAGTTAAGGCGTTTTCGAACGAATGGGCGTCTAAAGGCGTGAATGTGAATGGCATTGCGCCGGGCTATATTTCGACCAATAATACAAAAGCACTACGCGCTGATCCGGATCGATCAAAATCCATTCTGGATCGGATTCCAGCCGGTCGCTGGGGTGAACCTGAAGATTTCAAAGGGCCAATCGTATTCCTGGCCTCGGACGCAAGCGCTTATGTCCATGGTACCATCCTGACGGTCGACGGGGGCTGGATGGGGCGATAGTCGGATTTGTGTAAAACAACCTCTTATTTGTGTATTTCGATTTGCCCGTTTAAATCCTATTTTTGCTACCGATTAGACAATTGGTAGTGATAATGGGAAAGGATTCGTTTTCAGGGTTGTTGAAAAGGGGTAGGACTGGGTATGCCATATCTTGGAGATGTGGCATACCCAATCCTACCCCTTTTCAACAACCCTTCTTTTTTCTTCTAACAAGCTTCGCTTGCCTCGTTACCATTGGCTTGCTACAAAGCTGCAACCGCGTGGAGAAACCCGCAGCCATTGCAAAGCTGGCGGATAAGCTTCCTGAAACCGTTGATTATAACCTCCACGTCAAGCCCATCCTTTCCGACAAATGTTTCTTTTGCCACGGCCCGGACAAAAACAGTCAGAAGGCAGGTTTAGAACTGGCTACGCCAGAAGGTGCCATGGCCGCGCTGAAAAAAGCCAAAGGCAAACACGCCATTGTGCCCGGCGATCTGGCCAATAGTGAAGTTTACCACCGCATCATCACTGCCGATGAGCATGAGATGATGCCGCCCAAAGCATCGAACCGCGTTTTGTCGGATTACGAAAAAGCGGTGCTCATCAAATGGATTGAGCAGGGAGCCGAATACAAACCGCACTGGGCGCTCATCAAACCCCAGAAGCTGGACTTGCCAACTGTGACTGACGCACGCTGGCCCAAAAACGGGATTGACAACTTCGTGCTCCAAAAAATGGAGGAAAAAGGATTAAAACCCGCTCCCGAAGCCGACAAAGAAACACTGCTCCGACGGGTCTCACTCGATCTTACCGGCCTCCCGCCTACCCTTGCCGAACTGGACGCTTTTCTGGCCGATACTTCACCAAACGCCTACGAAAAAGTGGTTGATCGACTATTGCAGTCACCCCATTACGGCGAGAAAATGGCCGTCGACTGGCTCGATCTGGCCCGTTATGCCGATACGCATGGCTACACCGTTGACCGCTACCGACCTATGTGGCCCTGGCGCGATTGGGTCATTAAGTCGTTCAACCAGAATCAGCCGTTTAGCCAGTTTCTGACCTGGCAATTGGCGGGCGATCTCCTCCCCCAGCCCAGCCGCGAACAACGCCTGGCTACGGGCTTCAATCGCAACCATTCTCAAAATACGGAGGGCGGCATTATTAACGAAGAGTTTCGGGTGGAATACGTTGCCGACCGTACCAACACGTTGGGCACCGCCATGCTCGGTATGACCGTAGAATGCGCCCGCTGCCACGACCATAAGTTCGACCCGATTTCACAGAAGGATTATTACAGCCTGTTTGCCTTTTTCAATAACGTAGACGAAGCCGGTCAAATCTCCTGGGACGATGCCATGCCCGTGCCCACGATGCTCCTCTCTGAGAAAAAACAGGACAGCCTGCTCACGTTTATCGACACCAAAATCAAAACAGCAGAAACCGCGCTGAATCAAACGAAACAGGCCGAACAAACTACTTTTACTCAATGGCAGGCAAACACTGGCAACAACATCGCGTTCGATCTACGTAAAGGTTTACAGGCCCGGTTTACGTTCGACAAGCTGGTGGATGGAAAGTTTGTCAGTGACGTTTCATCCACCGACAAAGGCACTGTACTTGAGCCGGTTCTGGCAGCGGGCAAATTCGGGCAGGCTTTCCATTCCAATGGCGATGATATTCTGAACCTTGGCAAGGTGGGCGTTTTCAACCGATCGCAGCCGTTTTCGATTGGTGTGTGGGTAAACATTCCCAACGACCTCAACAAAGGCGTCATTCTGCACAAAGGTCAGGGCGATATTCTGTATAATTTCCGGGGTTATTTTCTGAATATCCGCGATGGAAAAGCCGAACTCCTGATGGCCCACACCTGGCCTTACAACAGCATCATTAAGGTGAGCCAGCAACGGCTACCAAAGCAAACATGGGTTCAGTTGACGATGACCTACGATGGGTCGAGTAAGGCATCTGGCCTGAAGCTCTACATCGATGGGAAAGAGGCCGCGATGGTGACTGAAAAAGATAATCTCTACAAAGACATCATCTGGCCTAAAGGCAAACACATGGGGAAAGACCAGCCCGGTTTGCAGGTCGGGGCCGATATGCGGGGAACGGGTTTTAAGAATGGGCTGGTCGATGAGCTGGTTGTCTATAGTCGTGAACTCACCGCGCCAGAAGTAGCTCTATTGCCCATATCAGCGGGTGTTACGTCGCCTATATCAGTCAAAAAACCTGATACTAAAACCCTGTTCCCCTACTACTTAGCTAACGTATCGGCGTCTTATCAGCATCAACGCGATGAACTGCTGAAACTTCGGGCCGAGCGCAACCGGGTTGTCGAAGAGATACCGGAGATTATGGTGATGGAGGACATGAAAACACCGCGCCCTACCTACCTGCTCAAGCGGGGGGTGTACGATGCCCACGGCGAACGGGTTCGTCCTGATGTACCCGCCAGCATCCTCCCCTTCTCGCCCGAATTTCCCCGCAATCGGCTTGGCCTGGCAAAGTGGTTGCTACACCCTGATAATCCACTCACAGCCCGCGTCGTGGTTAACCGCTACTGGCAAACCTATTTCGGAACGGGGCTTCAGAAATCGTCCAATAATTTCGGAAATCAGGGCGGCTTGCCCACCCACCCCGAACTGCTCGACTGGATGGCCATTAACTTTAGAGAGTCGGGATGGAATGTAAAGGCGATGCAGAAGTTGATCGTACTATCGGCAACTTATCAACAATCGTCCCGTGGCACGCGGGAAGGCCTGGCGAAAGATCCCGAAAACACCTGGTTATCACGTGGCCCACTGTCAAGACTAACCGCCGAAATGATTCGGGATAATGCACTTGCGGCCAGTGGATTGCTGTCAACAAAAATGGGTGGCCCGAGTGTAAAACCCTATCAACCTGAAGGCCTTTGGGCCGTTAACAGCGCGGTGTATGAGCAGGATAAAGGCGAAGGTTTGTATCGGCGGAGTTTGTACACATTCTGGCGTCGGACGAACCCACCCCCATCGATGAATACGTTTGACGCACCTTCGCGCAGCTATTGCGTGGTACAACGACAGAAAACCAGTACGCCTTTGCAAGCCCTGATTCTGCTCAACGATCCGCAGTTTGTAGAAGCCGCCAAAGTGGTTGCCGAACGATCAATGAGCCAGTCCAAGCCCCTACCGGACCAACTCACGGAGGTATTCCGGCTTTTGACCAGTCGAAAACCCCAGCCCAAAGAACTGGCGATTTTAACCCGACTCTACGAGCAGGAATACCAGACGTTCAGGAAAAGTCCGGCCAAAATGCAGGGTTGGCTGCAGGCTGGGGAGCATAAATCAACAGGCATTAGCGACCTACCAGCCTTAGCCGCTGGAGCCGTAGTAGCGAGTACAGTCATGAATTCGGAAGCGTTCGTGACGAAGCATTGAGATGTAAGAAGCAAGTCAGTGATGTCGGTTACTTATAACCGACACGCGAGGTTTCTCAAAACCTCCTGTCATTAGGTTTTGAGAAACCTAACCAGCTGTCAGGTTCTTAACCTGACAGCACAATCAGGCAACTGACACCACATAAAGGCCTCTGGCCTGTTTATTTTATTTAATACGGGCCAGAGGCCCTAAAGAATAGTCCACACTCGGCAAAGCCAAGCGTGAACAACAGCGTGAACGAAACGAACCAAAACCAATGACCAACAAACTAGCACAAACTCTGGCCGACACATTCAACCGGCGGTCGTTTCTGACCAAGGCGTCTATTGGCTTAGGCTCATTGGCCTTAGGTTCGTTGTTGCCGCGCAACCTATTCTCGACTCCCGGTCCAGAGCCAACGTTACTGGTTCCGCATCGGGCACCGAAGGCCAAACGGATTGTGTATCTGTGCCAGAGTGGGGGGCCATCTCAACTGGAAATGTTCGACTATAAGCCCTATCTGGAGAAAATGCACGGTAAAGACCTGCCCGCTTCGGTTCGGAAAGGGCAGCGGCTGACGAGCATGAGCGCTCAGCAGTCGGTATTGCCGCTGGTGAGTTCGCCCTATACATTTGCCCAGCACGGGAAAAGTGGGGCCTGGCTCAGCGAATTGATGCCCTACACTGGCAAGGTCGCGGATGAGTTGTGCTTCATTAAGTCGATGTACACCGAGCAGATTAACCATGACCCTGCGCTGACGTTTTTCCAAACGGGAAACCAGTTGGCCGGACGTCCCAGCATCGGCTCCTGGATCAGTTACGGACTGGGTTCAGCCAACGAGAATCTGCCTTCCTTTATCGTACTGGTCTCGAATGATGCGCCTAAAGACCAGCCTCTCTACGCCCGGCTTTGGGGAAACGGCTTTCTGCCCTCCAAGCATCAGGGTGTGCAGTTTCGCTCGGGGGCCGATCCGGTATTGTACCTCAACAACCCGAACGGCTTCACCACCTCCGACCGGCGCTATATGCTCGACGCCCTGAAAGATCTGAACCAGGTGCAGGAAGGAATTTACGGCGACCCCGAAGTGGCGAACCACATTGCCCAGTACGAAATGGCGTTTCGGATGCAAACGTCGGTGCCCGATGTCAACGATATGTCTGATGAACCTGATTGGGTATTTGACCTGTATGGCCCCGAAGCGCGTAATCCGGGAACCTTTGCCGCCAATTGCCTGATGGCCCGCCGATTACTGGAACGCGACGTCAAATTCGTGCAACTCTACCATCAGGGCTGGGACCAACACGGCGATTTACCAAAAGGCATCGCCCGTCAATGTAAAGCTACCGACCAGGCATCGGCGGCCCTGGTTCAGGATCTCAAACAACGGGGATTGCTGGACGATACGGTGGTCGTTTGGGGCGGAGAATTTGGCCGAACGAACTATTCGCAGGGGAAACTGACGAAAGACAATTACGGGCGCGACCATCACCCCCGCTGTTTCACGATCTGGATGGCCGGTGGCGGTATCAAACCCGGCATTACCTACGGCGAAACCGATGAGTTTGGGTATAATATCGCCCACAATCCGGTGCATGTACATGATTTCCAGGCAACATTGCTCCATCTGATGGGCATCGATCACGAGAAACTGGTTTACGAATTTCAGGGCCGACGCTTCCGATTGACGGATGTGGAAGGCAAGCTCGTGAAGGGAATTTTAGCGTGACTATCTAGTAAGCATAGTGTTTTTGTCATCCCGACGTCAGGAGGGATCTCAAGCTTGACTAATGCGAAACTTGAGATCCCTCCTGGCGTCGGAATGACAAAAAACAGGTTCATTAAAGCTAAACCAACCATGACTCAAACTCGCAGAACCTTCCTTAAAAACTCGACTGCTTTGGCAGCCAGTTCGTTGGCCGTGAATCTCGTTGGCTACGCTCGCAATACCGATCATGAAATTATCGGGCATGGGGCTTATCGCTACCGGGTCAATAAAGAATGGGGTGTCCTGGACCCGACTAAAACGCCCGTTTTCAACTGCCACGAAATGGTTAAAGACTCGAAAGGTCGATTGATCATGATCAATGATGAGGTCAAAAATAATATTCTGGTGTACGACAAATCGGGAAAGTTACTCGATTCCTGGGGGACGCGTTATCCCGGTGGTCATGGCCTCACACTGGCACCGGAAGGTGGTGAAGATGCGCTATTCATTACCGATTGCGGGTATTTTTTCGGGCGGGATAACAAGTGGCACGCGCAGTCGGGAGGGGTTTTCAAAACCACTGTTGATGGAAGTCTGATCTTTAGCATTGGCCACCCGTCGACCATTGTCGTGTACAAACCGGAGCAGAAATTCATGCCTACGGAAGTCGCTGTAGCGCCCAACGGTGATTTTTACGTGGCGGATGGATATGGTTCGGATTACATCATTCAGTACAATCAACAAGGGCAATATATCCGTCATTTTGGCGGCCATGACAATAAGAACTCTGCTCACAACCTCAACAACGCCCACGGTGTAGCGGTCGATTTACGGCAACCCAATAACCCAAAACTCATCTGCACCTCCCGGGAAGACAACGCCTTTAAATTCTTCACCCTCGATGGCAACTACCTCGAAACCGTTCAGCTACCCGGCGCTTACGTTTGCCGCCCTGTCATCAACGGGGAAAACATCTTCGCCGGGGTTTGCTGGTCGAAATCGCGGGAAACAGGGAAGCGGTTCGACAATTCGGGTTTCGTGACCATTCTGGACAAGAACAATAAGGTGGTATCGAATCCAGGCGGAACCCAGCCCGAGTATAAGAATGGGCAGTTACAGCAACTGTTTCAGGACGGGAACACCTTCTACCACGGCCACGACGTCTGCGTCGACGAAGATCATAATCTGTACGTCTGTCAATGGAACGCCAACCGAACGTATCCGGTGAAATTGGAACGGGTGTAGTTTTTTGTCATCTCGACGTAAGGAGAGATCTCAAGGTGGCAATGTTGAGATCTCTCCTTACGTCGAGATGACAAAAAAACGAAGAAAATCGTCAATTAGCCATTCGGCAAAATCACATCCTTAGCCCGTTCCTGCGGGGTAACGATCAACTTCTCAACCTTGCCACTCACCACACGCCCTTCTACAATCGTGTTGTAAGGCGCGTGTAGTTTGAATGTTACGTTCCAGTCCTTAGGCCAGGCGGGGAGCAGCCGGATGGTTTTTCCATCGGTTTGCATCAGCATTTCCTGCAAACCGATCATGGCCGAACCACCCCAGTTATGATCGGGTGTCCAGTCGAAGCCGGGACCCCAGAACGTCGGGAATCTGTGCGATGAGTTTTTGAATTTCAGTTTGGTTAGGCTGGCGGCTTCTTCTGTAAGGCCCAGGCGAGCGGCAAAAATGTTATGCTGCCGCCAGCCAACGTGACTCCGGTATTTAACGACTAGTGTATCGTAGTTCCAGGTATTGATGGCTATGTCTAAATCGGGTTTCCCAAGGCCGTAAATGCCCCACGGATAGACTGGATACAGTTGTGGCGATTCGGAGTTTTGGATTCGGGCCCAGGCTACAGCGGGCGCTAATGTCTTATGTCCATCATAGTCCTGAAACGGAAGTGGTGGAATCCGTTTTAACATCGTTCCCCATTTTTCGCGCTGTTTCGTATCCAGGTACTTGTCAGGCAGTTCCAGCATTCGGCCCAGAATTACCTTAAGGGCCGAAATCACCGTCGCCGAATTATAGGTCATTTTGTACGTTTCACAGGCCGAAGTCGGATACAGAATATAGTGTCCCTGTGCATCGAAAGGTCGGATTCCTCGCTTTTTCGCCAGTTGCTGGTAATGCTCATCGTAAAACGTCAGGCAACTTTCAATGAACGGAACGTACTCGGTAATGTCGCGACCTTCGTAACGCTCAGTTTCCAGCATCATCAGGCAAAACTCAAACACGGTGTCCCACTCATACTCCAGCCAGGCGTTGTATTCCATGCCGGGATCGTAGCCGTCGGGGCGTTTCGTGCCGTATTCGGTGATATTCGGCAATCCGAAATTTTCAATTTGTTCCGTAAAGCAGGCCCCATTATGCTGCCAGTACACCTGACTCCGAAGCTCAGCGTTGGTCTGATTTCGGAGGTAAAAATCGAACTGCGACTTTAGCATGTCGAAATCCCCGCTTTTCAGCATCGGATGGTAGACCAGCCGCTGATTCTGAGCCGTCATGGTGCCTCCGCCCCAAAGTCGAAAATCGGGTGAATACGCGTATTTGGCATCGACGTATTCCGGGTCGAAGGTGAACAGGCCGCCGTTGAATTTAGTCGGCCATTTTCCGTAGGCATTGCAGCCCAACTGATAGCGAAACAGTTGATAATTTCGGGAGATCGCAGCCACTGCTGAGTCTTTGCTGTCAATCGAAATATAGCTCCGATTCCAGAATTGCTGCCACCAGTCGCGGCTGGTTTGCTGCGCCGTTTTTTTCGTCCGGTCAGCCTCGTTCATGATCCTGGTTAACCCAGCCTTCCACTCATCAAGCGTCGTAGTTTGGGCAACGTTAAGCCCTATTTCAATCTCCTGCGAACGTACTGGTTTTGCGGTAGCGATCCTCCAGGCCCTGAAAGGCGCGTGTGCATAGGTGCCCGTATCTGTTCCAACAGGCTTCATACCATGCCCCCGCATCAACCCACCAAACGTGTTATTGTTCAACGGGTTAAACAACTTTCCTTTCACCGAGTCCATGCCTTCCAGCCGCACGGTATAATCGAAAATATTCTCGACATCACTCCGGTTTCGATGATAAAACAATACCTCGTTGTCCTGAAAAGCAATGTCATCTTTCCGCGTTATGACGTCGAATTTCTGCGGGGCTTTATAGGAGTTTGTTCTGAATTCAGTGCCTTGCACAACGTGGTCTTCGTATCGCCAAGATTCATAAGCGGCTGTTAGGCTAACGGGTTTGGTACTTTGCAAAGCCACATGCACCACAGGCCGTAATACATCGACCCAGAGGTTAACCTGCGTGTTGGCTCCGCTTATCGTTACGCCCCCTTCGGTCAGCTTTAGCTCCTGCTTAAAATCGGTTCCGGTAAACGGGTTGGGCGATAATTTCAGCCGCACACGTCCGAGTTTGAGCATGGCGTTGTTCTCATCGAATGTGCCACTTCTGGATAAATAGAACAGTACGTCACCTTTTTCCACCCATACATTTAACCCAATATCGCCACCACCACAAGGCATCGACTCCGACGAGTTTTTGCTCTGGCTCGTCCAGATTACGGGCTGCGCTGATCCTGGCAAATAACCAGTGAAAATTAGCAATAGGCTCCAGAGAATGTAGTTCATGGTGGATGGAACGCAGATTTTTATGATCTGTATGATTTAATAATGATGTCAAAAATCCAGAAACACGCCTAAAAATCATAATTGATCTTAGCCGCACCGGTGCCCGGAATCATAAAGATCTGCGTTCTATCGTCATTAGTAAATTCATGATAACGGCTTTCTTTTACACGATTCCGACTTTCACTGTTTACCGACTCTTACTATCTGTGTTTGATATCATCAAAAGTCTGCAACTGAGTCTTCTGCATATGGGCTTTATCCAGTTGGATTCTCGCTGGCAGTACGACAACGTAATCAGCCCCTTCTCCCGGCTTTACCTGATTACGGCTGGCGAGGGTTGGGTTTTGCATAATGGTCAGAAGTTTATTCTGAAACCGGGGCACCTCTATCTCATTCCCAGCTTCACCTACAGCCGTTACCACTGCGACCAGTTTCTGGAGCAATATTATATCAGTTTCTTCGATGAATTACAGGAAGGTTTGTCGATTTACGACCTAAAATCAATGGCCTATGAGGTCGAAGCCAGTCCGATTGACTACGCCCTGATGGAGCGGCTTTTAGCCCAGAATCCCGGCCGAGCGATTACCGAATCAGACCCTAAGGCCTATGATAATCGGCCGGAAGTGTTACCCTTTAATCAGCCAAAATCAACTCAGTCGATGAGTGCGTATGTTGAAACGCATGGTATCCTGCTCCAACTATTTTCCCGCTTTTTAGGCGCAGAGAACGATAAAGACCAACAGCGGGCCAAGGGGTTTCATCAACTAGCATCGGTCTTGCAATACATCGACAGTCATCTCCACGAAAAATTAACCGTGGAGCAACTAGCCCGGAAGGCGAACTTGAATGCTGATTATTTCTCCCGTTTATTTCTGAGCATTGTAGGTATCCGTCCCATGGATTACCTGATCAACAAACGACTGGAGCGGGCACAACGCCTGATGATGACATCTTCGATGGCCCTAAAAAGCGTTGCCGAATCGGTTGGCATTCCGAGTATCTATTACTTCTCCCGGCTGTTTAAACGTCGATTTGGTAGTCCACCCGGTCAGTATCGCGAAACGGCCTGGCATATGTAGACCCCTAACCCAGCTCGTACAGACGCATCAAGTAGCTAGCAAAGACAAAAGCCTTTACTAGTCAATGAAGACGTTATTCTCCCTACTCACAGCCGTACTCTTCGCCGTTTCGGCCTTTGCTCAAAGCCCAGTTCCATTAAAATTATGGTATGATAAACCCGCCAATACCGTCTGGACCGATGCCCTGCCCATTGGTAATGGCCGATTGGGTGCTATGGTTTACGGCAACGTAGCCAATGAGACGATTCAATTAAATGAAAGCACGGTCTGGACAGGCAGTCCCAACCGCAACGATAACCCCGATGCCCTGGCTTCCCTGCCCGAAATCAGGCAGTTAGTCTTCGCCGGAAAACAGCGGGAAGCGCAGAAACTGGCCGAACAGACGATGCAGTCAAAAAAATCGAACGGGCAGATGTATCAGCCTGTGGGTAATTTACGGTTGCACTTTCCCGGTCACGAAACCTATACCAACTACTACCGTGAACTAGATATTGAGAACGCCATAGCAACAACTACCTATACGGTTAATGGCGTAAACTACACCCGTAATGTGTTTGCCTCTGTGCCGGCTCAAACAATCCTGGTTCGGCTGTCGGCAGATAAAACCGGAATGATTTCGTTTACGGCGGGTTTATCGACTTTGCAGAAAAATGCGATTATCGCCACTCAAAAAAACGGGCTGGTCATCAATGGCATGACGGCAGGCCATGAAGGTGTGGACGGAAAGGTTCGATTCAACGGCATTGCGCATATCCAAACCGAAGGCGGTACCTTATCAATCACCGATTCGACCCTTCAGGTTCGACAGGCGAACTCGGCCCTGATCACGATTTCCATCGCCACTAATTACGTGAACTATCACGATCTGAGCGCTGATGCCATTAAACGGTCTGAAAAATACCTGGCTGCTGCCACAAAACAGCCCTATCTGCAAGTACTGAACGAACATATACGTGCCTACCAAACCTATTTCAACCGGGTAAAAATCGATCTCGGCAGCACAGATGCGATTCGTAAACCTACGGATGTACGGCTGAAGGAATTTGCCAAGGCCAACGATCCGCAACTGGTAAGCCTGTATTATCAGTTTGGTCGGTATTTACTCATTTCATCCTCACAGCCTGATGCCACCCTGCATACCGGCGACGGCTTACATACGCAACCCGCTACGCTGCAAGGGCTCTGGAACGACCGCATGGACCCGCCCTGGGACAGTAAGTACACCATCAATATCAACACCCAGATGAATTACTGGCCTGCCGAAAAAACCAACCTGAGCGAGATGCACGAGCCTTTGTTGCAGATGGTCCGGGAGCTTGCCGAAACAGGACCGGAAACCGCACGAGTCATGTATGGAGCCAGAGGTTGGATGGCCCACCACAATACGGATTTATGGCGAATTACCGGCCCGGTCGATGCCATTTACTGGGGCGTATGGAGCATGGGCGGAGCCTGGCTTTCGCAACACTTATGGGAGCGGTATCTGTATTCCGGCGATAAAAAATACCTGGCATCAATCTATCCGATTTTGAAAGGTGCTGCCACCTTTTTTGTCGATGATCTGGTAGAAGATCCCAAACGTAAGTACCTGGTCATCAACCCTGGCACGTCGCCTGAAAATGCGCCGGATTTCCGAAAAGGGGTTTCATTCGATGCGGGCTGCACAATGGACAATCAGATTGTATACGATATGCTGACAGTAGCCATGCGAGCCGCCCGGACATTGAACAAGGATGACCGATTTGTTGACACCTTGCTTGCTGTTCGGCAGCGGCTCCCGCCCATGCAAATAGGTCAGCATGGCCAGTTGCAGGAATGGATTGAGGATTTAGACGACCCAAAGGACAAACATCGGCACATTTCTCACCTCTACGGCCTATTCCCTTCGCAGCAGATTTCTCCCTACCGAAACCCAGACTTATTCAGTGCGGCCCGAACAACGCTTATCCAGCGCGGGGATATTTCGACCGGCTGGAGCATGGGCTGGAAAGTAAACTGGTGGGCACGGATGCAGGATGGTAATCATGCTTACAAACTAATCCAGAACCAGCTTACGCCCGTTGGCCTCAACGAAGGCGGAGGTGGTACGTACAACAACCTGTTCGATGCCCATGCGCCTTTTCAGATCGACGGTAATTTTGGCTGCACATCAGGCATTACCGAAATGCTAATGCAAAGTCACGAAGGTGCCATTCATCTCCTCCCCGCCTTGCCCGACGGCTGGAGAAATGGCCATATTTCGGGAATTAGAGCGCGGGGGGGATTCGAGATCGTTTCCCTGGAATGGAAAGATGGCAAAGTGGCTAAAGTGGTTATCAAGTCAAATCTGGGTGGTAACTGTCGCCTGCGTTTGCCTAACTCTCTACGTGCAGATGGCCTTGAAGTTGCTCTGGCGCAGGGGCCTAACCCAAATCCACTCTACGCCATTGATGGTATTCCCAAACCGCTGATTTCACCCAAAGCAACGGCGATTCAACCCGTTGTTATTGCCGAAACTCAGTTGGTTGAATTCGATACACAGGCCGGGAAAAGTTATACGTTGGTGAATGCAGGTACTGGCGGCAATAAATAAGGAAAAGGCCATGGAACGATACAAACCATCTATAAACCGCTTTATCCTAGTCTGTTACCTCCTCATTTCAGCCGCCTTTGCATCGGCACAAACCACTGCGCCCTTCCCGAAAGATACCAGGCGTATCCTGTTTCTGGGGAATAGCATTACGTATGCGGGTACGTATGTCACAGCTATTGAGGCTTATTTTATTGCCCACTATCCAACCCAATCCTTCGAATTCATCAATGTTGGTCTGCCAAGTGAAACGGTCTCCGGCCTGAGTGAACCGAATCATGCCGATGGCCGATTCCCCCGCCCTGATCTGCACGAACGGCTGGCCAGAGTACTGGAACAAACCAGGCCCGATGTCGTTTTTGCCTGCTATGGCATGAACGATGGCATTTATCTCCCACTTGATGAAGCGCGCTTCCGTCCTTACCGCGAAGGCCAAAAATGGTTACACACCGAGCTGGAAAAGATTGGGGCAAAACGGATTATCTTCCTGACTCCCCCCGTTCATGATGACAAAAAACTGGGTACACAAGGATATAACCTGACCCTGGACAAGTATGCCGAATGGCTGCTCGCACAACGGGATTCATTAAAATGGGAAGTGGCAGACATTCATTTCCCCATGAAGCGTTATCTGGAAGAAAAGCGAAAGATAGACCCTTCTTTTAAGCTGGCCAACGATGGCGTTCACCCCGGCGACGAAGGCCACTGGCTAATGGCACAAGCGGCATTAAACTACCTCGGCGAGAACGTAGCGAATACTTCCGATATACACACGGCGCTATTGGTCACCCCTCATGGGGAAGACATCCTGAAGCTGGTAAGCGAACGACAAGCCATTATGAAAGATGCCTGGCTTAGTGCTACTGGCCATAAGCGCCCTGAAATGCGCCAGGGAATTCCACTAACAGAAGCCCGAAAACGTTATGATGAATTGGAGGAAAAAATTCGGTCAGTGGTAAAATAGAGATATCCACAACACGACCTCAAACCCGATGTGCTGAGTATATTAATCGGCATTAAGGATGGCATTCACCCGACTGTGTTTGCCCATGAACTGATGGCACGGGAATGGCTAAAGCAGGTCAGTACACAGCTTAAATTCCTGAAGAAATATCGGTAAGTTAAGTGAATGAATAGTGAGTAATGGATAGTAAGCAATGGATAATTGATAATGTACAATGAATAATGGACAGCCTCAACATATTCATTATTCATTGTACATTATCAATTATTCATTGCTTACTATCCATTACTCACTATTCATTACCCATTATCCATTATCCACCATCCATTCACGTGTTGGGAACCGTATTCGGGTTTAAAGCGATTGTAACAGCATATCAGCAATAACCAATCATGGAATTAGGAATCAGTAGTTTTGGCGATGTTCGGCCGGATGGCGTAGCCGGTAAAGCGGTGAATGCACATCAGCGTATGCAGGAGCTTCTCGAAGAAATAAAATTGGCCGATGAAGTTGGTCTGGATGTCTTCGCCCTGGGGGAACACCACCGCCCCGATTTCGTCATCTCTGCCCCCGAAGTGATTCTGGCCGCTGCGGCTACGATCACCAAAACAATAAAGCTTTCCAGCGCCGTTACGGTACTAAGTTCTGCCGATCCGGTCAGGACATTTCAGAACTTTGCCACGCTGGATCTTATTTCGAACGGGCGGGCCGAAATTATGGCTGGGCGCGGGTCATTCATTGAATCCTTCCCCTTGTTTGGCTATGATTTACGGGATTACGATGAGCTGTTCACCGAAAAACTGGATCTGCTGGTTACTATCAATCAGCACGAAGTTGTCGATTGGGTCGGTAAACATAGGGCTTCCATACAGCATCTGGGCGTTTATCCCCGCCCCTATCAGGAATCCCTCCCCATCTGGCTGGCCGTTGGCGGTACACCTGCCTCAGCCGTTCGGGCAGGTACGATGAATCTGCCCATGACCGTGGCCATTCTGGGCGGCCCGCCAGATCGGTTCGTTTCGTTTGTCAACCTATACCGGCAGGCGGCTCAACGAGCAGGGCATGATGTGAGCAAACTTCAACTGGCCATCAATTCTCATTTTTATATGTCCGACGAATCGCAACAGGCTTCGGACGAGTTTTTCCCGACTTATGCTCTGCTGATGAATCGGGTTGGAAAAGAACGCGGCTGGTCACCCATTACCAGAGATCAGTTCGAGTACGGTCGCGAATACGGCCCACTAATGGTGGGTAGTCCCCAGCAACTCATCGACAAGATTCTGTACTTTCATGAATTGTTCGGCAATACCCGTTATCTGGCTCAGATGATCAGTGGACCCGATCTCTCGCATACCAAAATGCTCCACGCCATCGAATTATTCGGCACCAAAGTAGCGCCCGAGGTTCGGAAGGCACTGGCGCAGAAAACAACGATAGACCACTGATTATCATGATTTTTATGACGAGTGATGATTTAAAAATAATGGCAAAAAATCATGATTAATCAAAAGGATCATAACAATCAGCGTTCTATCATTCCAGTTTAACCTTACCTCCCGGAATGCTAAAAACAATCCTCTTCTATTCTCTGCTTTATGGGGTAGCCCTGCCCCTGCTTGCCCAGAAGCACCCGTTGCCCGACCCATTGATGCTCAATAACGGCAAGCGGGTAACCAGTGCGAACGAATGGCGATCTCAACGACGACCGGAATTACTGGAACGTTTTGCGAATGAGATGTATGGGCACTCGCCCAGTAAACCATCGGGTATGACGTTCGAGGTATTTGATACCGACCCGAAAGCACTGGGTGGAAAAGCAACGCGGAAACAGGTGGCCGTCTATTTTAATGGAAAGCATGAAGGTCCCCGAATGGATGTGTTGATCTACATTCCCAATCAGGTGAAAGGGCCCGTTCCAGCCATCGTCGGGTTGAATTTTTGGGGTAACCACAGCATTAATTCCGATCCCGGCATTCGCATTTCGCCAAGCTGGATGGAGTCGAACCGGGGGAATCCGTACATTGATGTTTCCTGTGTAGTCAACCACCGATCAACCGAAGCCTGCCGGGGCATCAATGCTCGCCAATGGCCCATCGACAGTATTTTGGAACGGGGATATGCACTCGTGACCGCTTACCGGGAAGACATTGCGTCTGATGAACCAGCCATGAAATTCACAACGGGCGTTCATACGCTGTACCCTGAACTCCAGAATCGGGGGGATAATTTTGGAACGGTTGCCGCCTGGGCGTGGGGCTTGAGTCGGATTATGGATTATGTGCAAACCGATAAACGTATTGATGCCAAACGGGTCGCCGTCTTTGGCTGGTCGCGACTGGGCAAAGCGGCTCTTTGGGCAGGCGCTACAGATGAACGGTTTGCACTGGTTATCAGCCATGAATCGGGGGCAGGCGGTGCCAAACTATTCCATCGGGGCGTAGGCGAAAACATCCGGCGGCTCTGCACAGTCTTTCCGCATTGGTACGCGGGTAATTTCAGGAAGTACATGGATCAGGATACCCTCCTCCCCTTCGACCAGCACCTGGTAATTTCACTGGTTGCGCCCCGTCCAGTCTATGTGGCGAGTGCGGAGCAAGACAAAGGCTCTGATCCCGAAGGTGAATTTGACGGAGCGAAAGCCGCCAGTGCAGTCTACCAATTTCTAGGAACGACAGGATTACCAACGGCTCAACTACCGCCTTTACATCAGTCTGTGCAAGGGCAGATCGGTTATCATATCCGCCCCGGCGGTCATGACGTTACCAACTACGACTGGGCACAGTACTTAGACTTTATGGATAAACACATCAAAAAGTAACGAGGCAATCTGGCACTGGTAGAGACATAAAAACAGCTATTTTGTCATTTTTTTGTACAAATTATCCATCCCACTAAATAGTCAACTACTTTACGAATCTTCCTACTTTACCCTCTATTTTATCAAACCAATATGAATGCCCTTCGTACATTCCTCATCATTAGCCTTTTATCACTAGCCAACCTTAGCCACGCAGCTAAGATCGATACGGTGTCTACTTATAGCCCGTCGATGAAAAAGACGATTAAAGCTGTAATCATGACTCCAGAGTCGTACACGCTGGGTAGTGAGTTTCCGGTGGTTTACCTGCTGCACGGTTACAGCGGCAATTACAGCGATTGGGCTAAAAAAGTACCGAATCTTGGCCAGATTGTGGACGCGCAACAACTCATTGTTGTTTGCGCCGATGGCAACTTCGGTAGCTGGTATTTCGATAGTCCGATTGACCCTGCCTTTAAGTACGAAACCTACGTAGCCAGCGAACTGGTGTCGTGGGTAGACACCCATTACAAAACCATTAAAAACCGGCAGGCGCGCGCTATTACAGGCCTGAGTATGGGCGGACATGGTGCATTATACCTCGCGTTCCGGCATCAGGATGTGTTCGGGGCAGCGGGCAGCATGAGTGGTGGCGTCGATATTCGCCCGTTTCCGAATAACTGGGACATGGCGAAACGATTGGGAACCTACGCCCAGTTTCCCGAACGATGGGAGCAAAATACGGTTATTAATCTGCTCCATTTGCTCACACCGGGAGCTCTGTCGCTAATCGTTGACTGTGGCACCGACGATTTTTTCTTCCGGGTCAATAACAACCTCCACGACAAATTATTGGAGCGCAATATTGCCCACGACTACATCACCCGCCCCGGCGCTCATAACTGGAATTACTGGGCTAATGCGGTAACGTATCAATTGCTGTTTATGCGGCAGTATTTCGACAAACAGAAACGGGAATAACGGGTGTAGAGCCGACCGTCCCGGTCGGTAGCGAACTCGTTAACTTCACAACCGACCGGGACGGTCGGCTCTACAAATTGCACTTATATGATCTTTCCCACCTGCTACCGATTTTCGTTTCTCCTATTTTTCTTATTGTCCGTATCAGTCTACGCCCAACAGACAATTCGGATCGCCTGCGTGGGCAATAGCATTACCTACGGAGCTACCCTTAAAAACCGGGAACAGGATTCCTATCCCGCCCAGCTTCAAAACCTGCTTGGGGCTGGCTACGAAGTGATGAATTTTGGCGTGAGTGGCCGAACTCTGCTTCGGGATACGCCAAGTGCCTATACGGCGACGGAGCAATACAAAGAAGCGCTGAAAAGCAACCCAACCATTGTGTTCATTAAACTTGGCACCAATGATAGCCGGTTACCGTATCGCCTGAAAATCGACCAGTTTGTAGGTGATTATAAATCGCTGATTCAGTCGTTCAAAACCCTGCCTTCCAATCCCCGCATCATTCTACTACTGCCCGTAACGTCGTTTCTGACCGATACTACCCGCCAGGTCGATGCTGCCATCAGGAAACTGATAATTCCCCGCATTCAACAAGTGGCTTTCGAGGAAAAGCTGGAGTTGATCGACTTACACGCCCTGACCGTAACCGACAGCCTTTTATTCCCCGATAAACTGCACCCATCCGCTCCTGTGATGACCACCATTGCCCGGCGTTTGTACGAAGCGGTTACGCTGAAAACACAACCGAATTTTGACATCTTCCCGAAAATCAAAGAGCCCATGACGGTCTCCTCTTTCTACGGGTATGATTGTGCCGATTTCACCTTCGAAGGCAGAGCCTGTAAGGTAGTTAAACCGCGTGTTGTGGCCGCCGGAAAACCCTGGATCTGGCGGGCGCGTTTCTGGGGACATGAGCCACAGACCGATATTGCCTTGCTGGATCGTGGTTTTCATCTGGTGTATTGCGATGTGGCCGAACTCTTTGGCAATGCGGAAGCCGTTTCGCTCTGGAACAAATTTTACAAGTACCTGCACAAAGCTGGCCTATCTGATAAAGTAAGTCTGGAAGGCTTAAGCCGGGGTGGTATCTATGCGTACAACTGGGCTGTTGAAAATCCGAAGAAAGTAGCTTGTGTGTATGTCGATGCGCCTGTTCTGGACCTAAAAAGCTGGCCGGGTGGCAAAGGAAAAAGCAAGGGCAGCCCAAGCGATTGGGAGATTTTCAAGAAAGATTACGGATTCACCACAGAGGAGGAAGCAGTTAACTTCAACGGGAATCCCTTAGACCGGGTGGCGCAGATTGTAAAAGGGAACTTCCCAATGCTACACATTGTAGGTGATGCCGACGATGCCGTACCTGTCAGCGAAAATACCGAACCGTTTGAAAAACAAGTGGTAGCGTTGGGCGGCAACATCACCGTTATCCATAAACCCGGCGTCAACCACCACCCACACAGCCTGCCTAACCCAACACCCATAGTTGTGTTCATTTTAAAATCGGCAGGGCAGTATGTGTCTTTTGCTCAATAAGCGGCAGTTGGTTCGAAGTAATTGGTTCATGACATTTGACCTCACGGCAGCGGCCCCCGTTCTTGCTTGGTAAAGCCAAGCAAGAACGGGGGTAACCAACTTTAGCCCCTTCCCTTATTTCAAGGGGAGGGGTTGGGTGGGGTATTATCAGTCCCTACAACTTTATAGGCATCCAGCCCAGCCTGTAATCGTTTCTGAATAACCCGCCGAAGTCGTTCAGGCTCAAGTACGTGCATGCCCTCACCGAAGCCCAGAATCTCCTTCTCCAGCTCAAAATTATGCTGTACCCGAAGTTGAATAACAATGCCCTGTTCCGTTCGCTCCACAACGTGCTGCGAATGGTGAAGCGGTTTAGTTTCAACATAGGGGGCATGCAGCCGATTAACAAATAACTTCACGTTAATAGGCCGTAGATTCTCGCTGACCGATACGCCAATCACGTCGTGATAATGTGCATTAGGGTCGATGCTCTGATTACATACATAGTCAACCTCAGGGTCAACACGAATAGAGAGCATCCGATCAAGCGCCAGGTTCATGAGATACCCTTTACCATCGCGCACGCCAACGGCAAACCAGCGGTTTTTAAACTCTTTCAGCCACCAGACATGAAAGCAAAAGGTTTGTGATAGCCGCGCGGAAAAGGACTGGTATTCAATCTGGAGAGTCCGCTTCTGGATAACCGCCTGATACAGCTCGTCCAGAAAATGAAGCCCTTTGAGGTGCTCGTTTTTCTCAAAATCAATAACCGGCACCGACTTCTGGGCCGTTGAATACACATGATCTTCCAGCTTCTGGACCACTTCGTTAAGTGCCGTAAAATGCGAAAATCCTTTAAATTGCTTTAAAACCTCTACGGCTTCGTTCATCCGTGACAAGTCGCCGTCCGACAGCGGAATGTTGGTAATGCTGTAGTTCGGGTCTTCGTAGGTATAGTATTTTTTATCCAGTACAACAATGGGAGCAAAGTAACCCAGCTTATCGCTTCGCATCAGTTGAAGGTCAGCCTGAACGGTACGCCGGCTGATGCCTTTGTCGATGCCTTCGTACTCATAAAGGGCTTCTGAAACCGCTTCAATCAGGTCATCGAGTGCCCATTTGCGCATCCGATTGCGTAGGCAGGCATCCAGCGTTTTGTAGCGTACAAGGGCATTTCGGTTAGCAGGCATATTGATTTACGACTTTTGACCGCGCGGGTGGCCCCGTTACGATTTACGAGGTCTGGTTGCTGGTCAGTTTATTCAGTGTATCGACTAAGTCTTCGCTTTTTTCAGAAAAATGAAAAAAAGTACCGAACTACGCAAAAAGACTGCGCAATAACCAGTAACCTTTGAGTCATAAAGTTAATCATCCTTCGAATCGCCGTGGGGAAGTTGACTTAACAGCAATAGAACGCTGATTTTTAGGATCAATACGATCTGTCCTGATAAACTACAATTTTAGGCTAATTTATTGATTGGCCTAAATTATAATCATCCTAAAAATCAGCGTTCCAGCACAACAGTAAAAGACAATGGAAACACCAATTTCACTAGACGATCTATTAACATTGGGGCCAATCCCCGATCAGTTGCAGGGAACGTTTCTTCGCGTGGCAAATGGCCTGGTACAACGGGCCGGATACCCTAAAGAAAAAGTAATGGGCTTGCTGGCGCAGATGCTCCAGAATCCTAAAAAGTACGCTTACTCTAAAAACAAGGTCACTAATCTGGCCCAGTCGATCTATGCGTTGAACAAACAGGGTATAGCCGTTCCACTGAGCGAGACAGGCGTAACGTACCTGCCTCCTGACCCAGCACCGTATGTGGTAACCGCTCAGGGAGAACAAGCTGAACAAACCTTCGACCTGCGTACGGGACCACTCCCCTATGCTGTATTTGGGCGTGAGCAGATTGAAGAAGGTGCGTTAAAACAAATGGAAACAGCCGCTAGCCTACCCATTTCGGTAGCGGGTGCGCTCATGCCCGATGCCCACCAAGGGTATGGGCTTCCTATTGGTGGCGTACTGGCTACAGAAGCGAACACGGTCATTCCGTTTGCGGTTGGGGTCGATATTGCCTGCCGAATGTGCCTGTCGGTTTTCGATTTACCGCCCGCCTTTTTGAAACGCGAACCGCATTTATTGAAGAAGTCGCTGGTGGAGCAAACCAAATTCGGAATTGGGGGCGAAACCCGCGAGAAAATCGACGAGAGCGTTATGGATTTACCCGAATGGCAGGCCACCAAAGTGATCCGCGATTTAAAAGACAAAGCGTATAGGCAGTTGGGAAGCTCGGGCACAGGCAACCATTTTGTGGAGTGGGGCATCGTGGAGGTATATGCTCATGACGATCTCCTGAATCTGCCATCGGGCGAATACCTGGCCCTGTTATCGCACTCAGGATCGCGCGGATTTGGGGGTAATGTGGCCAATTATTACTCAAAACTGGCCATGCAGAAAACCAAACTACCCAAACAGGCTGCCCATTTAGCTTGGCTGGATTTGGCTACGGAAGAAGGACAGGCATACTGGATTGCCATGAATCTAGCGGGCGAGTATGCCTCTGCCAACCATCATGAAATCCATAGAAAACTGGCAAAAGCCCTACGTGAAAAGCCATTGGTGATGGTTGAAAACCACCACAACTTTGCGTGGAAGGAGAAACTGGCCGATGGCCAGGAGGTGATTGTTCACCGAAAAGGAGCCACACCCGCCGGATCTAACGTGCTGGGAATTATTCCTGGATCGATGACACAACCGGGCTTTGTGGTGCGGGGAAAAGGCAATGCAGAATCGTTGAATTCAGCCTCGCACGGAGCTGGCCGACTGATGTCGCGAACCCAGGCGTTTAATACGCTCACCCGCTCCCAATGGAACAAAGCCTTAACAGAAGCCGATATTCAACTTATTGGCGGGGACCTGGATGAGGCCCCAATGGTTTACAAAAACATTGAGACCGTCATCAACGCGCAAAGCGACCTGGTTTCGGTGCTGGCAAAGTTCACGCCCAAAATTGTTCGGATGGCCGATGCCAACCGGAAGGAAGGACGTGAAGATTAACCCTATGAAGCGGTCGAACCAATTCGACCGCTTCTATTTTTAGCATCAGGACCGTTGCCGACGGCGTTCTTTTAGCTGATTCATCATCTCCTCTTTAATGGTCAGGTATTGCTTAAACTGATCTTTGTCCAGAACCTCCTTCAGTTCCTTATCCTTATTTTTCATAATGGATTTGGCTTCCCGTGCGGTTTTTAAATTTCGCCCACCAGTTTCGATCACCGATTGCATCTGTTTGGCATACTTAAGATTGATGTCAGACACGGAAGTTTCCTGCTCGGGCGATAGCTTCAGCGTTTCTTTCATGCGGGCCGTTTGGCGCGTAGCTCGCTCTTCGGGTGTGCCAAGTTGACTACCACGTTGGGCAAATGAAGCAATAGAAATGAGAATCAGGGAAACGGAAAGAATGAGTGTTACAATATTGCTTTTCATGATGATTTGATTGGTTTGAATATCGTAGCGTGGCCGGGACTGGCAGACAAGATGCTGGTACGCCAGCCCGGCCGCGTTACTTAAGTGAATAATTCTTAAAAAAACTCCAGAGGAGGTCATTATTGACGAAGGCTGTGGAAGGTTCATCGCCAATAAAACGAACGGCTTTCGTACCACCCGGCCAGGAATGGCCTCCATCGGTGGTCAGGTAATACTGAATTTCAGCCCCATCCTGACAACCCGACCATTTATAAAAGCTGTACTTGTCGGTGGTTTTGACAGTCTCCTTTGTGGTCGAGCACCTGGCTAGTTGCGCAAAAACTGTCAAGGTGCTATCTACCGGCGAATTCCATTGCTTATTGATACTTTTCGTGCCAACGCCCCCTGTATACGGCACATTCCGATCCAGTTGCGAATGAATGTGAAGAATCGGTATGATCCGGTTGGGTTTACAGGCAGTTTTTAATTGCATAGTTCCTGAATTGGCCGCAATAGCCGCCAGTTTATCCGGTAACTCACAGGCTAACCGGTAGCAGAGCATAGCACCATTGGAATGCCCCAGCGCATATACTTTCTTAGGATCGACTCGGCGGGTAGCCACTAGTTTATCAATCAGCTTTCGGATAAACCCCACATCGTCACTGTGCTGAACCGACGCAATTTGCCCACAACACGCGCCCGCATTCCAAGTGCGTAAGCCTAACACACCAGGGTTTTGCAGCCCATCCGGATAAACGGTAATAAATCCTTCCTGATCCGCTTTTTCGCTCAGCTTCGACTGTGATTCAAACTGCTGACCACTACCCCCTCCCCCATGCAAAGCGATAACCAGGGGCAACAGCTCATCATGTTGCTTGTAGGCAGGTGGCAGGTGTAGCCAATAAATTCGCGTCTGCTCATCATACCGCAACGTATCGCGAACACTCAGTTCTGGTGGCGAAACAGGTGCCAACTGTTGAGTTGAAACGTAATGGTTAACAGGCGAATACCGTCCAAGTGAAGCCCAAAAGGCCAGCATAATATAAAGCAGCTTACTCATGATAAAACGAGTTTTGTCGTGTTGCCAGATCTATACTCCCTAGTTGTTTCATAATCACAGATTGGTTTTAGTTGTTCGTCTGTTAGGTGATTTAGACGATACAAACCTATCGCTTTGACGAGGTGACTGCTGAAAAACAAAGGTGAAGACGACAAATTGGACAGTTAAACCGCTAATGAGCAAGTTGACTGTGGCAATGCTGGTTATACCAATCTACTATGATCAATGATGAGATATTGCTTTCTTATCCCGATGGTAGGAACGATAGGCAGCCACTAAATACGCTAAGCTGGCTACTATATAGGCAATGGGCAGTGCTTTTTTACCATCCTGCAAATACAGAATACTCACGATGCTTAAAACGATAGCCTCAACCAGAAACACCAACGCATCGAAGCTTTTGATATACTTTGCCAGTCGATGATGATAAATGGTTAAGCCGATGATAACCACGCCTATACCTATTAATACTGAACCCATTATCTCATGGTGATGCTCAATTTTATCAATCCCTTTAATACTGATAATTACACCTGCTAAGGCATGAGCCATTTGCTTCCGGGTTTCTTTCGATAAGGCCATCAGATCGTTTTTAGTAAAGAGTGTATAGTTCAATTAGCAGTAACAAATCGTATAAATTACCCTACGTAAGTATACAAATAAAATTAGTGTCAAAAGTCCTCCATCCATTTTTTAAATAGACTAACCCGCTCTTTACTAATAAACACTAGCTCTCTGGGCGTCGGTTGAAGCTTGAGTTGAAGACGCCCATTGACATACAGTTCGGCCTCCCGAATACTGTTTCGGGACACAATATATTGGCGGTTGGCCCGAAAAAACTGTTGTGGGTCAAGCTGGGCATCCAAGTCCTCCAGTTTCAGATCGATGGGATAACTGAGTGGGCGGTCCGTCGCACGGTGGTCCGTCACACGGTGGTCCGTCGTGCGATCAAAAAGGGTTGCCGAAACGACCCCACCGGCAATGGAACAATAGGCTACATCAGCCACTTTAAGCGGCAGCAACTTATCGCGAAACTGAATCAGAAAACTTTGCCGATACGTGGGAGTCAGGAAAGTCTTTCCACTTAACAGGATTTTTACCTGCTGAACCAGTTCGTCGGCAACGGGTGTGGCAAGTGACCGGTATTTTTGTAGACTGGCTTGTAGAGCATCACGCTCAATCGGCTTCAGTAGGTAGTCTATACTATTATGCCGGAACGCCCGGATTGCATATTCATCAAAGGCCGTTGTAAAAATGATCGGGCAGGCTACAGGCACCTGCTCCAGCAAGGTAAACGACAGTCCATCAGCCAGTTGAATGTCCGAAAAAATAAGATCGGGCTTGGGTAGCTGAGGCCATTGTAATTGGCCTTCCTCAATGCTATCAAAGACAGCGAGTACAGTTACCTCTGGCTCAAGTTCGTGCAGCAAGGCCGCTAAATGGTTAGCCGCTGTCTGTTCATCTTCAATCAGGAGAACACGCATCAGGTTGCTGGAATAATGGGTAAATGGACGATAAATTCATCATCCGTGCGCAAAATTTGAATCGACTTGCCAGTTAGCAGGTGAAATCGACCGTCAAGATTCGTAAGCCCGCTTCCCATTCCATCTGAGGGGTCGAGCTTGGGCTGATAGGTATTACGCACAATAATACACCCCCTGGCAACATCCGCACTCAACTGAATTGCAAGGGGTCGGCTGGTAGAAACGATGTTATGTTTTACTGCATTTTCAATCAGCAGTTGCAGCGACATAGGCGGAATCTTCCAGGGAGCATCCGTGGGCAATTGATTGTTGATGTGCAAGTTGCTTCCAAATCGAATTGACAGTAGATAGGAAAACGCAGATGTGAATTGGAGCTCATCGGCAAAAGAAACCAGCGATTGTTGTTGAACCTGCAAAGAGTAACGTAACACCTGCGATAATTTAGCCAGGTACTGTTGGCTCTTAGGTTCCCCTTCCCGAATGAGCGAGCTAAGTGCGTTCAGCGAATTAAACAGAAAATGCGGATTTAACTGGTTTCTGAGCGTATCCAGTTGTGCCTGTAAACTTTGTTGTTTCAGTTGTTGGTTCTCGGCCTGCATCAGTCTGTTCTGCTGTAATACGTTCAGGAAATTACCAATGAGTAAAGCAGTTACCCAAACAAAAAAAGTCCGAAAATAAGAGGTAGCCATTACTAATATGGGTCGCTCTAGATACCAGGATAACAAGACAAAGGCAAATAAACCAGTCAGGAGTAGAAATAACAGGAAGTTGAGCGCATACCAGCTCAATACACTAAATCGGGGGTGATGGGGTTGATCCGTTAACCCATATCGGTCTTTCGTGACCCGGTCTTTCGTGACCCGGTCTTTCGTGACCCGGTCTTTCGCGACCCGGTCTTTCACAACGCGATTCAGTTCAATAAAGAGAAACGTGAATACAATATGAAAGCATAGACGACCCATCGAAAAACCTGCATCAGGAATACCCGGCATCCCAACCCAGCGAGAGCGGGCTGTTAAGGTGATCAACGGTAAATCAACTAATACAGCCACAATAACGGATGCAAACCCGGCAATCTGGCGCCAAGACATACGAGTATTCATACGTCCAAGATAAGAAACCAGGTCAGCACTTCTGGCCAGAAAGCAGGTAAAGCTGGAAAATCCGTTAGTCAACCAGATAAATTAGTGCCTAAAGATTCATGCCTCTTCTTCTCTTCTACTGAGTGAATTCTTTTTCGCCAACTACGCAACCATCCAGACGGCCCCAACGTACCGAGTAACATATCGAAGCCCGGTGACTATGCAAGACATAGATGTAGAGGAATCAAATTTCAGCATTCGTACACAAGAAACCTTACAGATTCTTGTGTACTCTGATGTATTCCAGTATCCACTCACAAAAAAAGAAATTTATGAACGAGGCAAAATAACGGTCAACGAATTAGAACTATGTTTAAATAAATTAATTCAGGAGAACAAACTATATTTAATAAACGGCTTTTACACATTACATAATGACAACCAACTAGTTAGCACCAGGCTAAAACGAAATCAATTAGCCAAAAAATTTATGACCTCTGCCATTCTCATGACAAAGATTATTGCCAATTTCCCCTTTATAAGGGGTGTATTTCTGTCTGGATCAATGTCGAAAGAGTGTATGGATGAAGATAGTGATATTGACTTTTTTATTATAACCAGCCCAAAAAGGCTGTGGGTTTCTCATTTGTTTTGCAGTTTATTTAAGAAAATATTTTTATTAAATGAAAGAAAATATTTTTGCTATAATTATTTTATCGACAGCGAACATCTGAAAATAACAAATAAAAGTATTTATACAGCAATAGAGCTAAAAACGCTAATTCCTTTATACGGATATTCATACTACAAGCAACTGCAAGATGAAAACAATTGGGCAACTGATTTTTTTCCTAATTATCCTCTTTTAAAAAACAATGACGTATTTACAAAGCAAACTTATTTTCAAAAAACACTTGAATTCATATTAGATAATAAACTAGGGGATTGGATTGACCAGCGTTTTTTAAATTGGTCTGTAGCCAGGCGAAGAAAAAAGCTTGATCCAAAATTATTTCAAAATGCAGATTATTATACTAACTTACAGAGTTACGTTGCTAAAGCGCACATAACAGATACGCACCCAAATATCATTAATGAATACGCTAAAAAGTTACAGTATTACTCTTACTTTGAAGCTGATAAATGAAAACAAAAATCTTATTCAGCAATACCTATTTTTATCGTTTTGACAAAAAACAGTGGGAAAGCAAAAAGCCGTATCCGCCCTATGGAACTATGCTTGCTGCTGCTATAATGCGGAGTACTGGTTATGATGTAGAATTGTTTGACGCTAGCCTGGCAAAATCACCTGCCGATATTAGTGATTGCTTAACTAAATTTCAACCAGACTATTTAGTCATTTTTGACGATAATTTTAATTATCTAAGTAAGATGTGCCTAACGGTGATGCGAGAAGCCTGCTTTGAGATGATACGGTTAGGCAAAAAAGCGGGTTGTAAGGTAGCTGTAAATAGCGCCGATGCAACCGACCACTTTGATAAATATGTACAAGTTGGCGCCGATGTAGTCATGTTGGGTGAAGCAGAACAGACTTTACAGGAATTAATTAGTCAAAATTTTACAAAGCCAGATACTATAAACGGAATTGCTTTTAAAGATGGAGAATATATAGTAACAACTCCAAAAAGAAAACCGTTTAATAAGCTAGATTCATACCCAATACCTGCATGGGATCTACTCTCAATAGGTGAGTATAAACAAATATGGGAAAAATCGCAAGGTTATTTTTCTCTGAATATAGCCACCACCAGAGGTTGCCCTTTTAAATGTAACTGGTGTGCGAAACCCATATACGGCAACAAATACAATTCCAGGTCTCCTAAACAAGTAGCTGAAGAATTAAAACTTCTAGTAGAAAAAGGAGCCAGTCATTTTTGGGTATGTGATGACATTTTTGGGTTGAAACCCGGTTGGGTAAACGAATTCAAAAAACACATACAAGAAATAGGCTTGAAAATAAAATTAAAAATTCAATCACGAGCCGATTTATTGGTAAAAGAAGATGCTATTCAAGATTTGGTAGACGCTGGCCTTAACGAAGTCTGGATAGGAGCAGAAAGTGGATCACAGAAAATTTTAGATGCGATGGACAAAGGCATTACACTAAATGAAATTGAAGTAGCCACACAGCTCTTAAGGAATAAAGGCGTAAAAGTCGCCTTTTTCTTGCAGTACGGATACATAGGTGAACAATGGGAAGATATTCAAAAAACGTTAACAATGGTAAAGAAACTATTGCCAGATGATATAGGCATTTCAATCTCTTATCCATTGCCAGGGACTTTATTTTACTACAAAGTAAAATCTCAATTACAAAGCAAACAAAATTGGGAGAACTCCAATGACCTTGCCATGATGTACAAAAGTACGTTTTCTCCAAGATTTTATCGGCAATTATATAAATATACGCACAAAGTTTATCGGAAAGAAATAGCGATGAATAACGTTAAAAATTATTCATTGCTGGCAGCGGTGAAGCTGCCTTACCTATGGTTACAAGAAACAATAAGTAAAAATTACATCTTACCATATTTAAGCGACAAAAGCCTCAAGAAGCAAGAGTCGATTAATTAGCTTACCATAGCTATATCATATAGAACTAGCCAGCCCTAACCGATTTGTGAGGGAGTTAGTAGTAAACAAGTTGAACCTGTTTAAACTTTATTTTTTATATCTCCAATGCGCTTTAGTTTAACCGCAGAGAGCGCTGAGACAAAGTCGCAAAGAACGCTGAGTTTGCTGACTGAATTTCTTTGCGCTCTTTGCGCTTTGCCTTAGCGTTCTTTGCGGTTAATTTGAAAAGTTTAAACAGCTTCGTTAATTAAGGCTTCCAAAGCCAAAAGAAATGATATATATAAAAAAAAAAAATGAAAGAAAATAATACTAACACCAAAAATGCAAAAATTGCTTTTGATACTCAGTCTATCATCTTTGATAACCTATATGCAGACAATTCAATTATAGACTATAAAAGGGCAAGAACTAGATCTCACTTAGAAAAATACCTGATAAAGGAAAGTAAATTATTAGAATTAAATGCAGGAACGGGCCAAGATGCTGTTTATTTTGCCCTTAAAGGTCACCGGGTCCATGCAACAGATATATCAGATGGCATGCTCTCCCAACTGGCGAAAAAAATAGTAGAAAAAAATTTATCTAAATCAATTTCATACGAAAAATTATCTTTTGATAAGCTTAGCAGCATACAAAACAGAGGACCATACGATGCCATATTCTCAAATTTTGGCGGATTGAATTGTACAGATAGATTAGATAATGTACTAGATTCATTCGCGCCATTACTTAAGCCAGAAGGAACAGCAACGCTAGTTATAATGCCTCCTTTTTGCTTTTGGGAGTTTATGATGCTTATTAAAGGAAACTTTAGATTAGCCTTCCGTCGATTATTTGCAAAAAAAGGCACCAGTGCTCATATAGAAGGAGTATATTTTTCATGTTGGTATTACTGGCCTTCTTTTATAATAAATCGATTAAATACGAAATTTAAGATGGTGGAACTTGTAGGTTTATGTACAATTGTGCCGCCTTCTTATCTTGATAAATTCCCGCAAAAATACTCAACGCTATATAACCTTCTTATAAATCTAGAGAATAAACTAAAAAACAGGAGTCCATTCAAGTATATTGGTGATTATTACATTATTACACTGAAGAAAAATGCACAAAACTACCACTTACCAAATTCTGCAAAATGAATGTAGTGAAAGGTATTCGAAAGGCTATTGGGAGGTGGGTGTTGGTCCCTTTGACAAAACAGTATTTATCTAAGGACAGGTATGTGCAGATAGTAAATATACATTTGAAAGTACCAACAGGCGTTTTTCACCCTACTCTATTTTTTAGCACTAAATTCTTGCTTGATTACATAAATAGTCAGGTAGTATCGCAGGCAAGTGTCCTGGAACTAGGCGCTGGGTCGGGGCTTTTATCTATAGTATTAGCAAAAAAGGGAGCACTAGTTACTGCATCGGATATTAGTGCCATAGCCTGTAAAACAGTGGCCTACAATGCAACGGTTAATGATGTTTCCATTGAAATCATCGAGTCCGATGTCTTTGATGATTTTGCAAATCAATCTTTTGATTTAATAGTCATAAATCCACCATATTACCCCATAAACCCAAATACAGAAGCAGAAAAAGCCTGGTATTGTGGCGTCGATTACGACTATTTTCATAAATTATTTGGTCAATTAGCAGCCTTTATGGCAAAAGACGGATTTGCCGTCATGGTACTTTCGGAGGACTGCAATAGTAAGTTGATCAGCCAATTAGCAATTAAGTATGGATATGAATGGGCAGAAATCCGTCGAAAGAGATTTAGATTTGAATGGAATTATATTTTTAAAATCAAACACACAAATTAACTAGCCAGTAATTATAAAGATGCAGATCATTTTGTCTTTATGAATAAGAAAAATAAAATTCTTTTATTCAATCCACTTGTAACAAAATTCAAGGCACGGCTACCGCTCTCTATTTTACAGGTTGCTGCATCTGTTTATGGACAATATGATTTTGTACTGGTAGATGGGAATCGCGAAAAAGACGCCTGGAATAAAATAAAAAACTATCTTGACACAGGAGATATTAGTTATTTTGGATGCACTGTTATGCCTGGGCCACAATTACGGCAGGCTATACCTTACACAAAACAAATTAAAGAACAGTATCCTTATATTACCACTATTTGGGGTGGTTATTTTGCATCAAATCAGTACAAAGTTTGCATGGATTCAGGTTATGTAGATTATATTATAAATGGAATTGGGGATTTAGCTTTCCCTGCTTTATTATTTGCTTTAGAAAATAAACAACCTCTATCAACTATTAATAATCTAATTTTCAAGGAGAATAACAAAGTAGTAAAAACGCATAAAATTACATCGCTTGATATGGATGCCTTACCAGCATTACCTTATCAGCAACTTGAAGCCCACTACCCTATCCAATCTTATTTTGGCAAAACTCACCTTGGCAACAAAACTTCATTATACCATAGTAGTTTTGGTTGCCCATTTACATGTTCCTTCTGTGGAATAGTGCCAATTTTTGAAGCAAGATGGAAAGGTGTATCTGCTGAAAGGCTATATCATGATGTAAAATATTTAAAAGATACTTATGGTGTAGATTCTATTGAATTCTGCGATAATAACTTCTTTGTATCTGAAAAAAGAGTTAGTTCATTTTGTGAATTAATTAAAAACGAAGGTATAAACTGGTGGGGAGAAGCGCGTATAGATACCCTTGATAAGTTTTCTGATAAAACGCTCGCTGCCATGGCAACTGCCGGATGTAAAATGATTTTTCTTGGAGCTGAGACGGGTAATGAAGAAACCCTCAAAGCTATTGACAAAGGTGGCACCCAAAACGCAAATCAAATGATCCGGTTTGCGGCCCGGCTTAAACAGTTTTCTATTATTCCTGAATATTCATTTGTACTAGGTTTTCCTGCCGAAAATCCGGAAAAAGTAATGGCAATGATAGATGAGGACATTCGTTTTATTAAACGCGTAAAAGAAGCTAATCCTGATACAGAAATCATACTTTATGTGTACAGTCCTGTGCTAACAGAAGGTAGTGACTTATACGAGCAGGTAAAAGCCAGCGGCTTCCAGTTTCCATCCAAATTAGAAGATTGGCTGGAGCAGGAATGGAAGGGTTTCGACTTACGTAAAAACCCATTGACACCCTGGCTTACAGCATCTATGATTGATAAGATCAGAAATTTCGAAGTTGTATTGAACGCACGCTTTCCAACTGCACAGGATGTTAAATTAACCAACTTCCAACGAAAGTCTATTTCTTTGCTCTCAAAAATAAGGTACCAAACCAACTTCTTCCACTTCCCTTATGAGCTTAAATTTTTACAGCGGTATTGGCTCAGGTATCGACAACCTGAGATTGAAGGAGCAACTGTATTATGAACACTAATTTACTAGCTGTTATAAAAAAAGAATCCTATTCATCAGATGAGGGGGTACCATTATTGACTGAGTATTTACCTAAGCAAACCCATGAAGAGTTTTATTTGAAACTTAGAGCAAAAGAAAATAGAATCTTAACTGATGACATTGTAAAAGCATTACCAAATATATCTAAAGCGGTTCCACATTCTGATGAATGGTCATTTCGGAAAGCTACTTCAGATCAATTTTGCAAAAATCTATGTGACCAAAACAAAATGGCAAACGTCCTTGACCTAGGTTGTGGGAATGGATGGTTCTCTGCTAAAATGGCATCGCACTCATTCATACATGTTATTGGAATAGATTTAAATTTACCAGAGTTAAAACAAGCTCAACGGCTTTTCGCTTCTCCTAATTTACAGTTCTGCTATGGAAATATTTTCGATGATATTTTTTTAGAAAAACAGTTTGACTATGTTGTATTAAACGCATCTGTTCAGTATTTCCCTTCTACATCTGCTTTATTTAATCTTTTATTCACTTTATTAAAGCCATCTGGACAGATTCATATTCTTGATAGCCCATTTTACGAAGCCAACGATCTGGAGCAAGCCAGAAAAAGAACATCCATATATTATCAGTCAATGCATCAGCCCGAAATGATAAATTATTACTTTCATCATAGTTTTAATAGCCTGATGCCTTTTAATCCTATTTATACAAAAATTAAACTTCCATTTTGGCATAAAGTAATTAAAAAATCGATACACCCATTTTTGTGGGTTACCATAAAAAACTCGTTAACATCATAGGTAATTAATTAGCAAGTAAGCTTTTATACAAGTTCGCATATTTCTCTGACTGAGCAGTTAAATCATGGGTTTTGCTCCAGGCAATCCCATTTAATCTAAGCTCATTATATAATTCTGGTTTCCTGATTAATAGGAGCACGTTTTCAACTAAAGCATTTATATCACCAACAGGAGCCGCTAATGTAATCCTATTTTCTAAATCGTCGATAAGGCCAACGCGTGTTCCGCATACAACTACGCCTGAAGCCAGCGCTTCATTAACAGCTACAATTTGAGCATCTGATAAGGCGGTATGCAATAAAATGTGTGCTTGTCTAAGATAAGTAGTGAGTTCCCGATTGGGTTGACGTCCATGAAACGTAACTTTATCGCTTAAATCCATTTGTTTTGCAAGCGCCTGTATCTCTCCATCTAGTGTATCCAATCCAAGTACATCCAGTTGAGCATCCACATACTGAGTTATTTTTTGGAATGTTTTAATAAGTGTTGGCAAATCTTTTACTTTATTTATATCACCCAGGTAGATAAACTGATAGGGAGATTCTAGCGTTTTTTCCGTGACAGGAAATTTTGCTAAATCAATACCAAATGGTATAACCACAATTTTTCGGTATGAGAGCGCGCTGTTCAGTTTCTTTGACTGATAATGGGAAGGCGCGATTAGTACGTCAACGTATTTAGCCGTGTACTTTATAAAGTTCTTGGTCAATCCGGATTGAAAAAGGCCATAGTTTATGGCTGGAATACTAGTTACTTCTCCTCCCGCAACCGTAATAGCGGTTTTTATACCCAATAGCTTGCCAATCATTAAAGCCAATGTACCAGACGGAAAGGCCCAAAAAGCATGAATAATCGTGTATCTATATTTAACACAAAAATAAATTAACTTAAAAAACAGATAGATAAATCGGATAAGTACGTGTGTGTACCCTTCAAATGGTATCCCAATTAATTTATAACCTTTAGGTTTAAAATCTGGCACAACTCGTACGAACGAAAAAACGGTTAACTCATAGCTCTTTGCTATTTCTTCACACAACTCAATAAACCAGCAATTGCCTTCCCCCTTATAATTTCCGCCTATTCCTCCATTTACGATGAAAGCAATACGTTTTTTTTTCATTATCTAATCAGCAAACTTTCTGCAATCGAAATGATCATTTCAGGTGAATAACGGCTTAAACACAAGGGCACCTGCCCAAACTGGCAGTGAGTTTTCATACAATTTCCACAAGGCAAATCATCTGAATTTAAAATATGTACATTTTCCCCTTCTTGTGCGCTTCTATTTTTATGGGTTGATCCAATTAGGGCTACGGTAGGAATTTTCAAGAGCCAGCAAATATGTAATAGTCCAGAATCTTCAGAAATAAGTAACTGCACTTTTCGGGTAATCAAAAATGCTTGTAATAAAGAAGTTTTTTCTGTTAAATTAATTAATCTTTCCCCTAGTTCTGCCTTAATGTACGCACTTTTAGTGTTTATTTTTTCGGTACCAAGCATCAGGAATTGAGTATGTGGGTATTTCTCAAGCCAAATCCTGGCGAAAATTACGTAGTTTTCTATTGGCCAGTGACGGCTCGGAAAAGCACCTGCTGGATTCAGGATTACAAGTTTTGAGTGGCCGTCCCACCCATTATCTACTAAAAGCTCAGTAGTAAGTTTCGAATCCGTTACCTGCAAGTCGGCCTGCTCATAGGTATTCAGTAATCCGCATCGTTCAATAGTTTGAAAGTACCTAATCGAGCCCATTTCATCACCTAACGGGTCGAATTCGGCAAATGCTTTTGGGGCTAAAATTTTTCTGATCCACTGGCTTACCGTGTGATTTTGAAAATCCAATACTACTTCGTAACGCTGTGGAATAAGTTTAATCGCCAACCAAATGGCATGGAAGAGCTGCCTAAACCGTTCGTTTGAATCAGTGAGTGACCAAACGTTACAAAATATACCCACGTATTCTGCTACTTCAACTTTTTCGTACTTTGTTAATAGATCAATCTGAGCCGTGGGATATTTATTCTTTAATGCCTGTAAATATGGGTAAATCCCCAGCACATCACCAACTGCCTGAAAACGCATAGCGAGAATACGCTTAGGTGGTCGATTTAATTGCCAGGGCTTTGTTGAAATTTCTTTTTTCATATTTCAGAAAGTATCTAAATCCGCATAGGTGCATCTAAAGAGATGGTATGGTACATTAGAATTAAATTTTTTATATAATATCGGCATTGTTTCCATTCCCTGATAATACGTAGCAAACAACGATTCTTCAAAGCTGCCTTCATGAGTTTGAAAAATAATAGCATCAAGTCCGCTCCAGTAACAAATGGATCTTAATTTTCGCATTGCCTGTTCGAATCTCTCGGATGAATGTGTTTTTAAATCGCCAATAAATAAATGCTGCCCACGAACTTTTATCCAAAATGTAGTGCCATAAAGGCTAATAAAAAAACTACCCATTTTTGTTTTATAATTTACAAATTCAGGTGTCCGATTTATGGTTAAATATTCATTACTATCAAATGAATTAAAGGGTTCAGGGCAACATTGATATCGCTTTAAACTTTTCTCTGCTTGCAGTGAAATCCATTCGCCCAAACCAATCCGGTTCGCCACTTTCCAGACTGGTATATGTCGTAACGTAATACTATAGTTTTTAAAAATACGCCCAACCTGATAGCCTAGTTTATTGACAGCAATCCCATACGAATTTTGATTAGGCAAACCTAAGACACCTGTTATACCTTCAGCAGGTAGTTGCCGAAACATATAGTCGTTCAAAACAGCCCATAAGCCTTTTTTTGCATAGTCGGGGTGCGTTGCAGAATCACAGGATTGTACGCCTGTATAAGCCTCTCCTTTGTATAATAGTGGGACTAACAAGCCCATTTGATGGCTGACTGCAAGGTCATCATCAAAAGCAGTATAACCCACATTATTAGTCCCTAAGAACTGAGTGGCATACTTTTTTTGTAAGGAATCCTGATTAAAATTTGCCCTCGAAGCGGCATTAAGCAATTTACTTATTGCCAGATAATGCGAACTATTCGATCGTTCAATCCGAAAACCATTCCAATTTTCGGTTACGGGTTTAGAGGTAGCGCTCATTCAGTAGGCACCAGATTTGGTTATTTACTGATAAAAATGGGTTATTGCCGAACCGTTTTTGTAATTCAGGTATCTGCTCATCTGATTCACAATTTAAATTTCCGGGTAACTGCCTGCGGTAGCCCAGCTCGTTTGCAGCTTTCACCACATCCAGATTATAGAGTCCATACGGAAAGGCAAACGAATCAATTTCGGTATTTGTAATACGCGTTAGCCATTGCTTTGAAAACCTCATCTCCTCAATGACTTCGTCAAGAGGCCTTCGGGTTAAGTCAGCGTGAGTATGCGTATGTGATCCAATGGTTGCATAAGGTGATTTTGCCATAGCAGCAATTTGCCCCTCCGTCATTTGCAAATAATAATCCTCAGGAAAGTCACTCATTTTCAGGCCTAATTGAGCTTCCATTTCCTGCATAAACTCTTCAATTTCACAGAATGGAAGCTTCCTCAATTCAAGATGCAACGGGTCAGCTTTTTTTTGGGAATAAAAAACCCTGTGTTGGTTTTGGCTGTAGCTTTCTCCTTTAAACACAAGGCGCTGGGCTTTAAAGCGCAACATGTCGTAAAAGTCCGTCCAAAGATAATCGTAGCCTTTCTCTCTAATGGCAGTGACAAAAAAGGTGGCCGGTACTTGATATTTTTCTAAAATGGGTAAAACACGTGTATAGTTATTTTTGTAGCCATCATCGAAGGTTAAAGCAATAGTCAGTCGGTCAGTTGGAAGTGTACTTTCATAATACTCCTTTAATGGTACAATATTGAAATTTTCTTTATAATATCGTATCTGTTGCTCAAATGAATACTCACTAATAAATCGGCTATTAAAGTCTTGTAAGCCCACAGCATCGACCCCATGATAGACCATAATACGTTTACCAGAAACATGTCTCAACAGCTGATCTTTCCCACCAACAGTACAAATAAGATCGTTGAGCGGATAACGTATTTTTCGATAGATCTTTTCGACGAATGCCTTCATCTCGACCACATCTTATGTTCAAATTAAGTATTTCCTAGAGCCCAGATAAATAAGCTTCTAAATATAGCAGAAAAGCACGATCAATTTGAATCGAAAAAACAAATGTTTAGTATAATTACAATAACATATAACAGAAAAGACCTTCTGAAAATTGCGATCAATTCCGTATTAGCGCAATCCTACAGTGATTTTGAATTTATTATTATTGATGACGGATCGACCGATGGCACCCGGCAAATGGTTACTGAGTTTATCGACTCCAGAGTTAGCTATTATTATGTAAATCATATTGGCTGGCTCTCTAAAATCAGAAACATTGGTCTAGCCAAATCGACTAGAAGTATCATTTGTTTACTAGACTCCGATGACTATTGGCATGTTAATTATCTTCAGGAATTAAGCAGTATTTACGCCAATAAGCAGATAAATTCTGTTATTTCAAATGCGTTAATCTTTAACAATACTACAGAAAAAACTTTATTTTATGCTTCAGAATTACTATTAGGTCCGGGGTATATTTTAACGTATAGATTAAAAAATCACTCTCCCCTTATTTACCCAAGTTGCTTCTCATTTCTCAAAAAACCAAACCTGCGATTTAATGAAAATTTAAAATGGGGTGATAACGATCTATTTTTACGTATTTTAGCTCTTGGAGGCACTTACATAAGCAAATCAGAGCTGGTTTTTATTCAAAAACATGACAAAAATATGAGTAACAATAAAACTAAGGATTCGCTATTTATACAGGCGTATACTGAAGAGTTTATTACACTTAATTATTTAAAAGATAATAAATTTATTAGTGGATATTTGTACAGAGAGACTTATTCAACTTACCTGTATAAACAAGGAAATAATTTTCTAGAAATTGGCCTCAAATCCGATGCGTGGTTAGCTTATCTGAAATCATTTATACTGTTTCCGCTAAGGCTAAAACCATTTTTCAAGCTCTTCTTAATCCACCGATATGTTTAGGCCAGGGCAAGTAGATAGTTAACAGGCACAAAAAAAGAGACTACTCGAATGGGTAGCCTCTTTTTGTACAAATTGCAACCAGTTGACACGGTGCGTTTACTGGTTTACATCCGACGGAACAAACGTACCCAACGACGCTACATACGCTTTACTGCCATCGGTAACCCAGGAATCTAACTGCGCGGGGTCTTTCATCTGCTGCCCACGGTATCGGGGAACCTCAATGTAGCCACACTTGACATCCGGTAGCGCCGACATATCGCTCCACAGTTTTTCAATTTGTGCAACTGGGTAAATATCTTCCTGCCCGTGTCCCCAGCGATATTTTACATCTTTTATAGTCACGTAGGTCGGAATCCGATGCGCTACACTTCGTACCGCTTTGGCCAGTTGAGCCTCATCTCCGGTTTGCAAATCGGCGCGCGTCAGGCCAAATAGTTGAAGGAGTAAGTCGATCTGAATCCAGGTTGTATTCGTATTGTAATAGCTCAGATTTAATTCATCCTCCTCTCGGGGTTGCGCTAACCCTTCTAACAGACGGAGCTGCCCATTAACCCGAGCCAATCCCCCCCCACGATCTTCAATACGGCGGGGAACAACCTCAAACGTAAGCGCATTGCCCGATTCGAGATGATACCCAAAAGCAGCCGGATCGATGTCGGCTCCGAGCGTATCAATATTATTCAGTATAATGGTTTCCACCTGCGGGTGCTCGGTAAGTAGTCGGGCCAGGGTTCCGTTACGCAACAAATTTGACACCTCATACCAGTGACCTAATGGCGAAAACCGTTGGGCAGCAATATTATCCACATAATCGGTGCCCTCTCCTTTTGATTTAGCCCAACTGATCATCGACTGGCGCACAGCATCCCGAACTTTTTGCTTATTTTCATCGAGCGCTTCCTGCGGCATCTCTTCCCATAAAAATCGCAGATCCCGCTCCATGGGTACAAACCGCTGCCCAATGGAACGACCAGGTGACAGGTAGGTTGGACCCTGGTATCCGAAATTACCCGTTTGCTCCAGTTTTTTTCGAATGGGTTCGTGCGTCAGATAGCTGGTGGCCACAATGTGCGGAATGGTAGCACCGTATTTTTCGGCCAGTTTCTGCGTTTTAGCCATGTGTATTTCCAGAAAGCTCCGATGTACACCCTCTATCTCGACAAAGGGGTTAATCGCTTTGATGACCCCAGCCCCTTTGGTCCATCGGCTGCCTACACCAGCCGCCAGATTCATAACTGCAACTTTACCCGCCCGAATGGCCTCTTCCCCAACGCTGGTTAACGACCCTAACGCTTCCAGTTGAGCAATATCTCTCGGCTGAACATCGTCAATCGTTGTTTCGGCCAGCAACCGGTTACGGGCTAATCCTATCCGGCCTTTTTGCAGTTCTTCCCGAATTTCTTCGTGCTGAATGTAATCAAACCCGTTTTGTTTCTTAATCCGATCCGCTTTTTCATTTTCAACACTTCGATTACTCTGCGATGTGGGGTCCGAAACGTTGAACAGGTTACTAATAATGGTTCGCAATAACGGATAGGCCAGGTTATTTTTTTCGCAGTAGGTGGTGAAGTAATCTATTTCCGCCCGACGAACATACGGGATCGTAGTTGGGTCTTTCCGAACCAGTTCCGATACATGAATGCCGTAATATTGCTCTGGCATCAGTGCTTCGTTTCCCTCGTGCAGAGTTGCCCATGTACCTTTCGGGTTGATACTCCAATTATATACCACTGGTTCCATGGCAAACGGAAGTGAGTCCGATAACTCCCGTTTGGTCTTCAGAAGAATGTCCAGCACCTGCATTTTGTAGTCTTCATACCTGGCAGGGTTAACAAACATCCCCATTCCCCCGCCCGACATTCCGCCGAGCATCAGGAAACCATAGTAATCGGATCCAAACTGCTTTTTAGCTTTGGCAATAATCTGTTCGGTAAAATAGGTTGAGGCCCAGGGAATGATCGTTTTAATGGGCCCTTCCCAGTTTCGGGCCGTATTGGCACCGAGCTTTTTAATATCTCCTTCCTTAATAGCATCCAGAATCGTATCGAAGATCTGATTCGTTTGCTGGCGCGCAGCCCATTCGTTATCACCCCGGAGCAGATATTTTTCGGATACCATTTCCAGGATCGGGCCAACGTTGGAGGCCATACCGCCATGCATAAGCACCAGCGAATTCATAATTTTATCCTGAATCTCGGGATGCACATCATCGCCCTGTAGTACGCGGTGACGCGGCAATAAAGTCCCCCGGCTAATACCGTATTCAGGATCGCCTTCCTGCGCAAACGTACCCTGAATGGCCTTGATTCCTGGCCAAACCCCACCAGAATCCTGCCAGCCACCGCCAGAGCCTCCAATCCACTCGCCCAGAATAGCCCGTGAGGCAACCAACCGTCGTTCACTTTCATCAAGCCCACCTTCCAGGTGTCGGGTTTGTCCCGTAGCACGCATCAGCAAACTAATGATTGACCCTAGCAGGTTGGTAGAAACGGCGAAGCGGGAACCCTTGGGAATGTCATTTACTTTTGTGACAAGTTCAATTCCCATTCCGGGAGCCACAATACGGGTCAGAATTTCCGCTAAGGATTGATTGGTCCCCTCAAACGATGGAGGAATTAGTCCGGAGGCAATAACCCCGGCTTTCACCAGACTCAGGTAATCATTACCGAAATTGAACAGATCGGCAAGGTCATGAATATCTTTGGTCGTATTTAAGTCAACACTGGTCAGGCGCAATACCGGCTCCGAAATAACCCGCACATAACAATGCAAGGGCGGGCGAATATCCTTGTCGCGACCAAACACGCCCAGGTCGATGGATGTATTAATGACGCGTGCACCTTCGGGATAATCCATCCCCAGAAAGAAGATATCAGACCAGCCGCTGTGCGTTAAGTCCATCCGGACGGATGTTTGCTCATGCAGAATTGGGTAGAAAAGGGAGTTCTCTGAACGCTGTAGCAGTTTTGCGTGCAACCGAATGGGGTGTTCGTCCTGATGCCCTACCCGAAACATCCACTGATTGCCTTTACTGGAACGAACGCTTTTCCGCACCTGATCGGCCAGCGTCTGGAACGATAACTGGTGGTAACTATCGGCCAATGCACTGAACAAGGTAGCATTTGGGCCATGTTTATCTAAATCCTGAAGGAACGTTGCAATAGCTTGCTCAAATCGGCGAGATAATAGATCCTCAAAGCCTGCATAGGGAATTTTGCCAATAGTTGGTGTTTCACTGGCTTCCATCAGGAAAAAGCGAAAACCGGCGTACAAGAAGAGAATAGATCTAACTTTATCGTATAAACTCGGCGTAGACTTTCTGAATTCATCCAGTTCACGCAGTGCTTTTAATAGGTTTTGAGTAGATAAATTTCGGCTTAATTCAAAAAAGGATCGATTACGTATAGCAGGGTCAGGAGAAGTAATTGTTTCTATAAGAACATTCATAGTAGCTTAGTTAGAATCCAGGTTGACATGTGGGCTCAGGGTTGATAAGGTTGCAAGTAATTACCTACTGAACGAGCTGGGTTTTTCGCGCATTGGTTTCGGCCAGGAGCTCTACCATGGTTGTTAGGGTTTCATCGTGGGCTACCCCTGCCAGTCCCAGGGCTATTTGAGCCCGTAAAAGACCTTGCCGTCCGCTTAAATCATACCGGTTCCCTTTCACTTCCAGGGCAAGGTACTTCTCCGTATCAGCCAACTCCTGTAAGGTGGGCGTAAGGGGGGTATTTGTTGAGCCCAGGGCTATATGTTTCTCAAGAATGTCAAAAACGGTAGGCGTAAGCACATGCATCCCAAAGAAACAGAGATAATAGCCAACTCGTAAACCAGGGGTTAGTAATTCAAGCTCCGCCAGGCTCAAGGATGGTTTTTCAATTAGCTTTTCAATTTGATAAACGCCTATCTGATTTGGCACATGTTTGCCCGTTAAGGTACCATATCGGCCTATTTGATGCTCAATGGTGGGGTTAACGGCCGATACTGAACAGTTTTCCTGGGTAGCCAGCTCAATTAGCTGGGCAGCACACCGTTTGCTGGTACTGTTCGAGACATACAGGTAATCCCCTAAGAGCAATAGAAAAGGCTCATTATCAACAAATTCTTTGGCACAATAAACGGCGTGACCATAGCCAAGGGGCTCTTTTTGTTCAGTAAACTGAACCCGGCTAATCAGATTATCAATTTTATCGGCTTCTTCTTTAGCCCAGTCAACACTTTTAAATGACTTAACTAAATTGTCGCGTAAGGATGTGAAGGCATTGATGTATCGCTCATCATCCCCTGGCGCACAAACAACGCAGATTTCCTCAATGCCGCTTAAAAAGGCCTCTTCGGCAATTGCCTGAATAACTGGTTTGTGCAAACCATCGATATCAATAACCGGTAACATAGCCTTCTGTATCGTATCAGCTACCGGATACAAACGTTCTCCGCGAGCGGCTGCGGTAATAACTGCTTTTCTTACTTTCATTTATCAAGATGTATGAATCATCGAATATAGGGGAACTACCTTTATTTAACCAAAGTGTATGTTACTGAAATGAGTTAATGAGCAAAAAAATTGCTTAGTGAACGGGTACAAAGAAATAAAATGGCAATCTATAAACAGTACAGCCCCATCAATAACGATGGGGCTGCTTTCAAATGGAATGGCGGTCTTATGGGTTAGCGTTCTTGTAAACGTAAACTTATGACTGAAAAATGGGGCTTCTGGTAACAAAAAAACGCCGACTCAATATGAATCGGCGTTTTCTAGTGTTCACTCTCCCTAAGAGTGTATAACTTGAAATTGACCAGTAATGGCCAGGCTTTTACCATTTACAGGCTTATATTGACTATAAACTTTAGACGTAAACTTGCTTGATAGGTAACGCTTGAGAACAAGATAAACTGCTGCTATTCTAAATAATAACTAATTGGCTAGCCGGGACACCTAATGACTGGTCGGTCGTTTTTTATCGGTGCTACTTTCACAAAAAGTTCTCCAGACCCGTTATCCAACTGCTATGGTTAGCCGGTAAACTATGTTTAATTTCTTCAACAAAAAATCCCCAAAGTGTGGATATATGACTACAGCAGTATATTCACCCATTAGGAATAGGGCTCCTTTTCTGCGTCTGTACCTACATTAACTACGCACTGGTTACACTGGCATGATTTTGTTAGGAAAAATACCATAACCGATGTTTATAAACCTTCTCCGTTTTTAAGCAACTGGTTTGTTCACGTTCCTACCTGTCTGCTTGAATGAACGCTACTTCACAAACCGAAACAAGTTTTGTACTTGCCTTACAAACACATCGTTCGTCTGACTTTTCCCTGCTATATAATGCCTATGCACCAGCCCTGTATGGGGTTCTTCTTCGCCTGGTCAATGATCCGGCTCGGGCTGAGGATCTTCTTCAGGATGCGTTTGTAAAAATATGGTCGAACAGTCATCAGTATGACCCCAAACAAGGTCGTTTGTTTACCTGGTTATTAACCATTACCCGGAACATAGCGATGGATGAATTAAGGGCAAGGAAGGTTCAGGTTAAGGCTGCTTCCTATCTCTACGAGCAATCGGAACAAACAACTGTAGCAAACGTTCCTGAGGGACCAGTTCATGGATCACTTCTGAATCATCTGGCCCCTAAATATCGGGCTGTCGTTGAGTTAATGTACTATCGGGACTACACGAGCCAAGAAGCCGCTGACCAACTAAAAATTCCTGTTGGAACCGTTAAAACGCGTATACGAACCGCATTACAACAATTAAAAGTACACTTTAACCAGGATATCCATCATTACCTGTCCTGGTATCGCGCTTAAGCACTTTCGGTACTTTAGTATATATTACCTACATGAGAAGCCCAATCTCAGTGGGTAAATCCCCAACATAGAATCGCCCGCTTAGCTCTCAGGTTAAGCGGGCGATTCTATGTTGATCACCTAATATGTACTAAGCCGCTTAGAATAGGTAACTATTTTTACCGCAACCCAGAGCCTATTCTCAATCTGGATAGCCTATATTAGCAATACCGAAGCTGCTCGGATTTAAACGTGTGTAATTAGTAGACCTGCGTTTGATCCAGCATCGGTTACTAAATTAAACGTAAAGGATTGACTCCTCCACCTACTTCATCAACTCCCCTTCGGCGTGGTATTGGTCGTTTTGACTTTATCGCCCTCATCATCAACATCACGATTGGCGCGGGTATTCTGGGACTGCCAGCAAAGATATACGCGTTGATCGGCACCTGGAGTTTGCTGGCCTACGGGGTTAGTGCGGCTGTAGTAACGCTCATTATACTCTGTTTTGCAGAAGTGAGTAGCCGCTTTAGCGGAACAGGTGGGCCTTATCTGTATACACGCATAGCCTTCGGTCCCTTAGTTGGCTTTGAGGTTGGCTGGTTGTTCTGGCTGTCACGCATGGCTGCATTTGCCTCCATTTGCAACCTTTTTGTTAGCTACGCATCCCTCTTCCGGCCCCAGTTGGGAGAGGGATGGGAGCGCACCGGTCTGATGACGGTATTGGTTGTTGGTCTGGCTACCATCAACTACATCGGCGTAAAGCAGTCGGCGCGGGTAAATACCCTGTTTACAATCAGCAAATTGCTGGCCATTGGCTTATTTGCCATCGGGGGCTTGTTCTTTGTGGATACAAACGCGTTTACATTCCCTCAACTCCCTACTTATACACCTTTTTCACAGGCTGTACTCCTACTGATTTTCACGTTCTCTGGCTTCGACGTGGCGGCTATTCCGTCCGGCGAAGTGCAACAGCCGCAACGAACCATCCCGCTTTCCCTGCTGGTATCTATTGGGACAGTAGCTGTGCTATTCATGGCGGTCCAGATCGTCTGCATCGGAACATTACCTGATTTAGCCCATTCTGAGCGGCCCCTGGCAGATGCAGCCGGACAGTTCATTGGTCCAAAGGGGGCCCGGCTGATCACCATCGTGGCCTTAGTTACGGCACTGGGCACCCTCCATGCCCTGATGCTGACTGGCCCCCGACTCCTGTTTGCGATGGCGGAACAACAGCAGCTACCCAACTGGTTAGCAACCACTCACCCCCGTTTCCGAACACCTTATGTAGCTATTTTACTGACGGCCTCTCTCCAGCTCCTGCTAGCCGTTACGGGCACGTTTCTCTATGCTCTCACACTCAGCACCCTTATCCGCCTTTCTTATTATGCGCTAACCTGTGCAGCTCTACCGTTACTTCGCCGACGGACTGATGTACCCATGGCGCAATTCCAGATAGCGGGTGGAGTGGTGATCGCAGGGCTGGCCGCGTTGCTTTGCGGTTGGTTGCTGAGTAACAGTTCAGGACGCGAAGCGCGAGACGCAGCGATTGCCGCTGCGGTGGGTTTGACTATTTTCGCGGTTAACAAACGGTTCAGGATCAAGAAACTAAAATGAATAATATCGTACGAATCACATTATCCATTATTCATTTTACATTATCCATTACATAGTCCGGATAACTCATGCTTCATCAACCTATTGCCTCTGTACCTGCCCGAACAACCGAACGTGTTTGTGAAGTTGCCTGGTTTTCCGATCTCTGTGGTGAAGACACCGAATTTATAAGCATTCGCGATCCTGCCCGCAGCACATTTTCGCACTGCCGCGACATTGCCCTAACCGCCGAACGATTAGGATTTAGCAATCTTCTCCTGCCAACCTCCTACATGATAGGGCAGGAAGTAATTCCCTTTGCAGCGGGTGTTGCCCCTGATCTTCACCGGATTAATCTTCTCACGGCTATTCGTTGCGGAGAGATGCACCCACCCATGCTCGCCCGGACACTGGCGTCCCTCGATCAGATGCTCGAAGGTCGGCTGACAATCAACATTATCAATTCCGATTTGCCCGGCTATCGGGAAGACGCCGATTTTCGGTACCAGCGTTGCGCCGAAACAATTCAGATTCTGAAACAGGCCTGGTCGTCTGATCGCATCGAACACGACGGGCCAGTCTATGGCAAAATTTCCTTAGCAACTGACCCAGTCAAACCCTACCAGCAAAACGGTGGACCACTACTATACTTTGGCGGAACATCGGATGGAGCACGGGACGTTTGCGCCCGCTACTGCGATGTATTTCTGATGTGGCCCGAAACCGAGGAGTTACTGTATGCCAACATGCAGGATGTTTCAGAACGGGCAGCTCGCTACGGTCGGCAAGTAGATTTTGGATTACGCATTCATCTTATCGTTCGCGAAACCGAGGCCGAAGCCCGCGCCTGGTCCCGGCACATCATGTCGAAGTTTGACCCCGTTCGCGGGGCCGCTATGAAAAACGCATCGCAGAGTTCCTGGTCACTGGGGGTCCGGCGGCAAAACGAACTCCGCGAAGGAGCCGACACCAACGGATTTGTGGAACCGCTACTCTGGACCGACATTGGCAAAGCTCGTTCGGGAGCGGGTGGTGCTTTAGTGGGCAGTGCCGATCAGATCGTCGAAAAAATAAATCGCTATATGGATATGGGGATACGGGCCTTTATTTTCTCCGGGTATCCCCTCATCGAAGAAGCGGAGTGGTTTGCCCGCCTTGTTCTGCCTCGCTTACCCAATACATCCCTGTCGCGGTTACAGGGCCGCACCCCGGTTAGGCCCGAAACTCATGAGCCGTCTTGATGGCCATTTGCAAATTCTGAATCGGGATATCCGTACGGACGGTGCAATTAGCACCTAGAATCACCTGGGTTGGTGCATCCTTTAGGACCAGTTCCACAGCTTTCTTAACATCGGCTGGCGTACCAGTCGACAGCACCCCATGCCGGTCAATACCGCCCATAACCGGCCGTTTAAATAGATCAGCCGCCTGCGTGAGCGATAGGGGTTTGCCTTCTGCGGCAAGCGGCACATTCACGATCTGGCCGGGGTAGTCGTGAAAGCGGGGACCAAATTCGGCGTAGGCACCCTCGTAATCGCAAACATGCAGGATATTGAAGGGTGTCAGCTGCGCTACTTCTTTCTGAATCAACATATCATAGTTCTTAATCACCCGATTAAACAACGTACGATCGGCTACCGCACTGGCCTCCCCACCCTGCGAACAGGTGTAGAAACCATCCACCCCAGCGCGTACAGCCGCCCGTACATAATTCATGACCGAGAGCGTAACATTTTCCATACCCCGGCTTACCGCTTCGGGATCTTCCTGCACATGCTTCAGTAACGTCTCTTTGGGCACAGCCTGTTTAGCCATCTGGTAAGGCGAATACATCGTTGGCAGGATCAATGCCTCCGCCTTAGCCGCCTTCACCAACCCCTTGATGATATACAAACTAGGCGCAAACCACTCCTCGGTAAGGACCGGAATTTTTGCCCAGTCATCTGCCGTTTTCACCTCCGGTAGTTGAGGGTAGCTTTGCTCAAACTGGATCTTCACGAAATCCATGCCCGTAGCCCGGAAATAATCAAGATGAGCCTTGATGGCAGCATCGCCCGTTCGCTGTTCGGGCGGGAAGTGCAGGAAAAAGCCAGCCGGGATGTAGTTTGGGTTACCTGACTTATCAAGTACCTGCACCATCAACTCACGCTTCGATTTGGCAGGCGCGTTTGGCCGGGAAAACCCCTCTGACAAGGGCCCAACGGAAGCCACAGCCAATGCAGAAGCGCCAATAAACTCCCGCCGACTGATAAAGTTTGATACCATTTTCTTCATATTATTTGAGACTATTACTTGTTCAGAGGATACCATACTATTCCTGATGAGTAATTCGGGACAAGGCCATTTCGCTTCGAAAAGCAAGTATACTGATTATAAACAACAACCCAAGACAATATACTGATTAACAGATAATTACCCTAAAGTCTATCGAGTTTTACTGTTTGTAGCGGCCTTATTATTGCATTAATCAATTATAATTTTGATCGCAATAAAGACAAAATCTTTTTTCTACAAAATTTATAGATCAAGTTTGGAAATATAAAAATAGCCGCTTTACCTTTATAGCATCTTACAATTACTACTGCTCCAGCAGCCCGGCTGCAAAGTAGCTGTGGATTTATAGGGAAAGGGGGAGAGACAGGCTCTGCGAACCCTTAGCAACTTGCCAGTTGGTGATAGTGCTAACCTGCCTACCTAGTTAGGAACTATAAATTTACAACCGCCCTGGCGGACCGCCATGTCTAGTCAATTTTCGTCCCGAAACGCAGAACCTATTATGAATCTGCATCCTGTAGCACAACCGTCTTGTTGCTGTTGTCAGTAACTAGTTCTTGCTGAACGGATAGGTCGCATTATACCATTCGTTGGGTTTTATACCTGCCTGATTCGGCTCATCTTGATCTAATCAGTGAACCAATATCCTACTTAATCCATAGAATAAAAGTATCTTTACTTAATTTAATCTTCCGTATGAAAACAACTACGATTGCATCACTCGCTGGCCTTGGCGATACCTTTCTGAAGGCCCAGTTAACTCGCCGAATCCTCGTCGACATAGCAGATAGATTTTTCATTCACGGTATTCTGTCCCCGGTGGGCCGTTTGAGGCATGTTTTATTAGAGCGTTAGTCCACCATAAACAGAATGCCAAAAACTGAATACAGTCAACCAGAACCACTAAAACTCGCTCCGGCGGATCAACAATGAAAAAGACAATCCAACTTCTGTTCGGCCTGACGGCCCTCTCACTTGTTTCCTTCGCTATTCCAGTTCCTAAAAAAGGAAAAGAAGCTACCTACAAAGTAGATATCCAGCAAAGCAGATTGGTCTGGACAGCTAAAAAAGTAACCGGCGAACATACGGGAACAGCCCCGATCATCAATGGCTCACTAGCCCTGAAAAGCGGCAAGTTGAAAGGCGGATCATTTGATATTGACCTGAAAGCCCTAACGGTAACGGATATTACCGACGCTGATCAAAACGCCAAATTAGTAGGCCACCTCAAAAGCGACGACTTCTTCTCGGTTGAAAAACACCCCACTGCCAGATTCGTGATTTCGTCGGTGTCGCTCACTGGAAACAGTACCTATGATGTAGCCGGTAAGCTAACAATTAAAGGCATCACGAACGACATCACGTTTCCGGCGCAGGTTAAAACCGAGGCTGGCAAGCTAACAGCAACCGCCAACGTAACGGTCGACCGAACCAAATACGATATTAAGTACCGCTCGAAAAACTACTTTGAAAATCTGGGCGACAAAACGATTTATGACGACTTCACCCTCGCGATTACGCTTGTAGCAACGCCATCGGGAGGTGTCGCCAGCCGATAAGAATAGGGATATTTCATCACTTCATCAACAAACAAAAATCAATAAATCACCCGATCCCATGAACAAACCTTCCTCTTATTTTTTGATAATCCGGGTTCTTATTTCAATAACGTATGCGTATACCGTTAGCGCACAGTCCTCCCCGCCTGCCCCCGAATCTGTACCTGATGCGGTAGTTCGTCGGGTTCATAAATCTGCCCTGACGATTGATCCTCATCTCGATATTCTGGTCGATTTTAATACCCCAGGCAACGACGCTGGCACGGATACCAAAGGCCAGTTTGACCTTCCCAAACTCGAACGGGGTGATCTGGATGTAGCCACGGTGGCACTGTTTGCAGGCACGGCAAAAAAAACGCCCGAAAACATTGCTGCGGCCCGGAAAGAAGTAGATACGAAGCTGGCCGCCTTGCGTCGATTCGTGAATCAGCACCCCGACCGACTGGAGTTTGCCTATACGGCGGCTGACCTGGAACGTATTCCGGCGAAAGGAAAACACGCCATTCTGCTGAGTTTCCTGAATGCATTTTCGCTCGGCAAAGACATCGCTCAACTCCCAATCCTTTACCGCGATGGTGTTCGGGTGTTTGGGCTTACCCATGCCGGAAACAACGACTGGGCAGATTCCTCCCGGCCTTCGCCTGGTTTCGGCGACAAACCCGACGAGTTGGGTGGCTTATCAGCACTGGGTAAACAATCTGTGGCAGAATTGAATAAGCTTGGGGTGATTATTGATGTATCTCAATTGACACCCCAGGGAGTTTTCCAGACGATTCAGTTGAGTCGGGCTCCAGTTATTGCCTCTCATTCGGCCGTACGGGGGCGGGTGGATGCGACGCGAAATCTGAACAACGATGAACTGAAAGCCATTGCAGCCAGCGGTGGGGTTGTCAGTATCGTAGCCTTCTCGTCCTACCTGCATCCGTCTCAGGAGCAACTGGCGACCTACAAAAAGAACGTTTGGGAACCCTTCGGACTACAACCCGGAGACGATGCAAAGTCGAAACTTGATCCCGCGGCTTATCAGAAATTCCAGGCCGCTTACCGAGAATTTTCGAGTAATGGCTACAAATACACAACCCTGGCCGATTACCTGGATGCTGTTGATTATACCGTACGGCTCATCGGCATTGACCATGTGGGGCTGGCATCAGACTTCAATCATGGTGGAGGTGTTATGGGCTATACACACGTGGGCGACTCCCCCAATGTAACGCGTGAACTGCTCAAACGAGGCTATTCGGAAGAGGAAATCCGAAAGCTCTGGGGCGGCAATTTTCTGCGTGCCTTTCACGACGTAGAAGCAACGGCCAAAGAACTACAACGAGAATCAAAACTAGCGGTGAAGCAATGAAACGGTTTGTATAGCCCTTTACCACCTTTTCTGCAACACGCACCAAAAAAGCCCTACCGCACCGGCAACCCGGTGATCCGCCAATGCGGACTGCGCCCGACCTCAGTAGTGAGGTCAGCGCGGTAGGCACAATCCAGAATGTACAACCGAACAGATAAATCAATGACAAACAGAATTTTACGTCAACTACACAACGCGATCCGGCTAAGTATTATCCTCTTATTCGTGGTTAGCCAGGCCCATGCCCAGGGACAAAGCGTTTCCGGGACGATCAAAGACAAACAAACGGGTGAGGCCCTACCGGGCGTTTCCATTGTGGTAAAAGGAACCACAACCGGTACCACTGCCGATCAGGAAGGTCGTTTCAAACTGAATGCGCCCGCGAACGCCACCCTTATTTTCTCGTTCATTGGCTACTCGCCGATTGAGCAAGCCATCCAGAACCGTTCGGTCATCAACATCGACCTTACTGCCGACACCAAGCTACTCGGTGAAGTAATGGTGGTTGGGTACGGAACCCAGACGAAAGCTGAATTTACAGGGTCGGCCGTGCGGGTCAACGGCGATGCCATTAAAGAGCAGCCCGTACAAAGTTTCGATCAGGCGTTACAAGGCCGGGCAGCGGGCGTAAGTATTGCGCAACCCAATGGCGTCCTGAACAACCCGCCCGTCATTCGGATTCGGGGCGTAAACTCGATTTCGCTGAGTTCGTATCCGCTCGTTGTGGTCGACGGAATCCCCATTAATACGGGTAACGTATCGGCCAGTACAGCCGTACCCAACAACCCACTCGGCGACATTAATCCCGCGGATATTGAGTCGATTGATGTGCTGAAAGATGCGGCCTCAACCTCCATTTATGGTTCCAGAGCGGCAGCTGGTGTTTTACTGATTACCACCAAACGGGGAAAAGCCGGAAAACCCCGGATCACCTACGAAAGCTGGGTAGGTTCTTCGGAAGCGGTTCGATTGCCAAAACTGCTTAACGCCGAACAGTTTATTGCCATTAAGAATGAGGCCGTTTTGAACGCTAAAATTCTGGGTGGTAATGAGAAGAACGATAACGTAGCATCGGCCTTATTTTTCCCAAATAAAAACGCGGATGGATCGGCGGTAGATACCCGATGGTACGATTACATCTACCGAACGGGCGTATCACAAAGTCAGAATATCAGCGTATCGGGCGGCACGCCAACTACAACCTATTACTTTTCAGCGAACTATACCAAGCAAAACGGCATCCTGAAAGGCAACGAATTTGCCCGGAAAGCGGCCCGCTTTAACATTGATCAGGAAATCACGAGCTGGCTGAAACTGAAAGGAAGCATATCGTACAATACCAGCAATAACCAGTCGCCCTACTCGGGATCAACACCTAACACAACATTCCTGCTGGTTTCGGCGGCCCGACTCGCCATTGCCCTCCCTCCTAACGTTACGGCTTACAATGCCGACGGAAGTTATAACATCAACCCAGCCAGCCCCAACACCATTGGCGTAGGAAACAATCAGTTTGTCAGCAACTTCGGCAACCCGGTGGCCTTATTGGATTTAAACCGCTATACGTCCGTCAATGACCGCATCATTGGCAGCATCGGCGCAACGGCCAAGCTCCTGAAGAATCTGGACTTCGTAACGACCTACTCCATCGACCGGCTGCGAACCGACAACGTCAGTTTCGATAGTGCCATTCAAGGCAACGGATATTCCAGCAAGGGATCAGTTGATAATGCCACGGCCATCCGCGACAACTGGGACTGGGCCAGTACCTTAACGTATAACCAGACATTTGACGGCAAGCATGCCATATCCTTACTGGCGGGTTACGATGCACAAAAGTTCAACAATTCGTCCTGGGGTGCTACACGTACTCAGACTTCCGATCAGTCCTTTCAGAATTATCAGGGTAACTGGGGCGTCATCACAGCCTCCGACAATGACCTGAGTGAGCGGGCTTATTTATCGGTCTTTTCGCGCCTGACGTATGATTTCAACAAGAAGTATTTCGTAACGGTCAACTTCCGGCGGGATGGAAACTCGGCGCTGGGGACGGGACGTAAATACGGTAATTTCGGCGGGGTATCAGGCGGTTGGGCCTTGTCGGAAGAAGGATTTTACAAGAACTCCCGACTGGCGGCTACGCTCACGAATGTGAAACTTCGCGCCAGTTGGGGACGGGTTGGCAATGGCAATCTGAGCAATGCCTACAACTCGCAGGAGTTATACAGTGGCTCGCTGTACGGAAGCGTTCCCACCTGGGCCATTTCGCAGGCAGGCAACCCAAACCTGGGCTGGGAAACCAGCGACCAAACGAACATTGGTGCCGATCTTGGCTTATTCAATGATCGTATCCAGGTCGATCTGACGTACTTTAACAACAACGTGAATGGCCTGATCCTCAGCGCTCCGCAAGCCGTTTCGAAAGGTATTCCGGGCAATGCGATTCTGGGCAATGTAGGGGCGATGTATAACCGGGGAATTGAGATTGGTATAAACGGTACGGTTCTTCGTAAAGGTGATTTCTCCTGGAGCGCGGGTTTCAACTACACCAACCTGCGTAATAAAGTAACGGCTCTTTCGGATGGAAATACCGACATCGTGGGCACAACCATGGTGGCCTATGAGACCACCAATATCACGCGGGTTGGTTACTCAGTGGGTAGTTTGTATGGTGCCAAAACAGCGGGGGTGAACCCCGACAATGGCCGCCGTATTTTCATCAACGCCAAAGGCGAGCAGGTTCAGTATAGTCAGGTAGTAGCGCCGGGCGAAAGCCAGTGGACGTACCTGGATGGTAAGACGGCGGCTGCGATCACAGGTGCCGATTATTACCTGATTGGCAATGCACTCCCGAACTGGTACGGCGGTTTCTCGAATAATTTCAAATACAAACACTTCGATGCTGGCTTCAACCTGACGTTTTCGGGGGGGAACCTGATCATGAATGGCACCCGCGCAACCCTCCTCGACCAACGGGCCTACAACAACTCCACCGAAGTATTGACCCGCTGGCAGAAACCGGGCGATATCACCGACGTCCCCCGCCTGGTCTATAACGATCAGACGTCCAGCGGTTCGTCGTTCCCCGTCTCGACCAATGCCCAAAAAGGTGATTTTCTTCGCCTGCAAACCGCATCGGTTGGCTATCGATTGCCCAGCTCAATTTTTGGTAAAACGGGCATTAGTTCAGTTCGGGTGTATGCACAGGGATCAAACCTCTTTTTACTCACACCCTACAAAGGAGCCGATCCAGAATCCTCTTCGAACGGCAATTCCAACACCACTCCTGGTGTCGAAAAGAATTCCATCGGTCAGGCCAGAACCTTCACATTTGGCCTTAACGTAGGGTTTTAGAATTACCCCCAACCCCCTAAAGGGGCAATGCTCCCTCTTGGACAGATCCCCCTTCAGAGGAGGTTGGGGGCAAAACTATAGAATACACCAACTACAATCATCATGAAAAAACAGACCTCAAATACATCCATTCGCCGTTTTAGTCGCTATCTGAGCCTGGGTTTAGCCCTAACGATCTCGGCTTGTACTGATACGGAATTACTCAATCCAACACCTGCTACAGCCATCAGCGGGACAAATGCCTTCGACACACCCGACCGGATTCTGGGATTGGTCAATGGGATTTACAAATCCGTTAAAAGCGCCAATTTTTACGGGGGTAACTACTTTACCTATTCTGAAGCGCGGGGTGAGGAATTCATCAACCGAACCAGCAATACGTTCACAGCTTATGAAGCCTGGAATCAGACCCTGAATTCAGGATCGAACTTTGTGGCAGGATTCTGGGCGGCTGGGTATGCAGCCATCAACAACGCAAATATCCTTATAAAAGGGCTGGTCGACAATCCAACTAAGGTAAGTGCTACGCTGACCAAACAGTATACCGCCGAAGCGAAATTCCTTCGGGCCCTTAGTTATTATAGTCTGGTCACGCTGTATGCCCGGCCCTACAACGAGAATAAAGGCACATCTCCGGGCTTACCGCTTCGTTTACAGGCCGAAACAACGACCGCTAATAACGACCTAAAACGTAGTACAGTAGCCGAAGTCTATACCCAGATTTTGAAAGACCTGGACGAAGCCGAAGCGGATCTTCCCCTAAACTATTCAACCGCGTTACTCAACACAACGCGGGCACATCGGAACACCGCCATCGCTCTAAAAACACGTGTTTACCTGAACAGCGGCAACTGGGCCAAAGTGATTGAGGAAGCGAAGAAAATCGTTTCGACAACGACTCCCTATTCGGCGGCAACGGGCGTGAACCATAAGTTGCAGAACATTACCGAGATATTCACGACGAATTACACCAGCACCGAGTCGATCCTGTCGGTACCCATGACGGAGTTGGACAACGTAACCGGTCAGTCATCGTTCCCGTATGTGTTCAATGCTAATTCGGAGTACAACCTGAATCCCAGCGGAATATGGGGAGAAACCGAATGGAAATCGACCGATGCCCGACGCACATTTGCCCGTACAGCCTCGGGCGTTCAGTTCCTGACCAAATACAGCAAACCGTCGCCGTTTCTGGATTACCTGCCCATTATCCGCTACTCGGAAGTGCTGCTAAACTATGCCGAAGCGGCAGCTCGCACGGGAGATCTAGCCACAGCAACGAACTTATTGAAAGCCGTTCGGAATCGGTCGGATGCCAGCTATACATTCCCTACCAGTGCCGTTGATACCCAGGACGCTTTGGTCAATACGATTCTGAAAGAACGGCGCATTGAGCTGCTGGGAGAAGGGTTCCGGTCCAATGACCTGCTCCGAAACCTGATGCCCTTACCCGCCAAGTCGAGCAGTTCGAACAGTGCACCGACGGTATTGCCCTCGCAGAGCAACTACATTTTCCCATTGCCCAACACCGAGATCACGACCAATAAACTGCTGCTGAATTAAGGGCGGATTAAACACAGAGCCATAGAGAACACAGAAAAAACAGGAAAATAATAATTATAACTCTATGTCCTCTGTGGCTCTGTGTGTAATCTAATTTATAAGCTACTACATTTCATGAAACTCCTCATTCTATTCTTCTGTCTAATCGCTTGTAGTGCGCTGGGGCAGCGGGTTCGCCAGGCCGATCATGTCCACGATGTGCAGGATGGCGACAGCCACGATCTCGGCCATAACCACCTGAGTCATATTCAGGATTATCGGAAAGAGACAGTGTATGTTCACAACTTACCCGCACCTGAATTACTAAGCGGCATTGGCACATCGGACCTGACCATAAAAACCAAATCACGGCAGACGCAGACCTACTTCAAACAGGGAGTTTCTCTGCTCCATTGCTTCTGGGATTTCGAAGCCTACCGCGCCTTCAAGGAAGCAATCTGGCACGACTCAACCGCCATTATGCCGTATTGGGGACTATATAGTGCCATTGGCGCTATTGAAGGAACGGACTTTGCAGCCGATAAAAAGCTGGCTATCAGAAAGCTAAAAGCCCTGAAAGATTCGGCCTCTGAACACGAGAAACTCTATGCTGAGGCCATTCTTGTCCGCGACGCCGATACTGATAACAGCAAGAAGGAATACCAGAAAAAGCTGGAAATCATTGTTCATAAATACCCCGATGATGTAGACGCCAAACTCTTTCTGGCCCTGAGCAAAATGGGTGGTTACGACACGGACCTGAATCCGCGGGAAGGCCAGCTCTACTCCGAATACCTGTTGCGCGATTTGCTCAAAACCCATCCCAACAACGCGGCCGTCCATCATTACTGGATTCATCTGATGGAAAACTGCTGCCCCGATCAGGCGGTCGAAAGTGCAGAACTGTTGCCTAAACTGGCTCCCGCTTCGGGGCATATGGTGCATATGCCGGGCCACATTTATTACAAAATCGGCGATTACAAGAAAGCCTACGACGCCTTTGTGGCCTCGCTGGCGGTGGATTCGGCTTACATGAAAAAGCAGCACATTCCGGAAGTCGATGCCTGGAATTACATCCACAACATCAATTATCTGCTGTCGAATTGTGCCGAAGATGGCCGCTATGCAACGGCGCTGTATTATGCCGAGAAGCTGAAAGCCATGCCGGCAACCAAAGAGCGAAAAAAGAAATACGAAGGCCGCTTTTTCTATCAGGGCGTTATTGCCCCAGCAAAAATGGAGTTGTGTTTTGGGTTTTATAAGAAAGCGGCCGACCGGCTGGAGGCTATTAAGCTGGATAAAGACAGCCTGTTCACCAATAAAGCCATTGCCTACAAAGACGGGCTGTTCTACTTCGCATCGGGCATGGAGGCCGTTAAGACGAACCGAATCGAGGATGCCAAACGGTTTGCCGATGCACTCGATGCAGCGCTTTGGCGCAACGCAAACCAGCTATCGGCCGACGCGGTGATTGCCCCCCGCCGACTCAACGATTTAAACGTAGCCTCGCTTGAATTGCAGGGGGTCATAAAAAGCGCGGAGAATAAATACAAAGAGGCCGTTGCGCTGCTGGAGAAAGCCAAACAAAAAGAGGATGAGCTTGGCTACAGCGAACCGCCAACCTATGCCCGTCCGGTGCTGATCAGCCTGGCCGAAACCCATTTAAAAGCAAAGGAATATACCAAAGCAATTGCGGCTTACACGCAATTGCTGGAACGACATCCGAATTCGGCCAATGCCTATTGGGGGCTGTATAAGGTGTACAAGCAAAAAGGCGATATCACCAAGTCCAACGAATATGCTGGTCATCTAAAACATATCGCCCAGTTTGGCGACAAGACCTTATTTCCTTTATAGTCAATAGCTTACAAATCAATAAAATATAGACAATCATGAAAAAGCAAACAAACTGGTTATTTCTGGCACCTCTACTGTTGTTGGCGTTTACGGCGGATTTACCCTACGAAGAGGAGATCAAACAGTGGCACCAAAAGCGGGAGGAAGACCTGAAAAAAGAAGAAGGCTGGCTTAACCTGGCGGGCTTGTTCTGGCTGAAAGAGGGCGACAATACCTTCGGGGGCAGCGACAGGAATTCAATTGTATTCCCGTCTGATCACAGCGATGCCAGACTGGGAAAAATCAGCCTGAAAAACGGGAAGGTTACGCTGGAAACGGTAGCTGGAGCGCAGATTTTTGAAGGCGATAAACCCGTGACAACCCTGGATATTTTCCCCTATACGGGCAAACCCATCGTCCTGAAACACAAATCGCTCCGGTGGTTTGTGATCCAGCGGGGCGATAAATACGCCATCCGACTGCGCGACCTGGAAAGCCCATCAGTTAAAGAATTTAAAGGCATCGACACTTATCCGATCAGTACCGACTGGCGCCTGAAAGCGAAGTTCGTACCAACGCCGGGCAAGAAAATTGCGATCACGGATATTACTGGTCGGACAAGCGATCAGGATTCGCCAGGGCGATTGCTGTTTACAGTAAATGGGAAAGAGTATGGCCTCGACGCGACCGGGAATCTCAATCATTTGCACTTCGTTTTCGCCGATCTGAGCAATAAGCATGATACATATGGAGGTGGCCGGTTTTTAGACGCCCCCGGCCCTGACGCAGATGGCTATACGTATCTTGATTTCAACAAAGCCACCAATCCGCCCTGCGCCTTTACGCCCTATGCAACCTGTCCAACGCCACCCAAGGACAATAAACTGGCAGTGGCCATTACTGCGGGAGAAAAACGCTACGGCGATCATTGAACGTGTTAGCATAATAGGTTAGTAAGTGCCTTACTACGTCAGCCGACCTTACCAGGTTAGGGTCGGTCTGGCGATAGTTTCGGTTATATGACTACGCAATGCTCACTAAAGCCCTATTGGTTTGATCAGACCTGACAATGGATTGATTGAAACTAATAGGGCTTTGCTGTACGTACCAGCCAGGTTAAACCAGCCTAAAACCAGATATCCCCACCTACGCTAACTAACTCAATCTCTAAAACTTAAAGGCAATTTAAGGCCTTTTAGCACAGCCCTCAGTTAAGTAGAAAGACTTATCGACTGCTGGCAATAACAGTATTTCTCGATAGACTAATAGCTAATTACCTGATAACCATTTTTTTACATTTTTTTGGAAAAACGAAATCAACTATTCACCTTTGCCTACTAATTAACAAGATTAGTAATGAGTTCGCCATGAGTACGTCCTGAAAATCCATCCTTCACCGGTATCTATACCCCCCCGTTTTATCGCCGATTGCACAGACGAAATCAGAACGTGCACTAGGCTTAAATCCTTCGTTCGATAGCCGGGTCTGATACCTGCTTAACAGAAGCGGAGCAACACGCACCAGCCTAACATATATAGCAACCAATGACATACTAACTAAGTAGACAGCTATTTATTCTATAAAATCAATCGAATAGATAGTTTTATAATTTCACCGATAAGGTGAATTCCGGTAAGAATGTAAAAAAGTACGAGTCTCGTGGTCCAGCGGCAACTGGTCTACGAGGCATAAAAAAGCCGAAACGGCGGCAACCGTTCCGGCTGGCTAACAATAAGGCTCTGACCGGCCTCATTTTTCACATAACCAAGACAAAGTAATGCAAAAACTTTTATTTGCGGGAGTAGTCTGGCTACTCTCGTTTGGAGGATTGCTGGCACAATCAACCGGGTCACGTCTATCCGGTACCGTTCGGGCTGATAATGGCGAGCCGCTCCCAGGTGCCAACATTGTTATTCAGGGTAGTACCATCGGAACCCAAACCGACAGCAACGGCAAATTCTCCCTCCAACTACCCCAGGGCGCAAAAAAACTGGTTGTTACCTCCATTGGATTCACAAATCAGGAAGTACCCATTACCAATGCCACTAACCTCGACATTGCGTTAGTAGCCGATACGCGCCAACTCAGCGAGGTAATCGTGACGGGCTACTCCAGCGAAAGTAAAAAATCGTTTACGGGCTCGGCCGCTAAAATTGGCGCGACCCAATTGGAGAATCGCCCGGCGCAAAGTTTAGACCAGCTTCTGGGCGGGCAGGCGGCTGGTGTCAACATTGTACAACCCAGCAGTGCGCTGAACAACACGCCGGTGTTTCGTATCCGGGGCATCAACTCCATCACTTCATCGGTTTACCCGCTCTTTATCGTCGATGGGGTCACGGTGTTTACGGGTTCGTCTGGTGGCTCTGTGGGAAACAATCCATTGTCGGATATTAATCCGTCTGATATTGAGACCATTGATATTTTGAAGGATGCTTCGGCAACGGCCATTTACGGATCGAGGGCGGCTAATGGGGTTGTTGTGATTACCACCAAGAAAGGCAAAAAAGGCCGTACCAAAGTAACCTACGATGGCTGGGCGAGCTTTAATACGCCCTACAATTTACCCAAAATGCTAAGCCCGGCCGACTACGTTACTATCAAAAATGAAGCGAGGGTCAATGCGGGCCTTACCCCCGGTTTTGTGCTGGGCAAAAATGCAGACGGGAGCGATGTAGGCACGAACTGGTACGATGTGGCCTATCAGACGGGCGTTTCCCAGAATCATACCATTAGTGTTTCCGGCGCGAACGATGCCACCAATTATTTCCTTTCGGTCAACCACTCCGACCAGAACGGCATTCTGCGAACCAACACCTTCAAACGCGAATCGGCCCGGGTCAATCTGGAGCATAAGCTGAACCGAAGCATCAGCATCGGAACGAACCTGACCTTCAGCAAATCAGTGAACGCGGGACCAAACTCGGGCGCTATCGGCCCCAATTCGGTTGCGTCCTCGTCGGGAAATAATGTCAATACTCAGTACATTGGCTTACAACCGTTGGCGCGCTTGACCTACATTCTACCGCCAAACGTTCCTGTTTATAATGCCAACGGAACCTATAATATTAACACGGCCAACGGCAATATTGGGTATGGCCCAAACAGCTCGACGCTGGGCGTTTTCAACGCGTATAACCTGCAAACCATTTTAGATCTGGACAAGAATTCATCGGCCAATACCACCCTCATCGGGAGTCTGTTCGCTGAAATTGAGCTACTGAAAGATCTGAAGCTGAAAACGGTTTACGGCCTGGATAACTACGTGGTTGAAAACAAGGAGTTCCGAAATCCGTACAGTGGCGATGGATTTGCCACCAATGGAGCCGCCACCAACTCGACAACAACCTATTACCGCTCCAACTGGACCAATACGCTGTCGTACAACACGACCTTCAACGAAGATCACAACCTGAGACTATTAATTGGGCACGAAGAAATCTACCGGAAAGTGGATGGCTGGGGCGCTGCCCGCACCGGTCTGGCCGATCCGTTTTACACGAACTATCAGGGTGGATTTACCACCATTACCCCCAGCGCGAACGTCTACTCAGAAAATGGTCTGCTGTCGTATTTCAGCAATGTAGGCTACGATTATAAGCGCAAATACATGTTCAGCTTCAACTTCCGGCGGGATGGCCTGTCGGCACTGGCTGCGGGCAATAAGTGGGGAAATTTCGGGGGCGGATCGGTTGGCTGGAACCTATCGGAGGAATCGTTTTACAAAAACGCATCGCTGGCCAAAACACTTAGCGACGTCAAAATCAGAGCCAGTTACGGGGTTGTCGGTAATAGTAGTCTCAACGATTACGCATCGCTGTCACAGTTTAGTTCGGGAACGTACTCGGGCGTAGCCAGCCTCTATTTCGGGCAGGCTGGGAATCCTGATTTGCGCTGGGAAACGAGTAAGAAAATCGACATCGGCTTGAACCTCGGCTTGTGGAATAATCGCGTCACCATCGAGGCCGATTATTACAAAAACACCATCGATGGCCTGATTCTGAACGCCCCCCAACCCTCATCGAAGGGGATTCCGGGCAATTCCATTGCTGCCAACGTAGGCTCCCTGTACAACCAGGGGATCGAGCTATCAATCGGCGCGAACATCATTAATAAAGGCAAATTCCAGTGGAATGCCAATTTTAACATCGCTACGCTCGAAAATAAGGTCACGTCCTTAGGCACCGGGGGTGATATTTACCCGACCTCCCTGAGCACCTTTGGGATTCAGAATATTACCCGTGTGGGCTATTCAGTTGGGTCTATTTTCGCCGTGCCAACGGCAGGCGTGAACCCAGCTAATGGCAATAAATTATACATCAACCGCAACGATCAGGTTGTTCAGTACAATGCCGTAACCAAAAGCTTCTCGACCCTCGATGGCGCTACGGCCCCGGTTATTGATAACTATGCCGATGGCCGGATTCAGGGGCCTTCCCTGCCTACCTATTATGGCGGGTTGAACAACAACCTGACTTACGGGCCTTTCGATCTAGTGGTGGGCATCATCTTCTCGGGTGGCAATAAACTCTATAACGGAACGCGGGCCACCATCTCCGACCAACGTTATTTCAACAATGGTACGTTCATTCTGAACCGCTGGACAACCCCCGGCCAGGTAACTGACATTCCCAAACTCGTTTGGGGCGACAGTTTTACCGGCGGCTTCTCATCGGCCAACACTACGAATGTTGAAGATGGCTCGTTCGTCAAGCTGAAAAATATCTCGCTGGGGTATCGGGTGCCCGTGCAGCAGCTCGGTATCAGCAAATTCATTTCATCGGCGCGGGCCTACGTGCAGGCGTCGAACATTTATACCATCACCAAGTACACCGGCTCCGACCCGGAGATATCCATCAACGGAAACTCCATCAACTCGGGCAAAGACCAGAATTCCCCCGTCAATGCCTCGGTCTATACCGTCGGTTTAAACATTGGTTTTTAAGACTTTTTCAGTTCGTAACTCATGAAATCAATAAAAACAGTTAAGCACTATACAATCCGGGCCTTGGCCATCCTGCCTATTTCGGCGGTGTTGTTGACTGCCTGCCATAAGGATATTCTGGAGGCCGTACCCGTTACCAGTATTTCCAACGAATCGGCCTACAGTACGCCGGCCAAGATTCTGGCTCAGGTAAATGGCATCTATTCTCAATTCAGTGCGGCGTCGTTTTACGGGGGCCGGTTCCAGGTCTTTAACGAACAGCGGGGTGATGAATTCAGCCAGAATGACGGCAACAACTCCACCGGTGCCAACGTCTGGAACCAGTCCATTTCGGCCTCGGGCGACTTTGTCAATGCGGTCTGGAGTGCGGGGTATACCACCATCAATTCGTCAAATCTATTGATCGACAATCTGGCCGCATCAACCGTTATTCCTGATTCAGTTCGGAAGGGGTATATAGCCGAAGCGAAGTTTTTGAGGGCCTTCAGCTATCTAAGTCTGGTACAAACCTATGCGAAACCTTACGCCCAAAGCAGCACCAGCCCGGCCCTCCCCCTTCGACTGAAAGCCGAAACGTCCAGCAGCAACAACGACCTGGCCTTTAGTTCGGTAGCGGATGTATACACGCAGATCATCAAGGACTTAAACGAAGCCGAAACGGATCTTCCGGTTTCGTACTCAAGCGCGTTACTGAATGCTTCACGAGCCCACAAAGCTTCAGCAATTGCATTGAAAACCCGTGTCTATCTATCGAAAGGTGATTATGCCAGCGTCGTTACCGAAGCCGCTAAACTCGTCTCGGCTGCGGCCCCGTTTCAGTACGTTTCGGGTAGCCTGACCCACAAGCTTGAGGCCAATGTAGCCACCGTATTTGCCGGGTCGTATGTGGGTAATGAAGCCGTGTTTACAATTCCGTTTATTAACCCGGCCGAAGCCCCCGCCCTGCAAAGTGCGGTGGCAGCAAACTACCTGACACCCGTTGTCTACCTGAATTCGGCGGGAATTGCGGCAGACCCGGTTTTCGCATCCGCCACCTCGGTTGATGCCCGGAAAGGATTGATTAGCACGAATGCAACCGGACAGAAACTGGTGAAGAAGTTCCCAAAAAACTCCGCTCCCTACACAGATTATATCCCGGTGATCCGCTATGCCGAGGTGTTGCTTAACTACGCCGAAGCCGCTGCGCAGACCGGCGATTTAACGAAAGCAACAGCCTTATTGAAAGCCGTTCGAAACCGATCCGATGCTACGTACACTTTTACAAGCGGCATCGACACGAAAGAAAATCTGGTAACTACCATCCTGAACGAACGGCGCATTGAACTCCTAGGCGAAGGTTTCCGAACCCCTGATCTGCTCCGACGTGTCCAAGCCCTACCCGCCAAAACCGGAACCGCCGGTACCGCCCCTGAAGTCCTACCCACCGCCAGCAATTACGTATGGGCTATCCCTAGTAACGAACTGGCGTATAATGGCTTATCGCCGAAATAAACTGTAGCGTGGGCTGCCCGTGCGGCCCATGTCACTAACTACATCCCAACTCAATGAAAAAGACATTCCACTTACTTGCCATAGCCGCTCTACCCCTACTGGCATTGGCCAAAGGCCCTGGCGATACCGTAAAGCCAGCCAAAGAAACGGCGGATAAGGTTTACATCAATGGCAAGATTATTACCGTTGATGCGAAGAACTCGACGGCCCAGGCCGTGGCCGTAAAAGCGGGCAAAATCCTGGCCGTTGGCTCGGTCAGTGACATCAACAAGTTGAAAGATGGCAAAACGATTGTCGTAGACCTGGGTGGCAAAACGGTTATTCCCGGCCTGATTGATGGTCATAGCCACTTCATGAGCCTCGAATGGACCAAAACAGCTAACGTAGCCGCTCCCCCCGTTGGACCAGTAAAAACCATAGCCGATCTGGTTGCGGAACTGAAAAAATACAAGGCCGAGAAAAGTATCCCCGATGGCGAATGGATTAACGGCTTTGGCTACGATGTGGACCAACTGGCCGAAAAACGCCACCCGACTAAAGACGATCTGGACGGTGCATTTCCCAACAACCCGGTTGTAATTACACACGTTTCCGGACATATGGCCGTGGCCAATTCAGCCGCGCTGAAATCGGCAGGAATCGACAGCGCCACCAAAGATCCTGCCGGGGGTATAATTGTCCGGAAAGATGGCTCCAACGAACCGGCCGGTTTACTTCAGGAGCGGGCGCAAGGGCTTGTCCGGCGCAACCGCCCGAGCAAAACGCCTACGCTGGACGAACAGCTCAAAACGCTCAAAGATCAGCAGTTGTACTATGCCAGTCAGGGCATCACGACCGCTCAGGACGGCAGCACCAGTTTTGAATCCCTGCAATTGCTCAAACAAGCCGCCGACCGGGGCGAGTTACTCATCGACATTGAAACCTTACCGTCGTATGGCATTATCGACAAAGTGCTGGGCAACCCGGAGTTCAAATACGGAGTATTGGACAAGCATCTGAAACTGAATGGCTTTAAGTTCATGTCGGATGGCTCGCCACAAGGCAAAACGGCTTATTTCGGTCAGCCGTATTTAACTAAGGTACCGGGATGTGATAGTGAAGTTTGTCGGGGATTTCCAGTTACCACGCAGGAGCAATTCAACGCAGCGGTAAAAAAGGGGTTCGAAAACAACATTCAGGTATTTGTCCACTGCAACGGCGACGCGGCCATCGACATGTACATCGAGGCTGTTGAAAACGCCAATCGGGAGTTAAAAACGACCAGTACCAACCGACGGCCCGTCGTGATTCACTCACAATTTGTGCGCCCCGATCAGTTGGATAAGTACAAGCAGTTAGGCATGTTACCAGCCTGTTTCACCAACCACACCTTCTTTTGGGGCGATGTACACGTGCAAAACCTGGGCGAGAAACGGGCTTTCTTTTCGAGCCCCCTGAAAACGGCACTCAAAAAAGGCATCATTGCTACCAACCACACCGATTTCCCAGTAACACCTGTAAATCAGCTATTTCTACTGTGGACAGCCGTCAATCGGCAATCCCGTTCAGGCAAAACCATTGGCCCCGACGAACGACTAACGCCCATTGAAGGCTTGCGAACCATTACGATCAATGGTGCTTATGAATATTTCGAAGAAGCCACAAAAGGCTCTATCGAACCCGGCAAGCTGGCCGATCTGGTTGTCCTTTCCGACAATCCACTGACCATCGATCCGCAAGCCATTAAAGACCTGATTGTGCTCGAAACCATCAAGGAAGGCAAGACCATCTACAAGCGTTAGGACAACCAGTACAGGACCATCCTGCCTACCAATCCGTTAATCTGCACATACGAATGACTTTATCCAAAATAGAACCGGTATCTGTCCGAACCCCACAACGCGTTGCTGAAATTTCGTGGTTCGATGACATTATTGGGGGCGATACCGAATACCTGGGCGTACTGGACAACAGCCGCCGGAGTAATTTTGAGCACTGCAAGGATATTGCGCTGGAAGCCGAAAAACTAGGGTTCAGCTCAATCTTATTCCCAACGGCCTATACCGTCGGACAGGACCCGCTGACGTTTGCAGCAGGGATTGCCACCCTCACCCAGAAAATCAACTTACTGGTGGCTATACGCACCGGCGAATTTCATCCACCTATGCTGGCCAGGGCGCTGGCGTCGCTCGACCATATGCTCGGAGGGCGGCTAATTTTAAATATCATTAATTCCGATTTGCCCGGCTTCCGCGAAGAACCGGGTCTGCGGTACGAACGCTGCATCGAAACCATCGAAATTCTGAAACAGGCCTGGACGCAGGATCGCATCAATTACAAAGGCAAATACTACCAGGTCAATTTACCAACCGACCCAGTAAAACCCTACCAGCAGAATGGCGGCCCACTGCTCTATTTTGGGGGTACATCCAGTGGATCGCGCGACGTTTGCGCCCAATACTGCGATGTCTTTCTGAACTGGCCCGAATCGGAAGAAAGCATGTATGAAACCCTCAAGGATATGAGCGCCCGGGCCGCCAGCTATGGACGAAAAATTGATTTTGGCCTCCGTATCCACGTGATCGTTCGCGAAACGGAAGCCGAAGCCCGCGCCTACGCCAAGCGCCTGATGTCGAAGTTCGATGATCAACGGGGGCTGGAAATCCGGGCTCGGGGGGAAGATTCACGCTCATTGGGTGTACTTCGGCAAGACCAGCTCCGCGAAAACGCCGATGAAGACGGGTACGTTGAAGACATCCTCTGGACACACATCGGTAAGGTATTTTCCGGCTGTGGGGGCGGGCTGGTTGGGAGTGCGGACCAGGTGGTGGCCAAGCTGAATCGGTATATGGACATGGGGTTTCGGTCGTTCGTGTTTTCCGGGTTTCCACTGATCGAAGAAGCCAACTACTTCGCCAAGCTGGTATTACCGCGCCTGCCCAATGTATCAATGCCCCGCTTACAAGGCCGAATCCCAGCCGAAGAACCCGTTACCCCGTTAACCACCGCCGTGCTCGTTTAACTATACACCATGACTAAAGGAAAGGAACCCGTTGAGATGAAGCGGGAAATTGGCCTGATCGACGCGACCCTGCTGGCAGCGGGCGGCATGATTGGCTCCGGCATTTTCATCGTCAGTGCCGATGTGACGCGCACTGTTGGCTCCGCCGGGTGGCTCATCGTTGTCTGGCTCATTGGCGGGTTCATGACCCTGATTGCGGCTGTCAGTTATGGTGAACTCAGCGGCATGTATCCCAAAGCAGGTGGGCAATATGTGTACCTCAAAGAAGCCTTCAACCCGCTGGTAGCCTTCCTTTACGGCTGGAGTTTATTTGCGGTTATTCAAACTGGAACGATTGCCGCCGTGGGCGTTTCCTTTTTTAAGTTCCTGGCGTATTTCATTCCCGAAGTGAGTGAAGACATTGCTTTGTTTTCCATCGGGAGCTTTCACATTTCCCCGGCTCAGCTACTGGCCATTGGCATTATTTTCCTCCTCACCTACATCAACACCAAGGGAGTTAAAGGCGGCAAAATAATTCAGACTGTTTTCACGGCAACCAAAGTATTGAGCCTGATCGGATTGATTGTTTTTGGCCTGATCTATTTGAAACCGGAAGTTTGGGCAACCAACTGGGCCAATGCCTGGCACCTGCAACCACTCAGCCGCGATGGGTCGTTTGGTAATTACATCGGCCTACCGGCACTGGGGGGAGCCATTGCGGCTGCACTTACGGGCACTGTTGTTAGTTACGACGCCTGGAACAACGTGACGTTTGTAGCCAGCGAAATCAAAAATCCACGCCGGAATATTGGGCTGAGTTTGTTACTGGGCACGTTGCTCGTCACGCTGCTCTACGTATCGCTCAACGTCATGTTCACCGCTGTGCTGCCGTTGGCGGATGTTGCCGGGGCCGAAAAAGATCGCGTGGGCATCACGGCGGCTCAGGCCATATTCGGGAACGCGGGTACCGCCGTCATCGCCATTACCATCTTAATTGCCACGTTCGGTTGTAATAACGGCCTGATTCTATCCGGAGCACGCGTCTATTACAGCATGGCCAAAGACGGATTGTTTTTCAGAAAAACGGCGCACCTCAACAAACACGCCGTACCCGAATTTGCCTTGTGGATCCAGGCGGTGGTCGCTTCACTGCTCTGTTTGAGTGGGCGCTATGGCGATTTGCTGGATATGATTTCGTTTGTTGTCGTGCTGTTTTATATCCTGACCATTTGGGGTATTTTTATCCTTCGGAAAAAGCAGCCAACGATCGCGCGTTCGTACAAAGCGTTTGGGTATCCCGTTTTGCCAGCATTGTACATCGTGATGGGTGTTGCATTTTGCAGTCTGCTTATCATTTACAAACCCACATACACCTGGCCAGGGCTACTGATCGCCCTGATTGGCGTGCCAATCTATTACTGGTTAGTGAAACACAACACCGTACTGACCGATGAAGAAATACATGTATAGCCTTCGGATGCTGAGTGGTGCGCTCTTACTCATAGCCCTGGATGGCTGTTTTCAGGCAAATGGAAAAGAACGTTCCAGTCTACCGGTCTCGACAACTGCGTTGATTAGCCAAGCCGATACCCTTCCCTGGCCTGCCAGCTTTGGGCTGGGACGTCCGGCCACGCAGGCAGAGATTGCCCGGGTAGACATCGACGTTCGGCCGGATGGAAAAGGATTACCACCCGGAGAAGGAAAAGCCGCTATTGGAAAAGTAATTTTTGCGGCCAAATGTGCGGCCTGCCATGGCGCTGGGGGCATAGGAGGCCCAAACGGTTCGCTGGTGAGTACGAACGATCCTACCCGAAAGCGACCCGAAAAAACTATTGGTAATTACTGGCCCTACGCAACTACCGTCTTCGATTATATCCGGCGGGCCATGCCGTTCAGTCAGCCTGGTTCCCTCACCAATGACGAGGTCTATAACCTGACGGCGTATTTGCTGAACGCTAACGGCATCATCGATGAAAAAACCGTCATTAATGCACAGACCCTGCCGAAGGTAGTTATGCCCGCACACAACCTATTCGTTCCCGACGACCGGACAGGAGGCCCAACCATCAAGTAAGATGAAGAAGAAAATCAGTCAAATCGACCAGCTTACGGGTAAAATTTCGCGTCGCACGATGCTCGGCGGGGCGGCAACGGCGGCTGTGGCCATCGTTCAGACGGCATCGGGCAAAACGATTCAGGCAGGTGTTTCGGTAGCTGAATTACTACCCGATGATCCAACAAAGCAAGTCGGTACGCTGGCGGGTGAAGTGGGGACCCGGTCGGCATTTGAAAAACTCGTCAAGAAACCGTCCGACATTTCGTCGCGCTCGCCCTTACAGGATTTTTACGGCATCATTACCCCATCCGACCTTCATTTTGAACGCCATCACGCGGGGGTTCCGGTCATTGACCCGGCCAAACACGAACTGCTGATCCATGGAATGGTTGATAAACCACTCATTTTCAACGTTGCCGACCTAAAACGATTCCCATCTGTTTCGCGGATTGCGTTTCTGGAGTGTTCGGGTAATTTCCGAACGGGCAAAGAAACCATGTCGCCACAGGATGTTTGCGGTCTGACCAGTCAAAGTGAGTGGACAGGCGTTAAACTCTCGACCCTGTTTCGGGAAGTGGGCGTTAAACCCAACGCCAGCTGGTTTCTGGCCGAAGGATCCGATGCAGCCGTTATGACCCGCAGTATCCCGGTCAAAAAAGGCTGGGACGATGCCATTATTGCCTACGCCCAGAATGGCGAGGCCCTCCGGCCCGAGCAGGGTTATCCCGTTCGGTTGTTTCTGCCGGGTTGGGAAGGGAATACATCGGTAAAATGGCTTCGCCGGATCGAACTCTCCGACCAACCCTACATGACCCGCGAGGAAACCTCCAAATACACGGAACCCATCAAAGCCGGAAAATACCGCCAATTCAGCTTCGACATCGACGCCCGCTCGATCATTACGTTTCCATCCTATCCTAAAAAAGTGGAGAAGGGCTATATCGAAATTCGGGGTATTGCCTGGAGTGGTCGGGGAAGAGTTGTTCGGGTGGAGGTGAGTACAGATGCGGGTAAAACCTGGAGTCCGGCAACCCTTCAGGACCCCGTTTTAGACAAAGCACACACGGCCTTCCGGTACCTATGGCAGTGGAACGGTTCGGAAACGGAAATTTTGAGTCGCGTAACCGACGAAACGGGCTACACTCAACCGACACTCAAGCAGTTGGTTGACGCCAGGGGAAGCGAAGTGGGTTATCATTTCAATCCCATTACAGCCTGGCAAATCAAGGCCGATGGCCGGGTGTTGTTCAAACCTGAATAGCATTTACGCTTATGTGAGTGACTTATCGTCTACGTATAATTTGGTCTAATATCATCTTTTCGTTGACAGGATAAACAGGTTTGATTTTGTCGATAACAATCCTGTTTATCCTGTCAACGAAAAAAGTCACGAGCCTTATCGAAAGAGCCAATACGCAATCCCCAGGGTTACAAAATCAGTGAACGGCTGGTAGGTACCAGCGGATGGCATTTAATACGCTTGTCTGGCAAATCTATCCTTCCTGAAACTGAGCAGACTATTAGGCAGTTCTGGGAAACAAACGCACATAGAAGGTATATACATAGCAACCCGCACAGAAGCCAACGATAGACTCTAAAGCAGCAAACAGGACAAGTGTCGCAGTAGGCACAAGGGTGGATATATCCGCCAGGTGAAGACCTAAAATAAGTAAGCTGAAGGCCAGTCCGATTCGGGCAGCGAACCGTTTAGGAGCCTGATCGGTACCTTTGTAGGGCAGATGCAGCGTCTTTACCAGCCCTTCGGCCAGAGTACCGAATGGACTATATTTACCCAGATCGAAACTCCGCAGCCCAAAGTCCAGCACCAGTCCTAACGGTATTATAAGCCAGTCACTCAGTAAATACGCGAGCCCACTGGCTAACACGAATCCAGCTACCAAACGGACTTTCGTTTCATTAATTTGTATCCCGTCAACGGGACACTCAAGGTTCGTATTCATAATCGTTTCTATTACTAATCTGCCAAAGGGAAGCACAAATCACACTTATTGCGGCAGTGCGCTCAACACATCTTCCTGCTGAGTAAATCCCTCAAAGTTTTCGTCCAGGAAATGGTATTGAATTCGGCGAAACCGGTCGATGACGTATACCGCAGGTACGTATACGTCTTCCGAAATGCCTGATACGCGATCCCAGATGGGGTCTGTTTCCGAGTAAACCCCGAACCGTCGGGCTACTGAGTTATCGGCATCGTACGCCAACAACATGGTCGACAGATCTGTCTGCTGTACCAGATACTTCGGATTCTGATTGGTAAATACCACCATTTGACCGCCTTTTGCCCGAACCTCGGTAGCCAGTTTTGTTAAGGAAGCCAAAAACGGGCGGGCGTAACCACCCCAGCAAGGGCAATAAAAACTAATTACAATTGGCCCCCGGGTTAGCATCTCAGGTAAGCTTACCGTCTGATGGGCGGCATCAACCGTTAGAAGGGATGCTTGCCAATAGTCAGCCGTATCAACCAATGAGAAAAAGGGAACAGATTCTCCGATTAGTAAAGGACGCACCCGCTCCACAGGCTGGCGATCTTTTACAACGACTGCCCGAACATCGCCCAATTCATTAACCATTTCCAGTGTCATCGCGTGTATTGTTTATGTTTTTAATACTGTTAATCTATATATTAAATAGATTTATTTAGAAAACAAAGAAGCCAGTTGCGAAACTGACTTAAGTTACCCGACTTCAACTAGGCGCTGAAATCGTATTGGCAACAAAGGTGATACGCAAATTTTACTTCTGCAAGAAAAATATAAAAAAATGATTATCAACCAGTTAATCAATAGTCTATCGGCTTTAGGGGTTTTCCTAGTAAATCAGTTGGCTAACTAGGAAAACCCCTGATTGTGTAGGCTGCTTTATAGCCTTTATTTACTTTTTTAGATAGGTATCCAGCCAGTCAAAAATAGCCTGCCGATTAACATCGCTATCGAACATAGTACCGTAATGGGGAGCGCCTGGCACGATGATGAGCCTGTTTTTAACCTTTGCCAGCGTCAGCCAGGAACTCAGCAAAACAGACTGCGCGGCTGGCACCGACTCGTCTTTCTCGCCCTGAATAATCAGAAACGGGGGATCTTTCGTATCAATATAGGTGACGGGGCTGGCAATTCTCGCCAGGTCTGGCCGACGTAAGGGAGATGCCCCTAACAGGCGACTTTCAGAAGTAGCCACAGCCGTATCCGAAAGCGGAGCATCCCGTCGAATCATCGCCAGCAAATCGGCCGGGCCATAGAAATCAACGACGGTTTTGATCTGGAACGACGGCTTTTTCCGATTGGCGTAAAAGGCAGGTATGAAATTATTGGCCGATAAAGCGAGTAATGACGCCAGGTGACCGCCCGCGGAGAAACCCATTAACGCAATTCGATTTCGGTCATACCCATAGGTAGCCGCCTGCTGGTATAGAAACTCAAGTGCCTGATTACAGTCCTGTAGTTGAGCCGGAAAAGGTGCCGTTGTACTGTACCGATAGTCGATAGAAGCAAAAGCGTAGCCTTTTTCCAGAATGGATCGAACGGTGTTTTTCATGTAACTCATGTCGGCGTACTTGTCGTTAAGCATCCAGGCGCCCCCGTGTACCCAAACAACCAAAGGTGGATTGGCACCCGATTTGGCGGGTAGATAGATATCCAGTAAATGCCTCTTTAGGGTATCGCCTGCATAGGGTACGTTCGCCACAAAGCGGGTATCTGCCGGGAAAATCGATTTAACAGGATTGGTTGTCTGGGCCAGACTCGCTGTAGCAGTCATGACCATCAGCAAACAGGATAAAGCAAGCCACTTCAATTGCCGGTTCAGCATAGGAGATAAGGAGAATTTTAGGATTGGATAACGAGTTCAGAAAGATACGTGTCTGTTGGGGAATCGCATCATTCAGAGACTAGCAGAACTATTTTTTCGCCTATACGTTGGGTTGTTCACGCATTGGATCCCTCGTTCCAAGGCCGTCTTTATTCAGTTCATCCCGTGGAACTACCAGTTCAAACAATCTGGTGCTGGATGCAGACAGGTAAACACCCAATTTTGGTGCCGTAAACAACTAAAACTACGTGCATCATGAACGTCCTCTTTTCCTTCGTTACGCTTTCTCTTGTTTCTCAAAGTCTGTTGGCTCAGCCCAAACCGGCCGCACGCAAGCCAATCCCTGCTAAGCGCCCGGTTACTACACAATCAGCTACTACCCCGGTTAAGAAACCAGTTGCCACAACGACACTCTCCGCAGCTCAGCCAGCTAAAGCGGCTCCTGTTGAACAGGAACAGCCGCGGCCGGAACAACCAACTACTACATACATAGCGCCTAAACCGCAGGCTGCACCCGCCAATCGCCCGGCAGTTCAAAACACCCCAACTACCACCAGTCAATCTCATTTTAGGATTGGTTTCCGGCTCGGGGGCAACTCATCAACGATCGGCGGAACTGATATTTCGGCCTTGGGAGAGGGCGTTAAACTGGCCCGGGTAACCGGTTTTCACGGCGGAGTTATCGTCAATATCGGTGGCCCCAACTTTTCGGTACAACCCGAAATTCTCTATACCCAATATGGAGTTCGCGTGGCGGCTGGCGCTGATTATTTCCAGCTCAAATACAACCTCGTTGAAGTGCCGATATTGCTAAAAGCTAGCTTTGGTCAACCAAACCTTCGGTTCTTTATCAATGCGGGTCCGGTTGCAGGCTATACCACAAGTGGAACCATATCCGTTCAGGAGTCGGGTCAATCCCAGTCTCAGGCACTAGACGTGACCTCCTCTGGCCGACTGTCATTTGGCGCATCGGGCGGAGCTGGTGTTGCGTTGAAAGCCGGTCCGGGATCGGTTCAACTGGAAGCCCGTTACTCATACTTGTTCTCCAGCAATGAGGATGGCGTAGCGCTGAATCCGCAAAATGCGATGCTATCCGTAGGTTACCTCATTCCGCTGGGTGGGAAATAAAGTAGTGTAGGGGCGTTGGCGATACAGGAACCCCTGGCGATATAGTTTCTACCCCAAAAGCCACTATTCCACAGACGGACTAACCAACAGGCTGTTTCGGCGCTTATACCCGCCCCTTTTGGCTATTCTTTGCTGCCAAACGCTTTTCTATAATGATCGGTATAGATCAGAACGGTATCTCCTTACCTACTGTCTCAATGCCATTTTTAGCACATTCCGCTTGCATTTGGCCTCTATCAGCTCCCTGAGTCCTTTTCTGGAAAAGTCCAGGCAAACGCCTTCCGTTTAGAACATGGAAAGCGCTATTGTATCAATTGACTGGTCCTTGTAAGAACGGTTCACACGGCTATTTATGCATTCCAGACAATCCTTACTACGTTCCAAACCAATCAATACCGGCTCAGGCCATTCTGAACGCTACTTTTAAGCGACAAACAACAAATAAACTACTAATGGAAACTATTCTCTTACCCGACTTTACTATCAAGCGATCCGTTTCGGTGGCCTCCATCGAGTATATCGAAGCAATGGGAAATTATTCGCTGGTTCACGTAAGGAATCAGAAGCCTATGCTAGTGGCCATTACACTTAAACGCCTGTCGGAACGCCTGCCTGCCTTTCTTCGCATTCATAAAGGAATTTTGGTGAACCCTGACTACATCGTGGCTTATCATACCCGCTATCTGGACACGCCTTATGTACAGCTCTCAAAAAACCGCCAGTTGCCTATTTCCCGTCGGCAGATCAAACAATTAAGGCCTTATCTGGCAGCTTTTCCCGTAATCTCACCGAACCGACGTTCACCTGTTTGTGCATGAGCGTACGAGCAGAGAGTGCCTACACCGGGCAGCCGATCGGCAGGTTAACCGTAAAGGTCGTTCCCTTTCCTTCCTGGCTCTTTACAGTCAACTGACCGCCATGACGTTCAACGAATTGCCGGGCAATAACCAGGCCCAGGCCGGTACCCTGTATGCCTGCCGTGTTACTGGCCCGGAAGAAAGCCTGAAACAACGAGGCCTGATCACGAGCCGGGATGCCCATTCCTGTATCGATCACCTGTAATACCAGACTGTCGGGCTTAAACTGAATGCACAGAACCGGAGGTGTATTTGTGGAAAACTTAAAGGCATTCGACAGCAGGTTGATTAGCACATGGCTGATCAGTGTGGCATCCAGATCAACCCGACAGGGCACGCCCTCGATGGTAAGCTGAACATTCCGCCGATCAGAGCGACCACTAAAATGCGTATCAATCAGGATCTCGCAAAGGCTAACGATATCTTCTGACTGAGGAGCATAGGCTACTTTCCCGGCTTCGATCTGACCAATGGTCAGTACATCGGTCAGTAACGTCGTGAACTGGTCAACCTGTTTTTCGATCACACCCAGGTGTTTTTGAATGGCTGGTCGGCCATTGGCAGCAGGGGTATCCAGATACAGTTTGATTAACTCGACACTGGACTGAATCGTTGCCAGTGGGGTGCGGAATTCGTGGGAGGCTGTGGAGACAAACTGTGACTTAAGCTGGTTTAATTCCTGCTCACGTAGCAGGGATTGCTGGAGAACGAGCTCCTTATCTTTCTGGCTGGTCACGTCATTGGCGATACCAATGTGTCGAACAACCTTCCCCGCTTCGTCCCGGATAATAAAGGTGCGAATTAATAGCCAACGCAGCGGCTTGTTTTTCAGTTGCAGTCGATAATACAGTTCCCCGTCTATTCCGGCCTTGTACTGGTCAATAAAGGCCAGAACTGCGGGTCGGTCTTCCGGCAGAACAGTCTCCATAAACGACAATGGGTCTTCGTGTGATCGCTGAAAGGTAGTCCCCCAGACCCGTTCAAAGGCAGGGTTTACATAGAGTAATTGAAATGGGTTGGCCGAGTGAATCCAGAATACCTCATCAACATTTTCGGCAATTTCCCGAAATCGTTGTTCGCTCTCCTGGAGCTGCTGCTGGGCCTCCTGTTGCTCTACTTTAGCCTGGAGCAACTGTACATGAAACGCTTGCTCCTGTAGTTCCTGTCGTTGCTGGAGTACCTCACTGGTTCGTGCCTGGACCTGATGTTGTAAGACCATTTTTTGTGTCTGTATCCGATTGACACGTAACCAATATACCCAGTACAGACCTCCCACCACGAACAAGGCGACCAACACCCGAAACCAGTTCGTTTGCCAAAACGGGGGAATAATATGTAAGTTGACAAACGTACCAGTCTCATTCCAGACTCCGTCGTTATTGGCCGCTTTGACCCGGAATACATAGTCGCCCGGGTCCAGGTTGGTATAGGTGGCTGTTCGTTGAGTACCCGCCTGAATCCAATCCGAATCGAAGCCCTCAAGTTTATAGGCATACTGATTCTTAGACGAAACGGTGTAACTCAAGGCGGCAAATCCAAATGAAAGAACCGATTGGTGATAGGAGAGCGTAATGTCGTGGGTTTCACTAATTGGCTTCTTCAGTACGGACTCCGCATCCTGCATATGTACCGACTGGTTAAACAGTTGAAAGTCGGTAATATAGACTGGAGGAATGAACGAATTATACCGTAAACTGTCGGGATAAAAGCTATTAAGTCCGCTTAAGCCGCCAAAAAAAAGCTGCCCAGTCCGGCTTTTGTAACAGGCCATCCGGTTAAAAGAACTTTCCTGCAACCCATCACTCGCGTCAAAATTACGAATGGTGTGTGTCTTCGGATTAAAGGCACTCAGGCCTTTGTTGGTGCTCAGCCACAGAATTCCATGTTGATCCTCCAGGATACCCTGAATCACTTCGTTGGCCAGGCCGTCTCGCAGATGGTACGTTCTGAACGTTTGGGTATGGGCATCATATTGGTTTAATCCAGCATTGGTACCCAGCCAGAGTTGCCCTGTACTGCTTTCAAAGAGGATATTTACCTGGTTGCTGCTGAGGCTTCTGGGAATTGGGTCCTTATGCAGATACTGGGTAAACTTATTTTTGTCGGGGTGGAATACATTAACCCCTCCCCCATCGGTACCCAGCCAGATGTTTCCCAGCCTGTCTTCCCACAAGCTAGTAATGGTTGGATAGTTCAGTTTACCGGCCTGTCCTGCGTTTGGCTGGTATCGGGTTATTGCACCCGTGTTCTGATCATATCGAATAAGCCCTTCCTCAAAAGTACCCAGCCACATAATTCCGTTCCGGGCCTCCAGAATCGCACTAATACTAAGGGGACTAAGCTTACCTTTCGATTCAAAGGTGCCTTTGCTTCGATTAAACAGCGTTAGCCCTCCTTTATAATTACCCGTCCAGATACGCTTTTTCCGATCTTCATAAATTGTTAGCACAAAATTACTCCCAATGGTAGCAGCATAACGGCTTGTATCCTGGTAGGCCATAAAAACGGACTTACTTTTTTTGAGCACATTAATGCCTCCTCCATCGGTACCCAGCCACAAATCGCCCCGGTCATCCTCTCGAACTGCCAGTATATTGTTATTCGTCAGCTTGTTCGTATTGATTCGTGTGCGTTGATAGAGCTTAAATTTCAGGGGAGCGGCATCCAGTTTATTAACTCCTCCCGAATACGTGCCCACCCACATTGTACCCATTCGATCCCGGTATATGGAATAGATCGAGCCACTGTTGAGACCCTGATTGTTATCGACCTGATACGTATAATAGGAAAATGTACCATCAGGGTGTAACAGGTTAATTCCACCGTTTTGGGTTCCAATCCACAGAGTATGGTCGTTGTCTTCGGCCAGAGCCTTCACATCATTATGGCTCAGCTGAGCTGGCAAACCCGTTGTCTGTTGAAAGCGCTTAAAAATTCCATTGGCTCGATCGAACTGGTTTAAGCCCCCTTCTGTAGCCACCCAGAACCGCCCCTGCGAATCTTCAAAACAGGAGGTCACCCGATTTTGACTTAACGAGTGCGGATCAGCCGAATTATGTATGTAGTGGGTAAAGGATTTCGTTTTCGGGTCCAGTCGATTTAAGCCGCCACCCAGGGTACCGGCCCAAACTATACCAGCACGATCGATCAGTATAGAGCTTACCTCATTATGACTCAGGCTAGCGGCATTTGAATTCTGATGGCTAAAGTGCGTAAAGGTTTTGTGTTGAGGATCAAACCGATCAAGCCCACCCCCAGCGGTACCCACCCATAGATCTCCTCCAGCATCCTGAGCGATGGCCATAACTTTATTATGAGAAAGGCTATTGGGGTGCCCAAGTAAGTGTTTGTAACTGGTAAAGGTTTCGGTATCGGGATCAAACAAATTAAGGCCACCATCATCAGTGCCAATCCACAATTGTCCCTGCTTATCCTCGAACAGGCTGTGTACATAACTATGACTCAGGCTAGTGGATTTTAAAGGGTCGTTTCGATAGAGCGTATAACTATAGCCATCATATTTATTAAGTCCATCCCGTGTACCAAACCACATAAACCCTTTTCTATCCTGCAAAATGCAGGTTACGTTATTTTGGGAAAGGCCCTGATTCGTGGTCAGGTACGTAAATCGGGCCTGTTGCTGCTGGGATTGAGCAGGCAGCGTGATCCAGAACCCAGCTAGCAGGAAGCAAAAGAAACGAAAGGGCATTATGGTTAAGGTAGTTGTAGCGTACGGCGGAAGGTATTTTATTTTATAAATTTAATAACATATAATATACTCTTTGCAATTAAAGTATCTTTATATAAATGAATATTGGTGTAGGAAATAGGGCTGAGTAAAGGGTTCCTGCCCAATTTAGTCAGCTGATCGACTGTATTTATTCGAATAAATACAGTCGATCAGCTAGCTCCTTCACGCTTATACCGGCAACACAGATAAAACGTATTTTACCCGATGCTATACTCGTTGAGGTATTCGGCCGGGGTTATAAACTCCGATGAACTAACCAGCAGGTACAGTACTTATCCGAAATTCTGTCGGAACGCTTCGGGTGTATAGCCAGCGTGTTTCCTGAAGAACCGGATGAAATAGGAAACGTCTTCGTAGCCCAGCTGGTCGGCAATATCTTTTATTTGATCAGGCGTTGCCAGCAGGTACCGTTTCGCTTCCAGAATAATCCGTTCATTGATTAATTCAGAGATAATTTTGCCCAGGGTTGTTTTGGTGATTTCGTTCAACTGATAGAGCGATAGATTCATAAAACTGGCGTATTGAGAAGCGAGCTTATGGGTAGTTATGTGCGTTTCCATCAACGCTAGAAATTCCTCCAGGCGCTCCTGCGTATACTGATTAATTACTATTGGCGGTCCATTCGGATTCGGGCTTTGCCGGATAAATTCGATAAAAAATATCTCCAGATTTGCCTTAATGACATCTTGATAGCCCTCCTCTTTATTTGTGTATTCCAGGAACATGGATGTTAACGTAGCCTTTATTTTTTCAAACCGGCTGGTCTCCAGTTTACAATAGTTTTTACTGCTGGCTTTCCGTACTCGCTGGATGGAAAGCTTCGTAGTTGGGCTGTAAAACTCGGCGTTATATTCGACTAAGAATCCAGTGCTACCCACTTTCAGGTTAAGCTGGTGTACCTGCCCAGGGCGCAAAAAGAAAATAGAATTACTACGAATCGTATAGGGTGTAAAATCTATTTCATGAACTCCATCTCCAGTTTGCAACGCAAGAATAAAAAAGAAATCATGTCGGTGCAGATCATGGATTAAATCATGTTCACCCACTATATCCTGAACCTGGCGAATCGTAAACCGTTCGGCTGTTTGTACGTCGGGATACGCTGAATTAATTTGCCTGATGGGTATTTTCTTCATGGTATGGTCGCCTTAATCAACACCTGCCTTTGTCAATAGTAGTGATAAAAGAGAGAAGACTGCTGTTACGTTAAAAATACAGCCGGTACAACAGGTTGGGAACCAATCCCCGTTGGGTCGTATGCCCTACGGAACCAGGCTGACCTGGGTCGTAATATTCGGTTATCTTGCCCTGATTGTTGGTGAGATTATCCATGTTCAGGAATAATTCATGCGTGGTTCGGGCCTTGTTCCATTTGTAGCTCACCGAGAGCACTATTTTGGACAGGTCACTTAAGGACGTTTCGTACGCTTTGCCATAATCCCAGAACTTATTCCTGGCCGGATCAACCGCTAAATTCCCGGCAGCATCTCGTAATAGCGGAATAATCGGTTTAGCGCCACTGAAAAACACTTTCGCATTTATCCCCAGAACCTGATTCTTCTTCTTGCCCAGCTTAACAAACTCTTTCCCAGCTAATAGATTGACCAGATAATGACCATTATAAGGCGTGTTGCGCTCTTTGCCTTCTAGCGTTTGGTAGGTAGAACTATATAAGGAGCCGTTGACTAAATAATAGAAGTTATGGCTAAAGTAGCGTTCCAGAGTCAACTCAATGCCATAATTCCGCCCGGTTCCTTTGTTGACTAAAGCAACATAATTAAAATCAGGACCTTCATTAATGGTCGCAAACGTACTCGTCGCACTGTTTTCGACTGGCAACTGGTAAAGGGACTGGTAATACACTTCTGCTTTAGCCACCAATGCCTGTGTGAAACGCTTTTCGTAGCCCAGCACAACATGGTGGGCTTTGAGCAAACCCAGGTTTTTGTTTGGCTCGCTAAGTTGGCCATCTGCCGATTCAACCTGGGCAAAATAGTTATGGGCACTTTCCATCGTGCTGTGTTTGCCATAACCAGCCTGTAACGAACTGGTCGGACTAAGCTGCCAGTTCAGGGAAAATCTTGGTTCAAGGGTACTTTTATGGTTCAGCAGCACATTCATGTTATGGATACCCGTCACCATAGTAATCGCGTCAGTGAAGCGGTGTTTCCAACTGATGTAATTCCGGATCGTACCCACCTTTTCCTGGAAATTGAGCAAATACACTCGGGTTGCCGCATCGCCCTGTAATTGGCTTTGCTTGTAATCATACCCGGCAAGCGAATACTGCGCACCGATCTGGATAGTATTCCGGGCATTTAGTTTAGTGTGGTAGGTAAGGCCACCCCGATAGGTCGATTTGAGTAAGTGGCTTTGAAAATTAGGGTGAGTCGTTAACACCGAATCTCTCAGGTAGGCCCCGCTACCGTCATATTGTTTTTCGATGCTGGATTCAAAAACCTTATCGTTGATACCTTCCTGCGAATACGACAACGTAGTATGGAGATAGCTTTTGGCACCAAGCGGCAAGGTATGGGTCAACCCCAGGTTCAGTAAGCTAGACCCCTTTTCCATATCTTCCCGAATACCGGCCAGCATGGAGCGATCACCGGGTGTTTCCGCAATTTCGGGGGTTACTTCTTTCAGGAACGCGCTGCTGGAACCACCCAATCCGAACAGAGAAAAGGCCCCGGCTTTTTTGGTGGGCAACAAAACCTTAAACGCGGCATCCTGAAACTTAGGCGATCCCTTTACGCCCGTTAAACCCAACTCTGTTAGCAACGAAATGGTGGAGTAGCGGTAATTCACCAGATAGGAACCCCCATAGCCTTTTTTGAAGGGGCCTTCAACGGTTAAATCCGTACCCAGAATACCCACGCCCAACACCGCTTCCGTTTTTTCGTTATTCCCGGCTCTCAATTTCACATCATATACACCGGATAACACATCGCCGTATTCGGGGGCAAACGCACCTGTGTAAAAATCGGAAGTGGCCAGAATGTTATTATTCAGCGTGCTCAGCCCACCGCCGATAGCGCCCTGGTCGGCAAAATGGTTCGGGTTGGTGATTTGGATGCCTTCCAGCCGCCATTGTACATATTTGGGCGAATTACCCCGTACAATAATGTCGTTGTTTCCATTCGGGTTGTTGGCTACACCCGCAAAATTGGACACAATCAGGGAAGGGTCGTTAAACCCGCCCGCATACCGATTCGTTTCTTCGGGAGAAATGGACCGGGCACTGATCAGGGCCATTTCGTTCTGCGCCTGGCCTTTTTCCAGACTGGCCTTCACCACAACTTCGGCCAGTTTCAGAGTTGATTCCTGCATGGTCAGGTTAAGCACCACTTCTTTGCCGGAGTTGACCACAATATCCGGGATGATTTTGGGTTCGTAGCCTAGATAGGATAATTGCAGGCTGATACGTCCGGTAGGGATGTTGCTTAATTTGAACTGTCCATTCTGATCGGTTGTGATACCAACGAGGGGTTTAGACCCTACAATGAGTAAAGTTGCCCCAATCAGCGGGAGCTGGCTATCCGAATCAGTGATGGTACCTCGCACGGTTTGAGACAAGGCCTGCGCCTGGCCCAACATCGGGCTAAACAAAAGAAAAAAGAGGAAGACGAGTAGTAATAAGATGTATTTCATGGGATTGGGGATTTTGAATTTGTTTGGGGGATTTTCTTAGGTAAAAAGAGTATAGACATCGAGGCAACTAGCTGGGCCATCGACTAGCCAGCTTCCAGCGTATTGACCGAAATGAGCTTCAGATTTAAGTTCAGGATGAGATTCAGGATACCGTGCAAATGCGCGTCGTCTTTTATGACCACCTGCAGAATGGTCTGATTATCCTGATACCGGATGGTCATTCCGTCAAAGCAGTCTTCCCATTTTGGGTCGAGGTGTTCCTGTATTTTCAATTCGGTTAAGCCCTTCATAGTGATCGTTAATTGGATTCAAAAGTAGGGGTGCCCCAAAACGAAAAAACCACCCGCGCGGGTGGTTTCAGAGGGTGAATTTTAAGGAATAAAGCCATAGCTTTAGCCAATGCAAGTACTTAGTAGCAATCCGCACGTGCCGGTTTATTCGTTGGAGCCGGACGAGGTAACTGGCAGCAACCAGTTTAGAGTGTATAATTTTGAAGGCAGTTTACCCACCGAGTCCGATCTGCTTATACCGCACCGAAAGAACCATTACCTGGTTGTGTTTATCAGGCGAGCGGGTAGCCGTCATTGGATTGACATGACACCTTATGTCATTAAAGACAACACGATTTACTTTTCGGGACCCAATCAGATCATCGTAAAGGAAGGATATGAACAGTTATGGAGCACCGGAATTGCGTTTACGGAGGAGTTCCTGGCCTTGCAGGAAAATGCGTCAATAAGTAAGCTGCCGCTGATTCAAAATCCGCATAACGGCCATGCATTACAGCTTACGGAGGCTGATATTGATTTTGTAGAGGATATGCTGACCCGGATCAATACTGAGAATCAGCATCCTAGCGACTGGCAGCAACGCATGCTGAGTGCTTACCTGACTGTACTGCTTACGTATCTGAGCCGGTTATATACAGAGCAATTTACGGGTAACGATACCTCAGTCGATACGCTATTACTAAAGAAGTTTCAGGCGAAAATCAACGAATGTTTCCGCGAATTGCATGAAGTGAGTGATTATGCGTCAATGCTTCATATTTCTGCCGGGCATTTGAGCGAGGTCGTGAAAACACAAAGTGGCAAACCAGCCATCAAACATATCCATGAGCGACTGGTGCTGGAAGCCCGGCGGTTGCTTTTTCATACGCCCCATTCGCTGAAGGAAATTGCCTTTGATCTCGGTTTTTCGGAGGCCTCTTATTTCAACCGATTCTTCAAACGCGAAACCGGCGTCACCCCTGCCGACTATCGGACTACGATCCGTAAAATGTACCAGTAATGCCGAAAAATGTGTTCCAGCCGAGCGTAGATTACGCGGTAGCTTTGCACCGTTAACAACTAACAGGATGAAAACAGTACTGATAACAGGCGCAAACAAAAGCATTGGCTTTGAAACAGCCAGACAATTACTACAGCAAGGGTATTATGTATACCTGGGCAGTCGGGATATACAAAAAGGCCAGCAGGCCGTTAGCCAGCTACAGGCCGAGGGGTTAACGCAGGTAGAGCCTATAGCGATCGATGTAGATGACATTGAATCGATAAAGGCGGCCCGCGACGTACTTGGGCAAAAAACTAACGTGCTGGACGTATTGATCAATAATGCGGGTATCGCCGGTGGGTTTCCGCAGACTTCATTAGAAACGAATTTCAGCGTATTTAAGCAGGTATTCGAAACCAACTTTTTTGGCGTCATTGAAGTAACACAGGCGTTCATAGACCTGCTGAAGCAATCGCCCGAACCCAGAATCGTTAACGTTACTTCAGGTCTGGGTTCGCTCACGTTGCATAACGATCCTTCCTGGAAGTATTACCAGGTAAAGGGTGCCGTATATGTTTCGTCTAAAGCGGCCCTCAATGCCTATACCATTGTGCTGGCTTACGACTTACGCGATACAGCCTTTAAGGTAAATGCCGTTGACCCAGGCTATACCGCCACCGATTTTAACCATCACAGCGGCCCCGGAACCGTGCCCGATGCCGCGGCCAGGGTGGTAAAAGCAGCTACGTTAGGGTCAGATGGCCCGACTGGTCAATTCTTTAGTGACGACAATTCGCCTGAAACAGGGATTAGCCCCTGGTAAACGTGCACCTGGTAACGATACCGAGGATACTTTATCCTCGGTATTTTTGAAGACAGATCTACATGTAACCTCAAATAGGGCTCTTTAAGGCAGGTTAAACGCATTAAAATAGTGGCATTTTGTCCTAGTTCAGATCTTTGTGACATGAAC